>CP134604.1:3300000-3647500 GCA_021555105.2 Thalassospiraceae bacterium LMO-JJ14
CGTCGCCGGGTGTCGCGTTGAACACCGCACCAGTGAAGATCAAGTCTTCGGGCACATCGGCATGGCGGTAGGTAAAGCCCATTGCCGCCGCATCCAGAGTTCGGATCCTGCCGTCGGCATCCAGCGCCGTCGCAGTTTCAAAGACATCGCAGATTTCGACGCCGTACGCGCCTGCGTTCATGCGCAGTGCACCGCCGACGGTGCCGGGAATGCCGACCAGGAACTCCAGCCCGGTCAGGCCGGCCTCGGCGGCGCGGCGCGCGACATTCATATCCGCCGCCGCGGCCCCGGCGTGGATGCGGTTCCCCTCGATTTCGATGCTGGCAAAGGCCTTGCCGAGACGAATGACGATGCCCGGAATACCGCCGTCGCGAACGAGAATGTTCGATGTGCCGCCGATCACGGTCAGCGGGCAATCCGCAGGCTTATGCGACAGGAAGGTTTCCAGATCGGCGAAATCAGCCGGCTCGAACAGTACCTCGGCCGGGCCGCCGACCCTGAACCAGGTATAGCGCGCCATCGGCTCGTTGGCGCGCAGCCGTCCGCGCACGACGGGCATGCGATCGATCAGATGCGGGGTATTGCGCTCAGCCGCCATCATTCGCCGCCTCCCGCCCCTTGCCGCGCAGATGTTCCAGTTCTTCCGGCAGCGCATTGGCCCACGCCGAAATACTGCCCGCCCCCAGGCACACCACGTAATCACCGGCACCGGCGATGGCATTTACGGTCTCGGCCAGCGAGCTTGAATTTTCCAGTGCGATCACGGTCCGGTGCCCGCGTTCACGCAGACCGGCGACGAGTGAATCCCGGTTGACGCCCTCGATCGGCGATTCGCCCGCCGGATAGACTTCGGTCACGATCACCGCATCGGCGGCGTTGAAGCAGGTGCAGAAATCCTCGAACAGATCGCGGAGCCGTGTATAGCGGTGCGGCTGCACAACGGCGATGACCTGGTTTTCGGCGACTTCGCGGGCCGCTTTCAGAACCGCGGCAATCTCGACCGGGTGATGGCCGTAATCGTCGATGATGGTGATGCCGTCGACGGTGCCGGTATGCGTGAAGCGGCGTTTGACGCCCTCGAAACCGCTCAGCGCCTTGTTCAGCACATCGTCGGCGAGCCCCATTTCCGAGCCGATGGCCACTGCCGCCAGCGCATTCAGCACGTTGTGCAGCCCGTGCATGGCGAGATTGAGGCTTTTGATTTCCCGGCTTTCCCCGGTTTTACGATCCGAAATCGTCACGTCGAAGGTGGTGCCGTCGGGATCGATCGTGACGTTGGCGGCGCGAACATCGGCCTGCGGGCTGAAACCGTAGGTGACGATGCGGCGGTCCGATACGCGCGGGATCATCGCCTGGACTTCGGCGTGGTCGATACACAGCGCCGCGAACCCGTAAAACGGAATGTTCTCGACGAAATCGACGAACGCCTTTCTCAGCGCATCGAAGCTGCCGTAATGGTCCAAGTGCTCGGGGTCGATGTTGGTGACGACGGCAATCGCAGCGGGCAGTTTCAGGAACGTGCCGTCGGACTCGTCGGCCTCGCAGACCATCCATTCGCCGTCGCCGAGCCGGGCATTGCTGCCCCATGCATTGATGATACCGCCGTTGATCACGGTCGGGTCCATGTCTGCGGCTTCCAGCACTGCGGCGATCAGGGATGTGGTCGTTGTCTTGCCGTGCGTACCGCCGATGGCGATCGACCATTTGAGCCGCATCAACTCGCCCAGCATTTCCGCACGGCGCACCACCGGGATCAGTTTTTCCCGTGCGGCACGAACTTCCGGGTTGTCGGCCTTGACCGCCGACGAAATGACGACGACCGAGGCGTCGGCAATGTTTTCCGCCGCGTGGCCGATGGCGACATGAATACCCAGATCGCGCAGCCGCTTGACGTTGGCGCTCTCGGCGATGTCGGAACCCTGCACGGTGTAGCCGAGATTCTTGAGGATTTCGGCGATTCCGCTCATGCCGATGCCGCCGATGCCGACGAAATGAAGCGTGCCGATGTTCAGGGGGATCGATCTCATGCCGCGGCCCTTTCGTCTCTGCCGTTTTCGCCGCGCAATGTTTCTTCGACCAGTGTCGCCAGCCGTTCCGTGGCATCGGGGCGCCCGGCCTGGCGTGCCGCCGCGGCGGCTTTTTCCAGAACCATCGGCATGCCGAACATGGATTGCAGTCTTGAAGCCAGGCTGTCTTCGGTAAAGTCGGTCTCGGGGATCAGCCAGCCCGCGCCGATCTCGTCGACCGCGTGCGCATTCAAGGACTGATGATCGTCGATGGCATAGCGGTACGGCACCAACAGCGCCGGCCTGCCGACCGCCAGCAGTTCGGCGACCGTAGAGGCGCCGGACCGCGCGATCACCAGATGCGCCGCCGCCAGCCGTTCCGGCACGTCGTCGAAGAAACTGTCCAGCACGGCATCGATCCCGAGCCGCTTGTAAGTACCGCGCACTTCTTCAAGGTCTTCGGGGCGGCACTGCTGGGTAATATGCAGGCGGCCCTTGAGTTGGTCCGTCAGCTTGGAGACGGCCTGCGGAATCACCTCGCTCAGGATGCGCGCGCCCTGCGAGCCGCCCAGCACCAGAATGTTGAACGGCCGGCCGTCGGTGAAACTCGGATACGGCGTGTCACGCACCGCCAGCACACGGCTGCGGACCGGCATGCCGGTATGCGTCACCTTGCCGTGCGATCTTTGCGGAATGCCCCGGCTTTCCGGGAACGATACGGCGATGGCCTTGGCGCGATCGGCAAGCAGCCGGTTGGCGCGGCCGAGAATGGCGTTCTGTTCGTGCAGGACCGTCGGCATCCCGGCCAGGCTTGCCGCCATCATGGTCGGGATCGAAGCATAGCCGCCGAAACCGACGACGGCGCTTGGCTGCATCTGTTTCAAAAGCCCGCGCGCCTGCAACGTCCCCAGGCCAAGCTCGGCGATGCTGCGGATTTTCGCCAGCGGTCCCTTGCCGGCAATGCCGCCGGCCCGTATCTGATGCGTCTCGATTTCGCCCAGCGCGCCGCCATAGGCATCGCCCCGGCGGTCGGTCAGCAGCGCCAGACGATGGCCGCGCCCGATCAGTTCGCGCGCCAGTGCTTCCGCCGGGAAGACATGCCCGCCGGTACCGCCGGCGGCGAGAACGATCAGGCGATCAGCGGTCATATCCGCCACCTCCCGTCTCTGGCCGTTCGCGGGTCAGCGCCAGCACCATCCCCATGCCGACGGCGAGCGCCAGCGTCGACGAGCCGCCGTAGGAAATGAACGGCAGCGTCATGCCCTTCGGCGGGATCAGGCTAACACTCGATGCCATGTTGATCAGCGCCTGCACGGCGAACTGCGACAGCAGGCCGGTGACGGCAAGCAGAACGAACAGGTCGTCGCGTTTCATGACCCGCCCGAAACCGCGCAGCACGACGAAGGCGAACAGGCCGACCAGGATCAGGCAGGCCAGCAGACCGAATTCCTCGCCGGTCACGGCAAAGATGAAGTCGGCATGCGCATCGGGCAGCACTTCCTTGACCCGGCCCTCGCCCGGTCCGCGGCCGGCGATACCGCCGCGCTGAAAAGCCTCGATCGCGCGCGAAGCCTGATAGCCGATATCCGCATCCGGACCGAAAAACCTGTCCACACGAAGCTGCACGTGATCGAAAGTAAAGTACGCGCCGATCCCGGCGCCGATAAACAGAACGGCAATCATAGCGACGAAAATCAGCGGCAGGCCTGCAACGAAGAACTGCGTGCCCCAGACCACGGAAACGACGATGGTCATGCCGACATCCGGCTGCATCAAAAGGATCGCCACCGTCACCAGATAGACGGCGATGGACATCTGGAAACCGGGGAAGCGTTCATCCATGCGCTGGCGCGCGAACAGCCAGGCAGCCACCACGGCAATCCCCGGCTTGACGAATTCCGACGGCTGCAGCGAAAACCCGGCAATCGACAGCCAGCGCGTCGCGCCCTTGATCTCGGCGCCGAAGAAAAGCGTCAGCAGCATCAGGAACAGCGAAGACAGCGTACACAGGATGGCGAGCCTGCGAACCCCCTTCAGCGACATCAGCGAAACACCAAAGATGGTTAATGCGGCAAGGCTTAAAAAAACCGCCTGGCGCTTGATAAAATGAAACGATCCGACGTCGATGCGCTCGGCCACGGCGGGCGAAGCGGCGAGCGTCATCACCGCGCCGAACGCCAACAGCAGCGCGACGGCGGCAAGGGTCCAGCGGTCGACGGTCCACCACCATTTGCCGAGCAGACTGGTATCGGTACGATGCAGCGCACTCATGCGGCACCCCGCGATCCCGGGAACACGCCCGGTTCCTCGAACGGATCCATGTGTTCGCCGGGCAGCGCCTCGACGACGTCCTTGAACGCGTCGCCGCGCGCTTCGAAATCGGAGAACTGGTCGAACGAGGCACATGCCGGCGACAGCAGCACCACGGCGCCCGGCAGGCCCGATTTCCTGGCTTCCTGAAATGCATCGCGGGTCGCGGTTTCGATGTCACCGGACATGACGAACGGCACCTTGCCGTCGAGTTCCTGGGAAAACTGCAATGCGGCCTCGCCGACGAGAAACGCCTTGCGGACCCGATCGAGATACGGGGCGCAAGCCATGAGCCCGCCTTCCTTGGGCCGGCCACCGGCGATCCAGTAAATATCGTCGTAACACGCCAACGCGCGGGCAGCCGCATCGCCATTGGTGGCCTTGGAATCGTTGACGAAGCCGACGCCGTCGACGATCTGGACCGGCTCCTGGCGGTGCACGAGGCCCGGATAGCTGTTGATGCAGGCCATCACCGCGTGCGGCGCAATCCCGGTCATCTTGCACGCTGCATAGGCGGCGGCCGCGTTCTGCCAGTTGTGCACGCCTTGCAGACTGGCCACCGTCTTCAGGTCCATGACCGGCGTTTCCTTGCCTTCGGTGTCGTCATGCAGGATGCCGTCGATGACATAAACGCCGCCGTGCACCCGCTCCTTGGCGGAAATACCGACGACGAGCTGCTCGTCGGCCTCGTAAAGCTCTTCGTAGATTCTCCGGCTGAAATCGTCATCGATACCGATGACCGCTGTTCGCGGCTTGGTCTGACGATGGAAAATCTGCCGCTTGGCGGCGATGTAACCGTCCATCCCGCCGTGCCGCTCCAGATGATCGGCACTGATGTTCAGCAAAACGCCAACATCGAAGGTGATCGAGAACGTCAGTTCCAGCTGATACGACGACATCTCGAGGATATAGGTCCCGTCCGGTCCCAACGGTTCCAGCGCGCAGGCCGGCATCCCGAGGTTGCCGCCGATTTCCGCTTCCCGGCCGGAAACCTGAAAGATATGCCCGATCAGTGCCGTCGTCGTCGACTTGCCGTTGGTGCCGGTGATGCCGACATAGGCGGCGTCACGCTGCGTGCGCGCCAGCAGTTCAACGTCGCCGATGATCTCGCAGCCCGCGTCTCGCGCCATGCGGACAATCGGGTGCGGTTTCGGATGGGTATGCGGAATGCCGGGACTGAGGATCAGAGACGTCACCTCGCGCCAGTCGATGGTCGCAAGATCGACGATCTCGATGCCTTCTTCCTCGGCGGCACGGTTGCGAGAGTCCTCGTTGTCGTCCCAGGCCCAGACCTCGGCGCCGCCGCGATAAAGCGCACGCGCCGCCGCCAGGCCACTGCGGCCCAGCCCCAGAACCGGGGTCGGCAAACCATCGAACGGGAACACTTCAATCATGTACGGCTTACCTCAACTTCAGTGTGGCCAGACCGGCCAGCGCCAGGATTGAGGCGATGATCCAGAAGCGGATAACGATGGTCGATTCCGCCCAGCCCTTTTTTTCGAAATGATGATGCAGCGGCGCCATCGCAAAGACCCGCTTGCCGGTCAGCTTGAATGACACCACCTGTACGATCACGGAAACCGTCTCGAGCACGAAAAGACCGCCGACAATGGCCAGCACCAGTTCATGCTTGGTGACGACGCTGACCGCGCCAAGCGCGCCGCCAAGCGCCAACGATCCTGTGTCGCCCATGAAGACCTTGGCCGGTGGCGCATTGAACCACAGAAACCCGAGCGCACTGCCGACCAGCCCGCCGCACAATACGGCAAGCTCGCCGGCGCCCGGCACATAATGAATTTGCAGATAGTTCGAGAAGATGGTGTTGCCCGACAGATACGCGATCATGCCGAACACCGCGGCGGCAATCATCACCGGCACGATGGCGAGGCCGTCCAGCCCGTCCGTCAGGTTGACCGCATTCGACGAGCCGACCATGACGAAAATCGCGAACATAACGAACATCCAGCTGAGATTGATCAGCAGGTCCTTGAAGAACGGCACGGCGAGGGTCGTCTGCAATCCGGCCGGAAGATGGCTCAGCACCCAGAACGCGGCGACCGCCGAAATCGCCAGCTGCATGGCCAGCTTGAGCTTGCCGGACAGACCCTTGGTGTTGCGCTTCGAGACCTTGAGAAAATCGTCGAGGAATCCGATCACGCCGAAACCGACGGTCACGCCCAGCACTGCCCAGATATAGGGATTGGTCAGGTCGGCCCACAGCAGCGTCGCGCTGCAAACCGCAAACAGAATCAGCACGCCGCCCATGGTCGGCGTACCCTTCTTGGTCAGCAAATGGCTTTCCGGCCCGTCGTCGCGGATCGGCTGGCCCTGTCCCTGACGCGCGCGCAACAACTCGATCATCACCGGCCCGAACAGGAAGCTGACGATCAGTGCCGTCATCATCGCGCCGCCGGTACGGAACGTGATGTAGCGGAATACATTCAGGGCGCTGAATTGTTCGGCAAGCGGGTAAAGAATATGAAACAGCACGCTCAGGCACCCCCTTCGCCGGAGGTGACGTCACCCATGGCACGGATTTCATCGATGACTTTCGACATGTGTGCGCCCGCCGATCCCTTGACCAGAACAAGGTCTCCGGCGCGGATTTTGGCAGTGACCATTTTCGCCAGTTGCGCCGATGTGCCGGCACGGCCGCCGTGCAGGTCCTTGGGCAGTTCGTCGAGGATGTCGGACATATACTGTCCGCAGGCGAAAACCAGATCGAAGTCGAGCTTTTTGATATCCTCGACCAGCCCCATGTGCGCTTCGATAGCATGCGGGCCCAGTTCCAGCATGTCCCCCAGCACCACGACGCGGCGTCCACCCCGGCCGGGCCTTGTCGCCGCCAGCACATCGAATGCGGCGCGCACGGCGACCGGGCTTGCATTGTATGTTTCGTCGATGACGCCGAGCGTGCCGTCCGCAAGGGCGACCTGGAAAAACTGTCCGCGCCCGCGGCTCGGCAAGACACCGGCCAAAGCCCCGGCGGCAATGTCCAGATCCGCGCCGAGCGAGCTTGCCGCCGCCAGCACGGCGATCGAATTCAACGCCCAGTGCTTGCCGCGCATGGCGATGCGGTACTTCATATGCTGCGAGCCGACGGTCGCCTCGACCCGGGCGCCGTTGGCATCCGGTTCATACGCCAGAAGCCGGGCGTTGGAGAACGAATGTATACCGAAGCCCCAGACCATCTTGGCGCCGGCGTCACGTGCCTTTTCCGCAAGCTGATCGAAATGCGGATTATCGCGGCTCAATACCGCGGCGCCGCCTTCGACCAGACCGTCGAACACTTCCGCCTTGGCCTCGGCGATGCCTTCGACGTTTTCGAAATATTCAATATGCACCGGCGCCACGGTGGTGATGATTGCCACGTGCGGCCGGGCGATCTTCGACAGCGGCGAGATTTCACCGGCATGGTTCATGCCCATTTCGAAGACGCCGTAATTGCTGTCGAGCGGCATACGCGCCAGCGACAACGGCAGGCCGTAATGATTGTTGAGGTTGCCCGCCGTCGCCGTGACCTTGCCCTGCGCGGCAAGGGCGGCGGCGAGCATTTCCTTGGTGCCGGTCTTGCCGACACTGCCGGTGATGGCACAGATTTTGGCGCCGCTGCGATTGCGCGCCGCCGCTGCCAGATCGCGCAA
The DNA here is from genome assembly GCA_021555105.2 of Thalassospiraceae bacterium LMO-JJ14. Taxonomy (NCBI): domain Bacteria; kingdom Pseudomonadati; phylum Pseudomonadota; class Alphaproteobacteria; order Rhodospirillales; family Thalassospiraceae; species Thalassospiraceae bacterium LMO-JJ14. Next base: position 3,307,961 of record CP134604.1, read on the forward strand.
TCCCTGCGCCGTGTCCCTGACCGACAAAAGCTGCTTGCCCGGCAGATCTGATTCGAAGCGATGTTCGACCATGGCCGCCGCCGCCCCTTTGGCGAGCGCGTCGGCGACATGATCATGTCCATCGTGATTCGGCCCCTTGAGGGCAGTGAAAAGGTCGCCCGGCTCCAAAGACCGGGAATCGATGGACACGCCGTTTGCGACCCAATCGAATTCCACCTTGCCACCGGTTGCCTCGGCAGCGTCCTTGGCCGTCCACAGCGGGTCGCGGGCGTTGTCTGCCATGTTCATACGCCTCTCTCGCCGGTTCCGAGCGCGCTCTGCACTTCCTTGACGTCATCGAACGGCAGTACCTGATCGCCGACGATCTGGCCCTGCTCGTGTCCCTTGCCCGCGACGACCAAAACGTCGCCCTTCTGCAGATTGGAAACGGCCGCGCGAATGGCTTCGTGGCGGTCACCGATTTCCGTCGCCCCGGCCGCGCCGGCTATTGCCTGTCTGCGGATTTCCGCTGCATCTTCGCTGCGCGGATTGTCGTCGGTGACGATCACCACGTCGGCATAGCGCAACGCGGCACTGCCCATCTCGGGGCGCTTGCCGGGATCACGGTCACCGCCGCAGCCGAACACCAAATGCACGCGACCAGAGGCATGCGGGCGCACCGCCTTGAGGACCGTTTCCAGCGCATCCGGGGTATGTGCGTAATCGACATAAACACCGGCACCGCTGTCATGCGCACCACAGAACTGCATGCGCCCGGGGGCTGCCTGCAGATGCGCCAGCCCCGCCACCGTGCGCGACGGATCGACACCCAACGCAGATACCAACGCCAGCGCCACGAGGGCGTTGGAGGCCTGGAAAGCCCCGATCAGCGGCAACTGCATGTCGTAACGCACGCCTTCGATTTGAAAATCAAGATCGAGACCCGTCGCCGCCGGCCGCACATCGAGAATGCGGAACGGACAGGTTTCTGCCGTGCCGACACCGATCACTTCAAGACCGCGGCGTTGCGCGGCACTGGCGAATGCCTCGGCAAAGCGGGCATCCATGTTGACCACGGCCTGTCCGCCTTCGACGGTCAGGGTGTCGAACAGGCGCAGCTTGGCGGTCAGATAGGCGTCCTCGGTGCGGTGATAATCCAGATGATCGCGACTCAGATTGGTAAACGCCGAGGCGCGAACGCGGACCCCGTCCAATCTGCGTTGATCGAGACCGTGGCTCGATGCTTCGAGCACCAGATGATCGACGCCCGATTGTTTCAGCGTTTTCAGATCGCGATGCAGGTCCGACGGGTCCGGCGTCGTCAACGCGCCCGGCACTTCGGCCAGCACATCCCCGTTGGCGGACGTCCCCAGCATGCCGAGCGTCCCGGCGCTGGCAGCCGGCAGACCGGCGGCATTCAGCAGCTGACGCGCAAACCAGGCGACGGAAGTCTTGCCGTTGGTGCCGGTCACGGCGGCGATATGCCCTGGCTGTGCGCCATGGAACGCGGCCGCCAGCTGTGCATAACGGCGGCGCGGGTCGAACGCGCGAACAACGGGAATATCAAGTGACGGCAACGCGCTCTCGCCCATCGGCACGATGATCGCGGCGGCGCCGCGCTGCACCGCTTCGTCGATGAACCGCAGACCGTCGGTTTTCGATCCCGGCAGGGCGGCGAACACGAAGCCCGGCTCGACACGCCGCGAATCGCAGGTCACGCCTGTGATCTCGATACGGCTGAGTGCGTCGTCCATGGCGTTCAAAGTGTCTTCATCCCAATTGTCATTCGGCCATAAATCATTGAGCCGCAAAGGCCTGCTCCAGCGCTTCACGGGTCTTTCGGGCAATTCGTTCGTCCGGCGTTTCGTCCGGTGGCGGTTCGGCACGTTGCTTCGGCACAGACCCCGCCGGGACCTGCTTCGGTGTCTGGGTCGGCGTCGACGCCGGCGGCTTCAACGCCCCGGACGGCCGGATCACGCCCGACGAGACGGAAGCCTTTTTAACCAGCCCGGTTCTCGCCGCGATCTTCGGTGCCTTGCGCCGTTCATCATCGATCAGCGGCAGGTGCAGCGGTTCGTCGCCGGTCATATCAGGCGCGATTCCCAGAAGCGGCCCGATTTGCGAAACGACCCGCCCGACCACGGGCGCCGCGACCCAGCCGCCGGTGGCGTAATTGAAGGTACGCTTGTTGCCGACCGGCTCATCGAGCATGACGAACACCACATAGCGCGGATCCTGTATGGGAAATGCACCGACGAACGACGACATCAGCGCCTTCTTGCGATAGCGTCCGCCGAACTGTTTCTCCGCCGTGCCGGTCTTGCCGCCGACGAAATAACCCGGCGCCTCGGCCTTGCGGCCCGTCCCCTTGGCCACGACCAGACGCATCAGTTGACGCATCTTGTCGGATGTTTCGTGCGACAGAATAGTCTCGCCGGCGACCGGCACCGTATCGTCATGGCGCAAAAGCGTCGCCGGGCGCAGCACGCCGCCGTTGACCAGCGAGCCGATGGCCGCCGTCAATTGCACCGGGCTGACGGCAATCCCGTGCCCGTATGAAATCGTCATGGTGTTGATCTCGCGCCACGTGCCGGGCACCAGCGGGCGGCCGATCTCGGGAAGCTCTAGTGCTGCTTCGCGCAGCAGGCCGAATTTGCGCAAATACGCCTGCTGCCCAGCACCGCCGACGTCGACGGCCATCTTGGCGGCACCGATGTTCGACGAGTGCACAATGATCTCGGGCACGCTGAGCCAGCGCTTCTCGGCGTGGAAATCGGAAATGGTGAAGCGTGCGATCTTGATCGGCTGGGTCGCGTCATAGCCGCCCTTCATATCGACGGTGCCGCTGTCCAGCGCCATCGCCGCGGTGAACAGCTTGAAGGTCGAGCCCATTTCATAGACGCCCTTGGTGGCGCGGTTGAAACGCGCCTCGCCCTGATAGGTCGAACGGTCGTTGGGATCGAAATCGGGCAGCGATACCAGCGCCACGGTTTCGCCGGTCCGCACGTCATAGACGACACCGGCACCGCCGAGCGCCTTGAATTCGGACACTGCCGCCGAAAGCTCGGCGCGCAGGATCGACTGCACACGAACATCGAGCGACAACGCCAGCGGCTTTTCGCTCTGGCGCAGGCGCTGATCGAAATAGGCTTCGATGCCGGCAATTCCGTTGCCGTCGATATCGGTGGCGCCCAGCACATGTGCGCTCAAAGGTCCATGCGGATAGATGCGGCGCTCTTCGGCGATAAAGTCGAAACCCGGAAGACCGAGGCGGTTGGCGGCGAGTTGCTGTTCCGGCGACAGGTTGCGCTTGATCCACACGAAGCGGCCCTTGCCGGCAAGTTGTTTGGCCAGCTTCTCTGTTTCGATTTCAGGAAATACGGAAGCGATCTTTTTCGCCGCTTCCTCGGGATCGATCACATCCTTCGGATCGGCATAAAGCGATGCCGTCGGCAGGCTGGATGCCAGCACCACGCCGTTCCGGTCGACGATGTCGGCCCGGCTGACGAGCGGCGGCGGCTGTGTCGTCAGGGTCGCGCGGTCATCGCGTTCGTTTCCGCCGATCACCGCGAGATCGATCAGGCGCGCGCCGATGCCGCCAAACGCCAGCGCGATTACGGCGGCGGTCACCAGAAGCCGGTTGCGGCCGGTCTCGATCGCCTGTTTACCGAAACCTTCGATGCGGCGGTGTTCACTCGCGGGTGGCAGTTGGCGGGTGGTCATTGCACGCCCTCCACCTTGGTGATTTCCCCATCTTTGGCAGCCTCTTCGGCGCGTTCGGGCAGCGTATCCAGAAGGCGCTCGGCACCGCCGATGCGTTCCGCATCCAGCGGCCCGACTTCCAGATATTTGCCGGCCAGCAGACGCAGCCGCGCCGGCTGATTGAGGTGCGCCCACTCGGATTTGAGGACGTGAATGTTTTCCTGCGTCGAGACGATTTCACGGCTGAGATCGCGCATCTGGTCGTCCAGGTCCTGGACCCGGTACTTGATGACGAACAGCGACACGCTGGCCGCGGCGGCCAGCAACAGCAACATAAGCGTGGAGCGTTTGATGATCATGTCTGCCCCCTCATGCCGCTTCCGAAAGCGGCGCCGATGTGCGGACACCCCAGCGCAACCGCGCCGAACGGGCGCGCGGATTGCGCCGAATCTCGTCGTCCGACGGCACCCTGCCGCGGCGTTCCGGCACATCGAAAACGTTGTCGCCCGCGTCGCTGCTCATCGGCATGTGACGGGACGGCTGCGGGCCAGAACCGCTCCGCTCCTGAAAGAACGTCTTCAGACGCCGATCCTCCAGCGAGTGGAACGAGACCGCGGCCAGACGGCCACCCTCGCGCAACAGCGCGGCGGCGGCAGCCAGGCCGCGGTCCAGCTCGGCCAGCTCCTCGTTGACGTAGATCCGGAGCGCCTGAAACGTGCGCGTGGCCGGATCGATGCCATCCTTTGAACGCCGGACCACACGGCGCACCAGTTCGGCCAACTGGCCGGTGCGGGTGATCGGCGATTGTTCGCGTAGTTCGACGATGGCGCGGGCGATCTTCCTGGATGCGCGCTCTTCGCCGTAGCGATAGATAATGTCCGCCAGTTCCTTCTCGGCGAGGCGGTTGACGGCGTCCGCCGCGCTCAGGCCTTCCTTTTCCATGCGCATGTCGAGTGGCCCGTCGAAGCGGAACGAAAAGCCCCGGCCCGGTTCGTCGATCTGCATGGAGGAAACACCAAGGTCGAGCGCGATGCCGTCGACCTGCGTGACGCCGACACCGGCCAGCAGTTCACGCATGTCGCCGAAACGCCCCTTCAGGACCGTCAGGCGCTGGCCGTAATTTGCCGCCATCTCGTTGCCGGCGGCAGCCGCTTCGGGATCGCGATCGATACCCCAGACGGTGCAGTCGGCGGCTTCCAGTAATGCACGCGAGTAACCGCCGGCACCAAATGTCGCATCCACGTAAACGGCCCCGTCGCGCGGTGCCAGAACGTCGACCACGTCATCCAGCAGGACGGGGATATGTTTTTCCGTCATCGCTCAGCCCTCCCCGCCGTTACCGGCTTGCGAAGGACGGCGCAGTTTGAGGGTGAGGCCGCACGTCCGCGCGCGCTCGAAAGCGGGCTTGCGGGTGTCCTTATAGGTCCCGGGCGCCCACATCTGGAACGTGCGGCCGCGACCGACAAAGGTGATCTCGTCCTTGATCCCGACCTCGCCCAGGAAGTCCTCGGGAATGATGATCCGCCCTTCGGTGTCGAAGGACAGGCGCTGTGCGCTTTCGACGATGATCGACAGGTCGTCCTGCTCGTCGGAGAACATCGGCAGGTCTTCCAGACTGTCGACGATTCGCTCCATGAAGCTCTCGGCGCAGGCCTCGAGCGCAGGCTGACGAAACGACGGAAACACGAAAACGCCCTGAAAGCCTTCGCCCTCGAAAAGCGCGCGAAAAGTCTTCGGCACCGAAACCCGGCCCTTTTTATCGACTTTATTCGTCTGTGTTCCCGTAAAGACGCCCATTTAGGGCTCCTTAATTCCAACGCGTTATAAACGGCTTCTGCCGTCACCCCCCGGGACGCGCCGCCTATTTGGCCGCACTTACCCTTTATGGGATAATTTGGGATATCATGGGTTTTTATGGGCGTCAATGGGTTCTGTTGCCTTATGGTTAACGCAACGCAAGGATTTCCGCGCTTTCCAGCGTGTCTTTGTCGCAACCTTCGGTGTCAAAATGATGGGTGGATTTGGGTCTTTTCGGGGCGGCTTTAGCGCGCGGATAAAAATTCGTCATTCCCTCGCACGAAGTCTGCCTGTCTGGACCCCGGCCTTCGCCGGGGTGACGAGAACCAAACATCGTCTGTCATTCCGGCGCAGGCCGGAATCCAGAAACTGACAAACATGGTGCTGGCAGGATCTATGGCCTGATATCGCTGGGTCCCCGCTTTCGCGGGGATGACGATATAAATATTCAAAGTGTTTCGTCATTCCCGCACATGCGGAAACTCAAGATAAAAAAAGAAATAGCCAGACGGTCTGTAAGCCGGGTTCTGTCCGCGCCCGAAGGCGTTGGATGACCATTCATCTGGGACGCCCGTTGCCGGACGCCTCGCGCAACCTACCCGGACGATAGCGCGGGGATGCGCCTGTGCCGAAGCACCATCGTCCCTATTCGGTTTTGCTCCCGGTGGGGTTTACCATGCCTCGCGCGTTGCCGAACGAGCGGTGCGCTCTTACCGCACCCTTTCACCCTTACCCGCATAAATGCGGGCGGTTTGCTTTCTGTGGCACTTTCCCTAAGGTCGCCCTCGCCGGGCGTTACCCGGCACCGTATCCCCGTGGAGCCCGGACTTTCCTCCCTCCGCACCTTTCGGACAGCGAAGAGCGGTCATCCAACCGTCTGGCCCGCGGACATTATATAAGTGCATGCACGGCGGCAAGTGCGCGCAGGGTTTCCCGGTCCGGCTCACCGTCGAGGCGATGCGGGGCGAAGTGCCGCTGGAACGCCGTGAGCGCGGCGGTTTCATCGGCGGTATCGTAGCCGATCTCGGTCAGCAGGGCCGGTGCCGCTGCTGCGTCGCACGGGTCGGCGGTCATATCCGGCCACAGCCCGATGCCTTCGGCCGCCAGCCTTGCCCAGTCGAACAGCTCACCGGGATCGGTTTTGCGCAACGGCGCGACGTCGGAATGACCGACGACATTGCGGGCCGCAATAGCGTGGCGCGCGACGATGTCGCGGCATAGCGGCATAAGGGCCTGCATCTGTGCTTCGGGGAAGGCGCGGTAGCCGAATTCATGGCCCGGGTTAACCAGTTCGATGCCGATCGAACGGCTGTTGATATTGCTGCCGCCGCGCCACGATGCGACACCGGCATGCCAGGCGCGCGCGGCTTCGTCGACCAGTTGATACACCGTGCCGTCTTCGTCGATCAGGTAATGCGCGCTGACCTCGGCTTCGGGATCGCAGAGCTTTTCCAGCGCATCCCCACAGTTCTTCATACCGGTGTAGTGCAATACCAGCATGTCGGGCGCGACACCGTCGCGGCTGTTGTAATTCGGCGATGCGTAATCCTGCCTCATGCCGGCGGCCCCTCAAGGCTTGCCGTCATCCGCCGGCGGCGCGCCAGCACGATCTGGCGGACCGTGATCAACGCCACCCCGCCGAGGATCATGCCGCCGCCGATCAGCTTGGTCAGCGTCAGTTCGTCACCCATGATCGTCACGCCGCTGGCGACCGCGATCAGCGGCACCAGCAGATTATAAGGCGCCACCGCCGTCACGTCATAGCGGTTCAACAGCCAGTACCACAGGCCATACCCGGCGATCGAGCTGGCCAGCGTCATGTATGCCAGACCGTACCAGAACGCAGGCGGCGCCGCTGTCAGGCGAGCGACCTGATCGGCCTCGAAGGCAAAGGAGAGACCGAGCGCCACCGGCGCGACGATCAGCCCCATCCAGGCAATCAGACTGAACGTCGACACGCCGGTGATCTGCTTGGCGCGGATCGAGCCGTAGGCCCACATAAAGGCGGCGACGACCAGAACCAGCAGCGACGGCACATCGACACCGGCCGTCGGCACCCCGATCAGGATGACGATCCCGGTGAACGCCAGCGCCATGCCCCCCATGCGCCAGACGCCGAACGTCTCGCCCAGCATCAGCCACGCCAGCAGCACGACGAACGGCGTCCCCAACTGCAACACGATCCCGGTCGTCGAGATATCGAGAAACTGGATCGCATAGAACATGATCGAAAAGTGGCCGACCCCCATGATCAGCGCATACCCGGCGATATCCCTGGCGCGCGCCTTCGGCACGCGAAGAAACGGCGCCAGCAGGATCGCCAGCAGGGCGAACCGCATGGACGTGACGAAATAGGGCGGCACCGCCGTCACCGCGATTTTGACGGCAACGAAATTGCAGCCCCACAAGGTCACGGTCGCAAGCGCGGCGAGGACGCCGATCAGCGGCATGGGCTTTCCTTCTTAGTCACCACCTCGCCCTTCGGGACAGAAGCTTTGTTGAATCTCAGTTGAACCCGCGCGCTTTCTTGATGCGGTCATAGGCATCGTTGATCTTGGCCAGTTTCTCGTTGGCCAGCTCGATGAATTCCTCGGGCATGCCCTTGGCCATCAGCGTGTCCGGATGGTTCTCACGGACCAGATTGCGGTACGCTTTTTTAATGTCTGCGTCGCTGGCATCCTTGGAAACGTTGAGGATCTCAAAGGCGTCGTCGGCCCGGACCGAGCGCCCACCCTCGCCCTTCCAGCCGCCGAGGTAAATCGTCTGAAGGCGGTCGAAATCGCGATCGGAAAATCCGAACAGCAGGGCCACCTGGCGTAGATACTGCACTTCGCCGGGATGGATTTTGCCGTCGGCCTTGGCGATATGGAACAGCGCGCCGATGATCTCTTCGAGCACCCGCCAGTCGCCCCGGAACATCTCACCGATCTGCTCAGCGAACGGCTCGAACCCTTCCGACGTGCCTTTCGCCTCGTCGAAGATGCTGGCGACCGTCGGCATGTCCTCGGGCTCGATATGAAACAGCTGCTTGAAGGCGTTGACCTCGTCACGGGTGACATGGCCATCGGCCTTGGCCATCTTTGCCGACAGCACAATTACCGCAGTCGTGAAGGCGACCTGCTTGTCATCCTGGTTGAGCGAACCGGATTGCTTTTTCTTGTCGACGACATGATGCCCCGCGACGGCACCGATCACGGCACCGATCGGACCGCCGACGGCAAACCCGGCGACGCCCCCGATAACCTTGCCCCATACACTCATGATAAGCGCTTATCCCCCGCTCATGTTGTTGTTGCCGATACGCCCGGCCAGCGGCAGCTTGAGCGCCGGTTCGGCCAGATCGACACCGAAGGTAAGGCCGAGAATATTCACCTCGAAGCCCTCTTCCCTGGCGGCGAGCACACCCAGCAGGCCGAACAGGGACACCTGATAGCCGGTGCCGCTCGGTGCTTCGGCGAACAGTTTGCCGCCCGGAATGTAATCCTTGCCGATGGCGGTCGGCGGCAGATCGAGCCGCAGTTCCGGCACCGCGCGCGCAACGTGCGCAACGAAGGTGTTGGAATTCGGGCCCGGCCAGATGGTGTAGGTCCCGTTATACGGATAGGTCTTCACCGCCGCTTCGATTTTGCCGATCAGGGCATCGACGTCGCTGCCGCGAATATCGGCCAGGATCGATGGCGCGGCGCCGAACCAGCGGCCATCGGGGGCGCGTTCGGAAACCGCCACCGCATCGCCACCCCGGCGCGCCCGCCAGCCCATGACCTCGTAAACCGTGAAGCGTTCGGCATCGGTCCGTTTCACGGCGATCCACGTGTGAATACCGAAATAGCCGCGCCAGTTATAAGCCCTGGCGCCATACACCTGAATGATGGCCTCGCGCTGGATCGCGGGGTCGGGCGCGATGCCGGTCGGCTCGCGCGAAGCGGTGCGCCAGTCGGCGTGCACGCTATGCCGGTCCAACGCCGTCAGGGCGGAACCCGCCACGACGAGAACGAAAATCAAAGCCACCCGGCGCCAGAATTTCCAAGTTCGCAACATCCTCTCTCCGTGTCCTGTGCCTGAAGCGTTTCGTCTCAGCGCAGCAACCGCCGGAATACCGGCTTTAGAATAATCGGCATTATGTAGATAGGAAACTGTCCGACCGCAAAAAAGAGCGGCAGGTCGGAATCCACACTGGCCGGCAAAACCGCCAGAATTATGGCAAGATTACGTGTTCCCGATATAAACCCGGCACTAAGTGCGCCGCGCCGTCCGGCAGCCGGTATGGCAATCAGGAATACCACCGAGCCCAGCACCATCATACCGATATAAACCGCGAACGACAGCGCCGCGACATAGGCGATGTCCGCCGGATCGCCGATCAGCCTTTCGGTGACGCCGGCCATGATGCCGACGGCAAAACCGATCAGCAAAAGCACCGACAGTCCGTCCATCAGCGGTGCGGCTCGCGCGACACGTCCCTCGCCGATCACCTTGCGCGTGATGCCGGCCATGACGGCCGCGGAAATCACCAGCACGACCATCCGCACCATCATCATCATCGGGTCGGCACCCATGTCGAATCCCATAAGAGTCAGCGCCGCAATCGGCAGGGTAATCGGCACAAGCAGGGTCGCGGCGACTAGAACCAGCAGAAGCAGCGCTCCGTCGAGACCGAACATCACGCCGAGCGCCGGGGTCGAGAACAGCGACGACGATGCCGCCGTCAAAATCATCGCCGCTTCCAGGCCGGGACGCAGTTCGACCGTCATCAGGATCAGCGCCATTGCCACCGGCGAGATCACCAGCATCCACACCAGCAGGGCCAGAACCATCATTGGGCGGCGCATCCGCTCGACCAGGGCCAGCCATTCGATCCTGAGCATCGCCAGATACAGCAATCCCCACACGGCAGCAGCCAAAAGCGGGCGCAGGGTGTGTGCAAGATCGGGCAGCAGCAGACCGACGAACACCCCTGCCGCCATCGCCTGGGGCGCATAGCGTCCCAGAAACGCCAATACCGAATTCAGTAACCCCAAAACCTCTCCCCCACCTTGCCGTCACAGACGATTTCGTGCATCGATTGCAGATCGCGCAGATACGCCGTTCTCAACGCCGCCGCAAGTGGAGACCGTCCCGGCCCATGGATCAAGCCCCGGAGAATCAATTCAAGAAGGTTCACGACCCGGCCGATGCGGAAACGCACGCGTTCGCTTTCAACGGCACGCGGCCTGCGTTCGCAAGGCTGCTGGCGATCAATACACTGCTGACACTGCTGACAATCGGTATCTACCGGTTCTGGGCGAAAACCAAAATCCGCCGTTTTTTCTGGCGCAATGTAACCTTCCTCGACGACCCGCTGGAATACACCGGCACCGGCGGCGAGCTTTTCGTCGGCTTTCTGATCGTCATCGCCGTGCTGTTTCCGCTGGGTCTGATCTACAGCGCCATCGGCGCCGTGGTGCCGCCCGCGCATCCGGAACTGGAGATCGCCCTCGAGGTCGCCTATTACATCGTCCTCTTTGCCCTGCTGCAGATCGGCTTTTACCGCATGTGGCGCTATCGCATGAGCCGCACGATGTGGCGCGGGGTCAGGTTCGGCCTCGACGGATCGACCTGGGCATATCTCAAGCTTTCGGCGGGCTGGTCGGTCCTGACGGCGCTGACGCTGGGCGCCGCGTATCCGTGGATGAAAATAGATTTGTGGCGCTATCAGATACGCCATACCCGGCTCGGCGATCAGGCGTTCCGCTTCGAGGGGAATGCCAAGGCCCTGTTTGCTGCGTGGTCGCCGGTGTTCGTCATCGGCCTGCTCTACATCGCCACGCTTATAACGTTCTTATACAATTTCGGCTTCGAGCCGGCCGAAATCGCCCGCGCGCTCAGGGAAGATCAAAACGGGCTTTTTAAAACGATCATGTTTGTCTTTGCCGGCCTCGGGCTGCTGTCGATAATAGCGTATTTCCATTACGCCATCCGCCAGGCCAGATTCCAGATTTCCGGGATACGCCTGGGTGAGGCCCGCTTTCATTCCGGCTTGCCGTTCAAACGGCTTTTCTGGTTTGCCGCTCTGACCATCTTGATATTCGTGCTCGCACTGGCAGCGGTTTCAGGCACTTTCGGTATAACCATTTACAGCGGCATCAGCCATTTGCCGGGGGACGGGCTGCAAGCATCAGCGGCTTCAGCCGTGGTTGGCTTGTATGTCATTGTATTCGTGATGCTGCTGCTGATCGCGCCCTTCGTCTGGGCGCTGGTTTTCAAGTTCGAGCTCATCAAGCAGACCGTGAAGACCACCGCCGTAACCGATCCGCATGTGCTTGAGAACGCTGCACAGATAGCGGACCGGGGCCCGCGCACCGGCGAGGGGCTGGCCGATGCGCTGGACATCGGGGGATTCTGATTTTGACCCACGCCATTTCATTCAACGACGGCAAGACGGCGCAGCGACACAAGGCCGCCGCCAGGATCGACGCCGACACGCTCGTCATCGCCAACGAAGCCGGCGGTGAACTCGCGCGCTGGTCGCTCACGGATATCCGCTATGCCGACCCGGCGCACCGCACGCCGCCGCTCCGGCTCAGAAATGCCGGCACCGATGCCCGCATCACCCTGCCCGCCGATGACGACGGTGCATGGCTGACGGCGCATTGCGCAAACCTGACCAGGCGCGATGCCGGCGCCGTCAAATGGCCGACGTGGGTGGCGGCGGGCATTCTCGCGCTTGCCTCGATTACCGGGATATTTATCTATCTGCTGCCGGCCGCGTCGAGCGCCATTGTCCGGATTGTCCCAGCCGCACTGGAACAGCGCATCGGCGCCGAGGCCCGCGATCATCTTCTGAATATATTCGGCCAGTTGCGAGAGAACGGCACGCCGCTTGTCTGCCACCACCCCGATGCGCAAGCGATCCTCGACACCCGCGCCAACGAACTGGCGACCTTGATGGAAAGCCCGTTCCCGGTCCGTGTCACGGTGGTGCGCTTTCCCGTCGTCAATGCCCTGACCCTGCCCGGCGGTGAGGTCATTATCCTTTCGGGGCTTCTGGACAAGGCCGAAAACGCGGACGCTGTAATCGGCGTGCTGGCGCATGAAATCGCCCACGTCGTGCGCCGTGACCCGCTGCAGGTATCGATCAAGCAGACCGGGGCGGCGCTGATGATCAGCCTTGTCGTCGGCGATGTCTTCGGCGGCGCCGCACTGGGCGGGCTGGCATCGGGGCTGATCGAAAACGGCTACAGCCGCGATGCCGAGGCGGCGTCGGATTTCCTCGCCGTCACCGCGCTCAATCAGCTCGGCCTGACGGCGCTGCCACTGGCCGACTTCGTCGCCGGGATGGGCAAGGAAGACCCCATGGCCGGGGTGGTGCCGTCGTTTCTGAATACGCATCCGGGCGGCGATGAGCGTCGGCGCGACATCACCCGCCTTTCGCAAGGCATGGGCCGGGCAATGAGCAGTTACGAGTGGAAGACCGTCAAGAACATGTGCCGCTGACAAGGTTAATTTTTATATCCGGACCCTGTGCGGTTGGTCACAGACAGCAGGCCCGCCTTCACCTTTAATGGTTAACGTCCAGATAGAGATCGTGTTCAGAACGAGCACGGCTCCAAGATACAGGAGGCAATTATGAAGTTACGAATGAAAGAAATCATAAACGAAACTGTCGGTGCCGCCCTTGGCACGAGTGTCGGCGTCTGTGTTATCGGCTACGGTATCCTGAGCCTGGTCACGAACAGCCTCGAAGTTCTTTTCTAAATTCCCGCGAGAGCCGGATAGGCGTTGCCCGCGTGGCATCTGTCCGGCCGATCGCTCACCCCTGCAAGCCGCGCGGCCCCAGGACACGAAGCATTTCCGCGACCTCGCGTTCACGTTTTTCATCGTCCTGGTTCGCGTCGAACTGCAAAGCGAACCCATCCGGGATACGGCGCCTTACATAGCCGCACTGCTGGCCCATGCCGGCCATGTGCAGTTGCACGAACTGATCGTTCTCGAAGACGACATCCGCAACGCCGGTAATGGCGGCGCCGGTGGATGAGATATCATGGAGCCGGCCGACGAACGGCTGCTCGCCGACACGGCCCTCAATCGGGGCGTCGACGAAATAACGTTCCGCTGCACGTTTATCGGCGTCGCTATCGGCCAACGCTGCCTTCCCCCTCAGGCCCCGCATCATCCCACGGGCGCATGCCCGCATTCATCCCACGGGCGCATGCCCGCATTCATCCCACGGGCGCATGCCCGCATTCATCCCACGGGCGCATGCCCGATGATCCGCGTGTGCCGCTCGACATACGCATCCCAGCATGACGGATTGACGAGACGCGGCGCGCGCTTGCCGCCCAGAACTTCGACCCACTGCTCGGCCCCCCACTTCGCCATCTTGTAATTGCAGACGTCGGTGATCCCCGCCGCATGCGGTGTCATCAGGACGTTTTCGAACTGCATCAGCGGGTGGCCGGGGCCTGGCGGCTCGTCATCGAACACATCGACGCCGGCGCCGTTCATCTGCCCCTTGGCGAGGGCTTCGACCAATGCCGCCTCGTCATGCACGAAATGCCTGGCCGTGGTGATGAAATACGCCTCCGGCTTCATCATCGCGAAGGCTTCGGCGCCGATCATCCCGCGCGTTTCAGCGGTCAGCGGGCAGTGCACGGAGATAAAGTCGGACGTCCTGAAAACGGTTTCGAAATCGGCCTTTTCGGCGTTTCGCTCGGTAAAGTCGGCATCGGAAATATACGGATCATAGGCAATGACGTTCATATCCAGCGCGTGGCGGGCGATCTTCGCCGTGCGCCGGCCGATGTTACCGAGACCGATGATCCCCAGCGTCTTGCCGGTCGCTTCGAGGCCCGGATAGGCCATGCGGTCGAGACCCGGGGCCTTACGCATCATGCGGTCATGGCGGATCATGTTCTTGCCGAGCGCCAGCAGCATGCCGATGGCGTGCTGTGCGACGCTGTCGGAATTGGCACCCGAATTGTTCATCACCATGATGCCCATGTCCGTCGCCGCCGCATCGTCGCAGGCATCGTAACCGGCACCGAGGGACGAGATCGCCAGCAGGTTCGGACACTTTTCCATGAACGCCCGGTCCGGCCGCCAGCGCGGCTGCATTTCCGTCTTGGCCAGCATCTGATAGCCGTGTGCGCCCTGCATGACCTCGAAGACCCTGGCCTCGTCTTCATCCTGATCGAGACGGATCAATTCGATTCCGGGCGCGTTTTCCAGGATTTCCACGGCGACCGGATGCGCCCAGGTATCGAAATAGACAAGACGGCGGGTATTGGCGTTCATTGATAAATATCTCCCTCGTGAGGGCGATAAAGTGAAACCGCGCCGCCGTTGCGTCAAGCCTGTGCCGTGCCGGCAGCCGAAATCGTCTGCGCCATCTCGGCAACACGGGCCAGGATTGGACGCGAGGGGTCAGCGATATAGGATGCCGTGAAGTTCAGCGCCGTCGGATACCAGTCGCTCTCTATCTCGATCAGGCGCCCGTCATTCAGGGCGTTCTCAGCAAACACCCGGGGCAGCGAGCCGATACCGACGCCGCGCTCGACCATGCGCTGGCATGCCGACAGCGAGGTTGAGGGAAACAGCCGCGGCACTTCGCCGGTTCTGGCCCGCATCGCTTCGGATATTTCGAAATACGGCCGGGTGTTTCTGGGGAACGTCAGGATCGGGTATTCCCGCATTTCCTTGAGCGTCATGCGCAGTTTGCCTTTACGGCCCGGTTTCATATCGCTCGGCGGGCGCATCGCCCAGATCAGCGGAAAACTGTTCAGCGGCGTGTTGGTCACGGTGTATTCCGAAACCGGCCCCATCAGCAGCGCGACGTCGATGGCGTGTTCGACCAGTTCGTTGCGGAGGGTCGCCGTCACATCGACGGAAATCTCGACGTCCAGCCCGGGGTAATTTTCGCGCAACTCCGCCAGCAGATCGGACAGCCAGGTCTGAACAATGGTCTCCGAAACGCCGAGGCGCAGGATCCCGCTGATCTCCGCCGGCACGCCGGCAAGATCGCGCATCGCCTGCACAGCGCCAAGGGCATCCTCGGCCAGTCCGAGCATCTCGAAACCCTTTGCGCTGAGACGCACTTCTCCGCCTTCCCGATCGAATAATTGCACAAGAAGCTCGGCCTCGAGATTTGCGATCCGGCTTGAGATGGCGGGTTGTGTCGTAAACAACCGTTCTGCCGTTTTCGAGAAACTTCCCAGCTTCGCTACCCAGAGAAAAGCTTCCAACTGTTTGAGATTCATAATTGTTTTACCCTGGATTTCGATTTTATTAGCTTATAAATTTTTTTTATAACTTTCATTAAAAAATATAAATTCGACTTTTTCCACTCTTTTTTGCATAGATTACTATCGACAGGGACTGCCAGATCGGTTGCCATAGCGCCAACTAATTATCCGGCGAGCTCAAAGCCGGATACACGGGGGATAAATGGGAAGCGTTGCCGAAGCCCACGGGTTAAATCAGGGCACTCACACGTACATGGATTATACGGACTTTGACGGCCTGAGCGCAGCCGAAGCCCGCAAACATTTCCGCGCCGGCGAATACATCGGACATACCGCCGGGATCGCGCCGGGCATGCTGCAGGGCAACGTCGTCATCCTGCCGGCCGAATATGCCCTCGATTTTGCGCGTTACTGCCAGCGCAATCCGCAACCTTGTCCGCTGATCGGAGTTTCCGATACCGGCGACGCGATGATGCGCACACTTGGGAACGATATCGACATCCGCTCGGACGTGCCCGCCTACCGGATTTATGAAGACGGTGAGCTGAAGGACGAGGTTGCCGACATCCGCCACATGTGGCGTGACGATTACGTGGCGTTCGCCATCGGCTGCTCGTTCTCTTTTGAAGATGCGCTGATCGCCGACGGAATCCGGCTGCGTCATATCGAAGAGAACAGGACCGTCGGTATGTACGTCACCAACATCGAAACGGAGCGGGCGGGTCCGTTTTCCGGCGGCACCGTGGTTTCCATGCGTCCGCTGAAAATCAAGGATGCCATCCGTGCAAGCGCGATCTGCTCAAGATTCCCGCATGCACACGGCCAGCCCGTGCACATGGGCGACCCGGCCGAGATCGGCATTGGCGATATCGACGCCCCCGACTGGGGCGACAAGACTGAATTCAGAGACGGTGAAATTCCCGTCTTCTGGGCCTGCGGTGTAACGCCGCAAAATGCTGTCAGATCGGCACGTCCGTCGATCTGCATTACCCATGCCCCTGGCAGAATGCTGGTAACAGATGTTCCGGCCTGGGCCACGGATTCGAAAATACCAAATTCTTCAAACTAAGGGAGACTTATAGTCATGAGACGTCTTACATCAATTGGACTTGCCTGTGCATTCGGCATTGCGGCCATGTCGGCCTCGACGCCCGCATCGGCTGCCGACGTGACCATCAAGGCCGTCGGCACCTGGGGCAATCTGACCAACTACCAAAAACACGAAGGCCCGTTCTGGAGCGACGTCATCGGCAAAGCGTCCGGCGGCTCCATCAAGGGCGAAATCAAGCCGCAGACCGACCTTGGCCTTAAGGGCTTTGAAATCATGCGCCTTCTGAAGCAGGGTGTGTTCAACTATGCGCACGGCGTCATGGGTTACGTGTCGGCTGAAAACGCCATGTTCGACGGTGTCGATCTGTCGTCGCTGGCGCAGGATATCAAAACCGAGCGCAAGGTCGTCGATGCCTACATGCCGATCATGGCCAAGAAGTTCGAGGAAATCTACGACTCGAAGCTGATGCAGCTGTACCCGTTCCCGAGCCAGAACCTGTGGTGCAACGCCGAGATTAATTCGATTGACGATCTCAAAGGCAAGAAGGTCCGTACCTACACCGCCTCGCTTGCCGACTTCGTGCAGGGCGTCGGTGGCACGCCTGTCACCGTGGCGTTCGCGGAAGTCATCCCGGCGCTGCAGAAAGGCGTCGTCGATTGCGGCATCACCGGCACCATGCCGGCCTATAACGCCAAGTGGTACCAGGCCGCAACGCACGCCTACACCATGCGCGTGGGTTGGGGCATCGCGTTCGGCGCCATCAGCCTGAAGACGTGGAACAGTCTGTCTGCCGATCAGCAGAAAACCCTGCAGAGCGAAATCGACAAGCTGACCGACCGCATGTGGACGGAAACCGCCCAGGAAGACGCGCTTGCCATTCAGTGCCTGACCGGCAAGGAATGCCCGCTGGGTCCAGTCGGCGGCATGAAGCTGGTAGAGCCGTCCGCCGAAGACATCAAGAAGCAGAAGAAAATCGCTCAGGATGTCGTCGTCAAGAACTGGGCGGACCGTTGCGACGCCGAATGTGTCACGACCTGGAACAAGGTCGTCGGCCCGATTGTCGGCATCACCGCCAAGAAATAAGAAACGCTTTATCGGGGCCGGGGAGATTTCAGTCTCCCCGGCCACGGTTTTTCAGGGAGCTCACTGATGAATTTTCTCGATAAGACCTTAAAGGGCCTGGACGGGATAGCCTTACGCCTCGTGTGGTTTGGCGGTGCGCTTCTGATCCTGGCCGCGTTGATCGTCACCGTCGATGTCATCCTGCGGAAACTGTTCGGCATCTCAATGGCCGGTTCGGATGAACTCAGCGGCTACGCCTTCGGCATCGCCACCAGCCTCTCGCTGACCTATGCCCTATTACACCGCTCCAATATCCGCGTCGATGCACTGTACCAGCACCTGCCCGAGTGGCTGCGCTGTACGCTCGATATCGTCGGCAATATTTTATTGATCTCTTTCATCGGCTATGTGTCCTGGCGCGCCTCTCTGCTGCTCGCCGACACCTACGCCAACCAGTCGCGGTCGATTTCACCGCTGCAAACCCCGCTCGCCATTCCGCAGACGGCCTGGTTCGTCGGCCTTCTACTGTTCGTCGTCACCGGGATCGTCATGATCATTTCGTCGCTGATCTCGTTTTTCAAACGGGACTGGACCGCCATTCAGCAGATGTTCGGCATCAAGTCCCTCGACGAACAAATTGAAGAAGAAAGCTGAACCCCCGCCATGATGATACAAGCAATCCTGTTTCTGATGGCGCTGGTCATTATCAGCGTACCGATTGCCGCCGTTCTCGGCTGGCTCGGCCTGTTCATGTCGAATTTCCATTCGTTCATGCCCCTGCATCTCGCGATCGGCGACATCTTCTGGCAGAACAGCATTGAATTCCTGCTTGTCGCCATTCCGATGTTCGTCCTGATGGGCGAGATCCTGCTGCGTTCCGGTATCACGGCGCGCATGTACGAAGGCATGGTGCAATGGCTCGGCTGGCTCCCCGGCGGCCTGATGCATTCCAACATCGGCGCCTGCGCGCTGTTCGCGGCAACCTCCGGTTCCAGCGTCGCGACGGCGGCGACCATCGGCACCGTGGCGCTGCCGGAAGTGGAAAAGCACAACTACAACGAACGCCTGTTCCTCGGCACAATCGCAGCGGGCGGCACGCTCGGTATCCTGATCCCGCCGTCGATCAACCTGATCATCTACGGCCTGCTGACCGACACCTCGGTGCCGGAGCTGTATCTGGCGGGATTCCTGCCGGGTCTGTTGCTGGCCGGCCTGTTCATGACGACGATCGCCATCGCATGTTTCTTCAAACCCGAATGGGACGGCGATCCGGTGCCGCAGGATTGGTCGGCGAAGGTTCGTTCCCTTTCCGGTCTGTTGCCGCCGCTCGGTATTTTCGTCGTCGTCGTCGGCTCGATCTATGCTGGCGTCGCGACACCGACCGAAGGCGCATCGCTCGGTGTGATTGCGTCGCTCGGCCTGGCCGCGCAGAACCGCACGCTGACCGTCGAAATGCTGAAGCGCGCCATCGAAGGCACCATGCGCACGACCGCAATGATCATGCTGATTATTCTGGCGGCGATCTTCCTCAACTTCATTCTGGCCGCAGTCGGCCTGACGCAGGCATTGGCGGATTTCGTCACCGGCCTCGGCCTGACGCCGATGCAGACCATGTTCATGATCGTGTTGTTCTACATCATCCTCGGGTGCTTCATGGAGACGCTGTCGATGCTGCTGACCACGGCGCCGCTGATTGCACCGGTTGTCGTGCAGCTCGGCTTCGATCCGGTGTGGTTCGGCGTTCTGCTGATGGTACTGCTGGAGGCGGCACTTATCACACCGCCGATCGGCATCAACCTGTATGTCGTGCAGGGCATCCGCAAGCAGGGCGGCCTCAACGACGTGATGATCGGCACGCTGCCGTTTGTACTCGCCATGTTTGCGATGGTCGGCCTGTTATTGGCCTTCCCTGAAATCGCACTCTGGTTACCGCAACTGTTCTACTGACTTTAAACCTATTAAGGGGAAAGCACGCCCGAAGTGCGCCCCGAACTCAAGGAGAGACTTGCCATGTGGCAGATCTGGATCGACCGGGGCGGCACCTTTACCGACCTCGTAGCCCGCAAACCGAACGGTGAACTGCTGACCCACAAGCTGCTCTCGGAAAACCCGGAACAGTACGAAGACGCGGCCCTGCAGGGCATCCGCGATCTGCTGGGGATCCCCAAGGGCGAACCGATCCCGGCGGGTAAGGTCGAGGCGGTCAAGATGGGCACCACGGTTGCCACCAATGCGCTTCTCGAGCGCAAGGGCGACCGCACGGCGCTGGTCATCACAAAGGGCTTCGGCGATGCGCTCAGGATCGGTTATCAGAACCGCCCGCGCCTGTTCGACATGAACATCAAACTGCCGGAACTCGTCTATGAGCAGGTTCTCGAAGCGGACGAACGGGTCGCGGTCGACGGCGAGATTCTGGCGCCGCTCGACGAGGATGCGTTGCGCGACGGCCTGCAGAAGGTTTTCGAAAGCGGTATCCGATCCGTCGCCATCGCCTTCCTGCACGGATACAAACACAACGATCACGAAATCCGCGCCGGCGAGATCGCACGAGACGTCGGGTTCACCCAGATTTCAGTGTCGCATCAGGTCAGCCCGTTGATCAAACTGGTGTCGCGCGGCGATACCACGGTGGTCGATGCCTATCTGTCGCCGATTTTGCGGCGCTACGTCGACCGCGTCGCGGCGGATCTGGAAGCCGAAGGCGGCGACGGCCCGCGCCTGATGTTCATGCAATCGAACGGCGGGCTGACCGACGCCAAGCTGTTTCAGGGCAAGGATTCCATTCTGTCTGGACCTGCGGGTGGTGTTGTCGGCATGGTCCGCACGGCGCAGATCGCCGGCTTCGACAACATCATCGGCTTCGACATGGGCGGCACATCGACCGATGTCGCGCACTTCGACGGAGAATACGAACGCTCGCTCGAAAGCGTCGTCGCCGGGGTGCGCATGCGGGCACCGATGATGAATATCCATACCGTTGCCGCGGGCGGCGGGTCGATCCTGATGTTCGACGGCGCGCGGTTCCGCGTCGGGCCGGAAAGCGCCGGCGCCAATCCAGGACCTGCGTCCTATCGCCGCGGCGGCCCGTTGGCCGTCACCGATTGCAACGTCATGCTCGGCAAAATTCAACCGCAGTACTTCCCAAGCGTGTTCGGCCCGAATGCCGACGAACGCCTTGATGGTGACGTGGTAAAGGCGAAATTCGAAGAGCTGGCCGACCGTATCGCAGCGGAAACCGGCGAAGCCCGGCGCACGCCCGAAGACATCGCCGAAGGGTTCCTGACAATCGCCGTCGAAAACATGGCCAATGCGATCAAGCAGATTTCCGTACAGCGCGGCTACGACATCACCCATTACGTACTCAACTGCTTTGGCGGTGCCGGCGGACAGCACGCGTGTCTGGTCGCCGATGCGCTCGGCATGAAGACCGTCTTCGTACACCCGTTCGCCGGTGTGCTGTCGGCATACGGCATGGGTCTCGCCGATATCCGTGCGCTTCGTGAACGCTCGGTCAACGAGCCGGTCGACGACGACGCGATCGGGCGCCTGCAAACGTTGCTCGACAACATGGCCGCCGATGCCCGCGCCGAAGTCAGGTCCCAGGGGATCGAGGAAAAGCAGATAACGGACCATCGCCGCGCGCACTTGCGCTACGAAGGCACCGACAGCGCCCTCGTCGTCAACGTCGCCGACGCGGTGACGATGACAAAGGAATTCGAAGAACTGCACCGCCAGCGCTTCGGCTTCGTACCCGAAGGCCGCAAGTTGGTCATCGAGGCGCTCGACGTCGAGGCTGTCGGCGCCACGGAAGGCATGATCGATCCGGAAATCGACGCCATGCCCGATGCGGCTGCGATGCGCCCGCGCGACACCGTGCGGATGTATTCCGGCGGCGAAAACCACGACACACCGATCTACGCGCGTGAAGCGTTCCTGCCCGGGGATACTGTCGAAGGCCCGGCGATCATCACCGAAGACACGGCGACCACGGTCGTCGAACCCGGCTGGCAGGCGTATCTGAACACACGCGGCCATCTGATCTTGAAGCGCGTCAAGGAACGCCCGCAAACCTATGCTGTCGGCACCGAAGCCGACCCGGTGATGCTGGAGATCTTCAACAACCTGTTCATGTCCATCGCCGAGCAGATGGGTGCGACGCTGGCCAATACGGCGTATTCCGTGAACATCAAGGAACGTCTCGATTTCTCGTGCGCGATCTTTGACATCGAAGGCAATCTGGTCGCCAACGCACCGCACATGCCGATCCATCTGGGATCCATGGGCGAAAGCATCAAGACCGTGATCCGCGAGAACGCAGGTACGATCAAACCGGGCAACGTCTATGCGTTGAACGCACCGTACAACGGCGGCACGCACCTGCCCGACGTCACCGTCATCACGCCGGTGTTCGACGACAACGGCAAGGACATCCTGTTCTATGTCGGCTCGCGCGGTCATCAGGCCGACATCGGCGGGCGCACACCGGGCTCCGCACCCCCGGATTCGACGCATATCGAGGATGAAGGTGTGCTGATCGATAACTTCCTTCTCGTCGAGGAAGGCCGGCTCCGCGAGAAGGAAACCTATGAACTGCTGAAGTCCGGCAAGTATCCGTGCCGCAATCCGATGCAGAACATGGCCGACCTGACGGCGCAGATCGCCGCCAACGAAACCGGCGTACGCGAGCTGCGCAAGATGATCACGCATTTCGGTCTCGACGTTGTGCATGCCTATATGGGCCATGTGCAGGACAACGCCGAGGAATCCGTCCGCCGTGTCCTCGATGTGCTGGCCGACTGCGAATTCAACTATCCGATGGACAACGGCGATCAGATTCAGGTCAAGATCACCGTCGACCGCAAGGCGCGCGAGGCACTGATCGACTTCACCGGCACCTCGCCACAAGGCAATCACAACTACAATGCACCGCTCGCGGTCTGCAAAGCGGCGGTGTTGTATGTGTTCCGTACGATGGTGGATGACGAGATCCCCTTGAACGAAGGCTGCCTGAAACCGCTCAAGATCAAGGTGCCGAAAAAATCGATCATCAGCCCGGAATACCCGGCGGCCGTGATCGCCGGCAACACCGAGGTCTCGCAGTGCATCACCGATACGCTATACGGCGCACTCGGCGTATTGGCATCGTCGCAAGGCACGATGAACAACTTTGTCTACGGCAACGACGTCCATCAGAACTATGAAACCATCTGCGGCGGCACCGGCGCGGGTGACGGTTTCGACGGCTGCGATGCCGTGCACTCGCACATGACCAATACGCGGATGACCGACACGGAAGTGCTGGAAAACCGCTTCCCGGTCCGGGTCGAGGAATTCTCGATTCGCAAGGGGTCGGGTGGTGACGGCAAGAATCACGGTGGCAACGGCGTGATCCGCAGCATGCGGTTCCTGGAAAAAATGACCGCCACCGTGCTGTCCAGCCACCGACATACAGACCCGTTCGGTCTTAAAGGCGGCAAGGCCGGCGAGCGCGGCGAGAATTTCGTGGTCCGCGCCGACGGCAGCATCGACAAATTGCGCGGTAACGACGAGACGGAAATGAATCCGGGCGACACCTTCGTTCTGAAAACGCCGGGCGGCGGGGGGTACGGGACGCCGGATTGACCGGCGGAAAGGCAGACCGGGCCAACCGGGCCGGATAGAATTTGTGATGATTTAGGTGATTTTAACGCAAAATCTTGTATGCAGAACGCCAAACCGGTATTTTTGAGGCGAATCGCTTTGCAGGCGAACAGTCTTTCAACAAGACCCGGCTGTTCGATGCAGGCCTGTAACGGTCGGGATACTCTGGGAGCGTGGCATTGCCATTTAAACGGCTGACAATTTGCCTATCCGTTGCCGCCGCTTGTCTGGCGGCGGTTCCGGTACCGGGCATGGCCAATCCCATCGAGATTGAACTGACCGGCTTGATTACCCAGCATCCGCAGATCAAGGCCGCCGAAAAATCCCTGCAGTCATCCCGTCAGGGTGTGAAGTCAGCGATCGCCAATTTCTATCCGACGGTTTCGCTAACGGGCGATGCCGGTTACGAACATATCGACAGCCCGTCCGCGCGAAGCGACAATGCACCGGAAGGCGACGCATACGGTCGCACGCGCAATACCGCATCGCTGACCGTGACGCAGAATCTGTTCAACGGCTATGCTAACGCCTCGGCGGTAAGAACGGCGCGGCTCAACCGGGAATTGGCACAGATTTCCTTCGAAGGCACACGGCAGAACACCATATTCGAAGGCATCCAGGTCTATATAGATGTGCTGCGCCAACGCCGCCTGATCGAACTCGCCCGCGAAAATGAAGCGACCATCCAGCGCCAGCTCAATCTCGAAGACGAACGCGTGCAGCGCGGCTCCGGTGTGGCGGTCGATGTGCTGCAGGCCAAGTCCCGGCTGCAGATCGCCAAGGAACGGCGCGTCAATTTCGAAGGCGCGCTGGAAGACGCCATCAGCCGCTATACACAGGTCTTTGCCCATCCGCCGGATATCGAAGCAATGCTCGATCCCGAACCGCCGATCGACCTGATCCCGAGCGAACTGTCCAAATCGATCGATATCGCCATCGTCGAAAATCCTGCCGTCGGTAACTCCGGGACCACCGTCGAAGTCGCCCGAGAGCGCCGTCGCACAGTCCGTGCCGAGCTGTTCCCGACGGTCGATCTGGAAGGCACCTATAACTACGAGAAGCACAACAACGCGACGCTCGGCACCCGGCGCGATTACTCGCTCGTTGTCTCCAGCACGTGGGAGCTTTTCTCCGGGTTCTCGACCCGCGCCTCGATGGCGCAGGCGGCTTACGATTATCATGCCAGTAAGGACCAGCACGAGTACACGGTCCGCAAGGTGGTCGAGCAGAGCAAGCTCGCCTGGCAATCGCTTCTGACCGCACGCGAACGCCTTGAACTGCTTGAAAACGCCGTCAATATCGCATCGGAAGTATTCGAAAGCCGCAAGAAACTGCGCGAGGCCGGGAAAGAAACCGTGATCAACGTTCTCGACGCCGAGAACGAGGTCAACAACGCGCAGATCAACTACACCTCAGCCTTCTATGACGAACGCCTCGCCGTCTATCAGCTTCTCCTCGCCATGGGCCGGCTCGACAGCAAGAACCTCGCGCTCGGTTTCTAGCCCGAAAGACCTTAAATCCATGTCCCTTCTCGTCAGCTTCGAAGATATTCAGGATGCCCGCGCGCGGCTGCACCCTTCCGTCCGCCGTACGCCGATCCTTCCCGTAGCCCGTGACAGTCGCGAAATCGGCGCAGAGAAACTCTCTGTCAAATGCGAGAACCTGCAGGTCACCGGGGCCTATAAAATACGCGCCGCTTTCACCATGCTCGACCGGCTTTCAGCCGCTGAGAAAGCGAAAGGCGTCGTTCTGACCTCAAGCGGTAATTTCGCCCAGGCTTTCGCATTCGCCGGCCGACTTCTCGGCGTACCGATCTGTGTCGTCATGCTGAACGAAACCAGCGCCTACAAGGTGGATGCGACCCGTGATCACGGCGCCGATGTCGTCTTCTGCGACGATGCCCTGGCCCGTCAGCCGATGGTCGGACAAGTTGCCAACGAGCGCGGCATGACCGCCATCGACACCTGGGAAGAATACTGGATTACCGCCGGTCATGCCTCACTCGGCATGGAAATCTGCGAGGACGCGCCGGATGTGCAGCAGGTTCTGGTCCCGGTCTCGTCCGGCGGCGTCGCCGGCGGCACCGCCGCCGCGGTCAAGCACATACGCCCGGACGTCAAGGTCATCGGCGTGCAGCCCGAACGCGCCAATGCGGCTTATGTCTCGCGGGCGGCCGGCGAACCGACGGCCATCGATTACTGGGACAGCATCGCCGACGGCCTGTCGGCACGGCGTCCTGGCGAACGGCCGTTCGCGCATCTCGAAGCCTATATGGACGATATCGTTTTGGTGTCGGAAAACGATATCGGCCGCGCCTTCGTCACGCTGCTGACCCGCGCCAAGCTGCTGGGTGAAGCCGCCGGTGTCGTTGCCTCGGCGGCGTTTCTGGCGGGCAAGGTCGATACCTCTTTGAATACCGTCGCCGCGCTGACCGGCGGCAATCTGACCCGCGAAAGCATGGACAAGCTTTACGCCCTCGCCGAGGGCTGAAACCCTTTACCCGCCCCCGGACGCAGAAAGACCCGGCCGAAGCCGGGCCTTTCCTCGGGAACGCCGGGTTAGCTCCGACGCCCTGGGGGAAATCAGGAACCCCCGTTGAGCGCAGAACCGGCGAGGGTCTCTCCCGAAACCCGGTTGGTCGCATCGGCACAGGTCAGGGATTCGGCCGCCCTCACCCGTCCGTCGATATCGCTGGCATTGAAATATATGATCATCGTCACGGCACTCACTTGCAGGCGACTTCGGCGTCGTACTGGAACGGCCGGTTATACCAGGATGGCTCCACGAACAGGCCGATGTGTGCCGCACCGATATTTTTCATGCGGAAAGACGCTTTCTGGCCGCGCGCAAAACGCATCTGACGTGCGGAGACCTCCTTCGTCTGTCCCTCAAGGATGTGGTAAACCTTGAGCTTGCCAAGTTGTGGCCACTTGTCGCCGAGATTGACAATCTTGAAGGTGGCAGTGCCCTGCACGCAGGCGCTGACGATTTCCAGATTGACGTTATCACCGCTCGACTGGGTCAGGTTGAGGATATTGACCTCGGCCCCCTGACGCTTTTCCAAAGGCAGCGGGACCGCGCGCTGTTGCGCCGCGGCCAAACCGGCAATACCGGTGACAAACGTAAACACTGAAATGATCGCAAGCCGTCTTAGAATCACGGTTCCACCCTCAAGCTTTATTCGACAAGCCCCGCCCGTCGTTGGCTTAAGGTATAAAACCGCTTTGTAAGCGTCGTATGTCGCCGCTGTTAGAGAATGTTACAAAATGTGAATGCCAACTTAGTTGTCGAGCGATGCCATGACACGGCCCAGCAGCCCGTTGATCTCGCTCTGCTCGATCCAGCGGAATACACCGACAATATCCAGTTCCTGATCGATCCAGATCAGGTTCGATCCGGCGCCGAGCGCGAAAAAGCTCGATGCCGGCGCATCCGGATAATACGCACGGTCCGTATTCAGCCACCACAGGAAGCCGTAGACCTTGTAGATGTCGATGGCGGTGTGCATCTGCCGCACCCACCCCGCGTCGAGGATCTGCTTGCCTGCCCATGCGCCGTTGCGCGCGATCAACAGACCGAAACGCGCATGATCGAACGTATCGATCCACATGCCGCCGCCCCAATGCGTGCCGCCGGGGACGGAAATCATCGGCTTGTCGTCGACCAGAACGCCGGAATTTTCATAGCCGTGCCACGTCCAGCCGTCGGATGCGCCGATCGGATCCATGACCCGTTCCTTCAATACCTCCGGCAAGGGGCGCTTGAAGACATGCAACAGCGCCAATGAGAACACGTTGACCCGGACATCGTTGTATTCCCAGAACGTTCCCGGGTTCTGCAACGGCCGCGCCTGGCCTTTGCGCTCGTTGGTCGATCCGGCGCCGACCTCGCGGTAATGATCGACCTGGTCGGGTTTGTCGAACAGGGTGCCGGACCATTCACTGGTCTGTGTCAGCAGATGGCGCCAGGTGATGGCGGCATTATGAGCGCCCTGAAATTCCGGAATATCGATATCGCCCGAGACAGGTGCATCGATGTCCTTGATCAGGCCGTCGCCGACGGCGATGCCGCAAAGCACGCTCAGATAACTCTTGGCGATGGAAAACGTCATGTCGACCCGCCCGGGATCGCCCCAGCTCGCGGCGATCTCTCCGTGCCGCAGGATCAATCCGGCCGGACCGCCGCGCGGTTTCAGGGGGCCCAGGAACTGGTTCCACGGTTCCGGTTCGATCTGCGTCAGCCCGGGGACGCTGCCGGCATCCTCCAGGTCGCGTGGCCACGAGCTTTCGCTGGCTTCGGCGAACGCAATGGCTGCCTTCATTTTTACTGTATCAAAGCCCAGTTCCCGTGGCTCGCGCTTGCTCCATTCGCCGGCACCGGATGCGGGCGGCACGTATGTCGAGGCTGTCACGTCAATTCTCTCCCGGAAGTAAATCAGGCATGAAATCTAGCACAGCGGTCCGGCCAACCAAGGGCGGAGTTTTGTATTCCGAAGATCAACATGTTTGCCTATGATGACATAATAAAATCAGGGAGGCTTATATGCAGTGGATCACAAGGCTGGGTTTGTCGGCATTAATACTGTGTCTTTGCGGCTTGGGCCCCCCTCCTGCGCAAGCCAAGGATTTGCGCTTCTTCAAGATCGCATCGGGGTCGAGGGGCGGCACATACTTCCCGATCGCATCCGCCCTGGCCAAGGTCATATCAAACCCGCCGGGCTCCAAATCTTGTGAGAACGGCGGCAATTGCGGCATCCCGGACGTGACAGCCACGGCCCAAAGTACCGGCGGTTCCGTCGCCAACGTCGATGCCCTGTTGGCCAGGAAGTTTCCCTCTGCCATTGCCCAATCGGACGTCACGTACTGGTCCTATAGCGGCACCGGCCCGTTCCGGACGCGCAAACCGAATACCAGCCTTTGCGTGATCACCAGCCTGTATCCGGAAGACGTGCATCTGGTCGCTGCCAAATCGGCGGGGATCGGTAAAATGGAAGACCTGTCCGGCAAGCGCGTCGCACTGGGCGAGCGGGATTCCGGCGCGTTGCTGGGCGCACAGCTTCTTGTCCGCGCCTACGGTCTGCAGGAAGGCAAGGATTTCACCCCGTCATTCGTTAATTTCTCCGGCGCAGTGGATGCGCTGAAGGCCGGAAACGTAGATGCCTTCATCACCGTCGCCGGCCATCCGAGCAGCAGCATCACGAAGATATTGAAATCGGGACAAGCGCAACTGGTGCCGATCGTCGGCAAAGGCCGCGAGGTTCTGGCGGAAAAATCGCCTTTCTATGCACTCTCGGAAATACCGGCCGGCGTTTATCCGGGGCAAAGAAATGTCGTCGAAACGGTCGCCGTAACCGCGCTCTGGCTGGCGAGGACCGATCTTGATCAGAATTTCGTCTACAAACTGACCAAGGCGTTCTGGAGCAACAAATTCGCCCGCTCGATCCTCGATGGCGCGCATCCCAAGGGGAAATCCATCACCATGGACTCATCCTTCGACGGCGTACCGATCCCGTTATGCGTCGGTACACAGAATTACTACAAGGAAATCGGCCGACTTAAATGACATCACCAAACCTGCTCAATGCCACCGATGCCCGCGCGGCCATACGGTCCGGGAATATGTCTTCACGTGATCTGGTCGACGCGTGCCTGGCCCGTGCCGAAGCCCGCGAAGCCGATGTCGGGGCTTGGACCTACCTGAACCCCTGCCTTGCCCGCGAACAGGCCGATGCCTGCGACGAAGCCATGGCCGCCGGGCGCAATCTGGGTCCGCTGCACGGCATTCCGGTCGGGCTCAAGGACATCATCGACACCGCCGACATGCCGACGGAAAACGGCTCGGCGCTTTTCGAAGGCCGCCGCCCGGTCACCGACAGCACCATCGCCCGTCTGCTGCGCGCCGCTGGTGCCGTGGTCATGGGCAAGACCGTCACCACGGAGTTTGCGCTGACCGCGCCCGGCAAGACGAAAAATCCGCATAATCCGGCTCATACGCCGGGTGGATCGTCATCGGGGTCCGCCGCCGCCGTCGCCGATCACCAGATACCGCTTTCCGTCGGGACACAAACCGGCGGCTCGATGATCCGGCCCGCATCTTTTTGCGGGGTCCATGGCTTCAAACCGACCTTCGGATCGATCTCTCGCGCCGGCATGTCGCCGCTGGCCCGGCCTCTGGACCACCCCGGCATTTACGCCCGCTCGCTGGCGGATATCGCGCTTGCCGGCGATGTCCTGATGGTCAAGGACCCGGCGGATTTGGACATGCGCGGCCACCCGCGCGGCAAGCTTGTCGACGCGCTTTCATCGCCGTCCGTGACGCCGCCGCGCATCGCCTTCGTCAAGGGGCCGATGTGGGCTGACGCCGAACCGTACATGGACGGCCTGTTCGCCGACGTTATGGACAAGCTGGGCAATCACGCGCGCGAAGTTGAAATGACCGGTGTGTTCGACCAGGCGCTGGCATGCCATTCGACCGTAATGATGGCGAATGTGCGCGCCAATATCGGCGATTACTGCCGTGACCATGCGGACAAGGTGCGCGACGAAACGATACGCCGAAATGCCCAGGGCGCGGGAATCGCCGCGGAAGCCTATGTGCAGGCAATCGAATTCAGGGATACCCTTGCCGGCGCACTGGACAGGATGTTTGAAAATTACGATGTGTTGATCACCGCAGGTGCCCCCGGCGAAGCGCCGCGCGATCTGAGCAACACGGGGAATGCCGTTTTCCAGAAGATCTGGACCCTGACCGGTGTACCGACCGTCACGTTGCCGAAACTGACGGGGCCGACGGGACTGCCTGTCGGGCTTCAAGTCATCGGCCGGTTTGCCCACGATGGTGAACTTCTGCGCCACGCACAGTGGATCGAGGATGCGTTTTGACGACTATTGTGAACAAAGACCGGTTATGGGATTCCCTCATGCAGCTTGCCAAGATCGGTGCCACGTCCAAGGGTGGCGTATGCCGGATCGCGCTCAGTGAGGAAGACCGGCGCGGGCGCGATCTTTTCTGCAGTTGGGCACGCGATGCCGGATGCGATATCCGCATCGATGCGATCGGCAATATTTTCGCCCGCCGTCCGGGCCTGGATGCAGGTGCCGCCCCGGTCGTAACCGGCAGTCATATCGACAGCCAGCCGCTGGGCGGCAAATTCGACGGTGCCTTTGGCGTCATGGCCGGGCTTGAGGTGATCCGCGCACTGAACGATGCAGGTATTGAAACCCGCGCCCCGATCGAAGTCGTCGACTGGACCGATGAAGAAGGTGCCCGCTTTGCCGCCGGATGTATCGGTTCCGGCACCTTCGCCGGACATCGCGAACTGGATCAGGCGCTGGCGCTCAGGGATGCCGACGGCATCAGCGTCGCCGACGCCCTGCAGAGCATCGGCTATGCCGGTTCGTCCCCTGTCGGCGGCAGCCCGATCAAGGCTTATTTCGAGGCCCACATCGAGCAAGGGCCGATACTTGAACAGGCAGGGCTTGCTGTCGGCGCCGTCGTCGGCGCGCAGGGACAGCGCTGCTTCATCATCACGGTGACGGGGACGGATGGCCATGCCGGCACATTGCCCATGAACAAGCGCCAGGATGCCTTTGTCGGCACCGCGAAAATGACCGTTGCATTAAACGAACTGGCGGCGACCTACGAGCCGGCGGCGGTGATCACCGTCGGCTATGTTCGCGTGCAGCCGAATTCCCGAAATACCGTCCCCGGAAAAACCGTCTTCACTATCGACAGCCGGCATCCCGATCTGGATATCCTGGCGCGGATGGAAACGGACATGATGCGCATCTGCCAGGACATCGCCGATGCATCCGGATTGAAGCTGGAAGTCGAAGCCATTACCCGCGCCGAACCGGTTGTCTTCGACCCTGATTGTGTCGATGCCATACGCAACGCGTGCACGGACAGGCAGATCCGCTATATCGACATGCACTCGGGCGCAGGACACGATGCCTGCAAGCTCGCCGCCGTGTGTCCCGTCGGCATGATTTTCGTACCGTGCGAAGGCGGCATCAGCCACAACGAGCTGGAAAGTGCCAGCGCCGGGGACCTGGCCACCGGCACACAGGTGCTGTTGGATGCGATGCTGAAGGCTGCGGGCTAATACCGGTCCTTCGAGACAACGTTTAGAGCACTCAGGAATCCGGCTGGGACTTTTCCGTTACATCGGTCATTTTCTTGGCGATCTGTTCGTATTGATAATCCGGAATGATGTAGGCCCAGCCCTGAGTGCGCGCGGCAATGGCATTGGCCTGCTTGGCGGCGTCGGAATTCGCGTCATCGCCGATATATGCCGCCGCGACGGTCATGTAGTGCGTCTTGTCTTGCTGCCACATGCGCGTCGTCACATGAATGGCGTCGACACTGAAGAATTCGGTGACATAGGCATCTTCGGGGGCGAGCGCGACATCGGCCGCCGGACGAACGTCATTCAGCACGAAACCGTTCAGGACCGCGGCAATGTTGCGCGGCGCAAACTCGCTCTTGAGCTTCATGCCTTCGGGCATGTTTTCAAAAGCGAAACTGCCCGTGACACCCTCTTTCGGAATAACGATCAGCTTCTCGCCGTCCGGCTGCGTTACTTCGGCGCGGACAATGCGCTCCGGTTTGATATCGACGATATCGCGAATCAGCCAGTCGCGCGGCTCAACGCCGATATCGACGAGGCCTCGCACCAGCCAGGTCTGATCCTCGCCCGGACGGCGCACGTACATGCCGCCGGTCGTCGTTTCCGGCAGGAAGAAGTTAGCTCTGCCGATGACCAGATCCGCGATCATCTCACCGCTGCTGCTTTTCAGGGTAACCTGCTGGGCGCTCGACTTTTTCTTGGACGGATCGCCGAGATTCAGTTCAGCGAAAAGCTCGGGCTTCCTGGTTCGCGGTTCCAGCAATTCCATGTTGGACAGGCCGAAAATCACCTTGTTGACCAGATTGGCATGCACCGGATAGCCACCGCTCTGCTTGAGCGTCCAGATATCGTCCTTGCGGATGAACGTCATGGTGTCGCCATTCTGCAGAAGTGTCACTTCGCCGACGTTCCCGGCATTCTCAAGAAGTCCCGGGAACAGCCGCTCGCCCCTGAAATCGGTGCTCTGATAATCGACCCGCGTCGACACACCATAGGTGGCGGCCGCAACACTGATGATCGCGGTCAAAAGCAGAATGCTGACGGTTCTGGGTGTCATGCTCGCCCCCTATCCTTCGTGCTTCGCCAGAGTGTAGCGGCGCGCGCGTCTGGCCCGCCCGATCAGCAGCCAGACCAGTGCAATAGCGCCCAGCAACAGCGGGATCGCCGCGATATTGATGAATTTCAACAGCGCATCCAGATCGTCGATGTCCTTCCTGAGTTCGTACTGCACATCGCGCAATTCCTTGCGCAGGCGGACCATCTCGTGGCGGTATTCCTCGGCCTTCGCCTTGTCGGCCGGGCCGATGACAAGCTCGCCGCCGGCCTGTTCGCGGTTCAGAAGCTCGGCCAGCTCGGTCTTGATGTTGTCGATCTGCGTTGCCAGTTGCTGTTCCTTGTCGCGGAACTGGCGCTCGGCGTTCTTGCGCACATCGTCGACATAGGTAAACGAACGCACCGCTTCGGTGCGTGCGCGCAGGCTCATCAGCGCCGTCCCGCCGCTCAGGTTTTCCAGCGAATTGACGGCGAAATCGGCGTTGTTGGCGAACGGTACATTGAAGGTCTGACCGAAAAGCTGGCGCGACTGCATCCAGAACTGCTCATGCAGCATGTCGACATCGGAAACGACAATCACGCTGATGTCCTTGTCGGCCTTGGCCAGATGATCTTCGGCTTTCGGCATGTCCGGGAGCGCGGTTTCGCCTTCCTTCAACGCAGGCGGACCGTCCGGGAACGCCGTCGACGGCGTCCCCAGCACACGCGCGGCAACGATTTCACGTTTGCCGGACGGCTTGAAGTCGCGGAACAGGGAAACCACGTCGGGGTTGGCGCGAACCTTGGCGACATCGATTTCCATCGACTGCGGAGACGACTGGATCAGCGGCACCAGCGTCGTCCCCTTGCCGTCGAGCGGCTTGAGAATGCCTGCGTTGGCCAATGTGATCCGTTGCAGATCGGCGGTGATGGCATCGTCGCTCTTAAAATTCCTGGGCAGATACGACAGCCAGGTCACGTAATCCGTAACCGCCGTCTGGCCACGAAGGTTGACGTTGACGCGGCGCGCCCCCTCCAGATCGCCGAGCACCTTGCCCTCGACCAGTTCAACACCCCAGGCATTGAGCATCTTGTCGAAATCCGACGGACCCGCATCGCCCCGGCCGCGCGCCATGGCAACATCGATTTCCGAGTTCTCATCGACATAGACCAGCGCTTTGCCGCCCTTCAGT
This sequence comes from Thalassospiraceae bacterium LMO-JJ14, assembly GCA_021555105.2. Taxonomy (NCBI): domain Bacteria; kingdom Pseudomonadati; phylum Pseudomonadota; class Alphaproteobacteria; order Rhodospirillales; family Thalassospiraceae; species Thalassospiraceae bacterium LMO-JJ14. The sequence goes on from CP134604.1 coordinate 3,341,765, forward strand.
ACGAACTGATCGATCCCGTACATCAGATGCTCGCTAAGACCCTTCGGGTGCACGATGAGCAAGGCATCGATGTTGCCGGGAATCACTCTGTCCGTGGGATTGAGAATGGTGACGTCGAAGAATTCACGGACCTGCTCGACGAACGCCCACGCCTGGCCGCCCTGCACGCGCGGCCCACCGGCAATCGGCAGACCGGCAATCAGACCGACCAGCGGTTTCTTATTCTGCGACAGCTTGAAGATCATCTTCGACAGATCGTATTCAAGGAAGCTTTCGCGCTCAGGGCTCAGGTACGCAATGCGTTCCATCTTGTCGACGCTGTTGGTCGCAACGAGACCGAAATACCCGAGATCACCGGTGTTATCGAGCGGCACACCCTGCAACCCGAAAGCGACGGCCAGATCCTCCTCGTCGGTGAACGGTTCCGGGCTGTACAGCTCGAGCTTTATCTTGCCGCCGGAGATGTCGACATAGCGTTCCAGCAACTGGCGGATGCGGTCGGCATACGTGGCGTGCCCGGAATTCAGCTCGACCAGCCGTTTCGAGACGAACAGCCGGACGGTAATCGGCTCGTCGATGCTTTTAAGGATATCGCGCGTGCCATCGGACAGCGTAAACAGCTTCTCTTCGGTCAGGTCGACCTCGAGCCCACGGAACGTCGTGTTGGCGAAAATATTGACGGAAAGAAAAATGACCACTGCCAGCACAGCCGACAGCCCGGCCAGTTTTCCGCGATCGATGTTGGCGAAGAAATTCATGGTGCGCCCCTCATCGTCCCTTGTTGATCTCGACCGCGAGGATGTTCAGAAACAGCCACATCACGATCAACGACCCGAAGAAAATCACGTCCTTGAGATCGATCACGCCACGCGTGACCGCATCGAAGTGGGTCAGGAAGCTCATCGAGCGCAAGGCCTCGACGAGCACATCCGGCGCCCACGCCTGGAAGAAGTTCAGAACCAGTTGCGCGCCGGACATGGTGAACAGGAAACACACCGTCGCGGCGATGATGAAGGCGATCACCTGGTTCTTGGTCATCGCCGAAATGCAGGCGCTGATCGCCAGGAACGCGCCGGCCATAACGAAGCTGCCGATGTAGCTTGTGAAAATCACGCCGTTATCCGGGCTGCCGAGCACATTGACCGTGATCCACATCGGGAACGTCAGCGCCAATGCCACGCCGCAGAACGCCCACGCCGCCAGATACTTGCCGAGCACCGCATCCAGGGTCGAAACCGGCAGGGTCATCAAAAGCTCGATGGTGCCGGATTTGCGTTCCTCGGCCCACAACCGCATGCCGATGGCCGGCACCAGAAGCAGGAACAGCCACGGATGATAGGCGAAGAACGACGTCAGGTCGGCATTGCCGCGGCTGAAAAAGCCGCCGACGTAAAACGCGAAGGCGCCGGTCAGGGCCAGAAAGATAACAATGAAGACAAGCGCCAGCGGGGTCGCGAAATAGCCCTTGAACTCGCGCTTGGCAATGATCGCGATATTACGCATGGCTCGCCTCCGCCGGTTTTTTCTCTGGCCCGCGCGTGATGTCGCGGAACACGGCATCGAGGGCGCCCTTCTCGGTCTTGAAGTCGCTGACCGGGTGTCCCTTGTCCTTGAGCATCGCCGCCACGTCGGGCGCAATCGGCGCGCCGGATTTCGAGGTGACGCTGAATTCGCAATAGCCGTCGAAATCGTTGCCCCTTGTTACGTCGCCGACCATCGCCAGTGCGCGCAGATCGCCGGCAACGGCTTCCGCCTGCGCCACCTGGACACGCACGTGCACGGCGTTATGCAGTGGCGAGCGTTTCAGCAGATCGTCCGGCGTGCCGTCGGCAAGAATTTTGCCGCGCGCGATAACAACGGCGCGGGTACAGACGGCTTCGACTTCTTCAAGGATGTGTGTCGAGATGATGACGGCCTTATCGGCGGCCATTTGCTGAATCAGATTTCGAACCTGATGCTTCTGGTTCGGGTCCAGCCCGTCCGTCGGCTCATCGAGGATCAGCACCGGCGGATTGTGCAGGATCGACTGGGCCAAGCCGACGCGGCGTTTGAAGCCCTTGGAAAGCGTTTCGATGGGCTGATCCATCACGCCGGCGATTTCGACCCGCTCGACGGTCTGCTGGATGGCGTGCTCACGCGCCTTGCCGGACAACGCCCGCACATCGGCAATAAAATCGAGAAAACTTGTCGGCGTCATGTCACCGTAACACGGTGCGCCTTCGGGCAGATAACCGATGCGCTGTTTGACGCCAACCGGATCCTTCGTCACGTCGATCCCGTTGACCAGAGCGCTGCCTTCGGTCGGTGTCAGAAAGCCGGTGACCATTTTCATCGTCGTCGACTTGCCCGCGCCGTTCGGCCCGAGAAACCCAAGAACCTCGCCACGGCTGACGGTCATGTCGATCCCGTCTACGGCCGTTAAAGGTCCAAACCGCTTTGTTAAGCGCGAAAGGGCGATCATTTCCGCCATGCCTTCGAACTCCCTGCGTTTTGTTTTCGGACAAGAGATATCTTGCCAAATGCGCGTTTCAAGCCCCTTTGCGGAGCCCATGCAATTGCGCGGTGAATGGACTTAACATATTGACCCGAAAAGAAAAGACCGGACTTTCAATCTAAACAAATTGTAATCCCCGGACCGCCCTTCCCTAAAGGATGGACTGGCCGGTCTTTTCCCAGTCGGCAAGAAACGCCGCAAGCCCCTTATCGGTCAGCGGGTGCTTGAACATCTGCCTCAAAACCCCCGGCGGCACGGTCGCAACGTCTGCCCCCATGCGCGCCGCGTCAACGACATGCATCGGATGGCGGATCGAGGCCACCAGCACTTCGGTGGCGAAATCGTAATTGCTGTAGATCTCGCAGATTTCCTCGATCAGGCCCATGCCGTCCTGACCGATATCATCAAGCCGGCCGACAAACGGCGATATGAAGGCGGCACCGGCCTTGGCCGCCAGGATTGCCTGCGCCGACGAGAAACACAGCGTCACGTTGACCGAGGCGCCGTCGTCCGACAGCGCCTTGCAGGCCTGTATGCCCGCTTCGGTCATCGGCACCTTGATCGTCACGTTATCGGCGATGGCACGCAGCTTGGCGGCTTCGGCCAACATACCGCTGACATCCGTCGCCGTGACTTCGGCGGATACCGGGCCCGCGACCATGTCGCAGATTTCCTTGATCGCTTCGGACATGTCGCGGCCCGATTTTGCGATCAGCGACGGGTTCGTGGTCACGCCGTCGACGAGGCCCAGCTCGTTCAGGGCGCTGATTTCCGCAACATCGGCGGTATCGACGAAAAATTTCATTTTATTGGTTCCTCCCAGTGCCACGCATCATCCGGAATGGCGGGCCGGAAATCAAGCCCAAGCACAGACCGGACCGCCTAGTCGGTTTTCGCGGGTTTCAGCCACGGCTGCGTCTCGCAGCCGGTCATATCGGCATCCGGCCACAGGCTTTTCAGGGCGCAGGTAAAGCGGTCCCCCTCTTCGCTGGAAGACAGGAAGGCGAACACGCCCAGCCAGACGAAAAACGTCGCCACCACCACCGCCTTGAAGACAGAGGCGACTTTCTCGCGCGCCAGAAAAACCGCCAGCCGCTTGCGGTTCTTGGCAAACGTCTCCATCACCCACACAATCATGTTGAACGGTTGGCGCAGATACGCGATCAGCCAGGATTTCAATTTGCTTTTGTTCATGATCGGTTATCCGGTCATTCGATAACGGGAGACGGCCCTTGCTGACGATCCAACGCCTGTCCTATGACGACGCGGCCATTCTTATAAGCGGTGCCGAGGCGAAAGCCCAGGAAATCGGTATCCCGATGTGTATCGCCGTGGTTGACGACGGCGGGTACCTGATCGCCTTCAAGCGCATGGACCATGCCAAGGAATTGTCGACGACACTGGCGCAGGACAAGGCCTTCACGTCGGCAATCTCCAAAAAAACGACCGCCGACTACAACGAGGCGGCGGTCCCGGGCAGTCTTGTGAACGGCATCCAGAGCGCGGCGGGCGGGCGTTTCTCGACCGTGGGCGGCGGCGTGCCGGTGCTCATCGATGGGGCGGTTGTCGGGGCGATCGGGTTGTCGGGCGGCGCTGCGGAGCAAGACATGGCCTGTGCCGATGCCGGCCTGCGGGCATTCCTCAAAACACAGGGTTGAGCGTCATTCCTGCTTGTTGGACTGTTCCGACTTGATGTCTTCGTAAAGACCATAGAGAGCCGCGGCGCAGACGATCACAACGATGATGATAAACGGTGGCGCACCGATCGATTCCGCCAGACCACCGACGAAAAGCAGGAAGATTGCCACCCCGATAATGCCGCTGATGATGCTATCCATGTGTTTCACCCTTTTCCTTCGTCATATTGTGACATAACCGCCGCATGCTGTCGTCTTTCAATTGCCGGGCGGTTTGAAATCAAGCCTCGTCCGCCGCGTCGACACGACGCGTCAGCCATGCCGCGGTCCTGAGCAGGCGCTCGTCGTCGCCTTTTTTGCCGACAAGCTGCACACCCAAGGGCATGCCCGCCTCGCCGCTCATCAGCGGCAGGGTGATCGCCGGCATGCCGGTATAGGTCCATAGCGTGCAGAATGCCGGATTGCCGGTCGCATCAAGCCCGGGCGGCGCCTCGCCCGGGGTCGACGGCGTGATGATGGCATCGAAATGTTCGAACACCACGTCCAGGCCGTCGGCAAACAGCTTCTGGCGTTCGATCGCGATATTGTAGTCGACGGCCAGAACCTTGCGGCCGCGCTCGACCATCTCGGTCAGTTGCGGGCTGATCTTTTCTGGTGCGCGCAGGAAATCGGCCGCGAAATTCTTCGCCAGATCGGCCTCCATGACGCGGCGCTGCAGCTCGAAGATCTCGTCATAAACCTCGGCCAGCGGCACGTCCTCGCAACGCTCGCCCAGAAATTCCGTCAGCTCGGCGAACGCCGCTTTGGTCCCTTCCTCGGCCTGATCCCAGGCCGGCGTCTTCAGAAAAGCGAGACGGGGTTCGATCTGCGGATCATCGGCCTGTGCCGCCACCAGACGCGGTTTCGCCTGTGGGCGCATATACCCGTCTTCGGCGTCGAAACCGATGATGGTCTCGGCCAGCAATGCCGCATCCTCTATCGAGCGTGCGAATACGCCGACCTGATCCAAGGGCGGGGACTGACGCAGGATACCGCTTCGGGAAATCAGGCCGAACGTCGGCTTGTAGCCGACGACGCCGCAGAACGACGCCGGGCGAATGGTCGAACCGTTGGTCTGCGTCCCCACGGCCCCCGGCACCATCATCGCCGCGACAGCAGCCGCCGAGCCGCTGGACGAGCCGCCTGGCGTCCGCGTCGGGTCATGCGGGTTGGTGGTCTTGCCGGGTGCATAGACGGCGAATTCGGTGGTTACCGTCTTGCCCATGATCACGGCGCCGGCTTCACGCAGCTTTGAGACGACGAAGGCCTCGCTCATCGTGTTGCGGCCGGCGTGAATGGGCGAACCCAGTTCCGTCGGGTAATCGATGGTGTCGATGATGTCCTTGATGCCGAGCGGCACGCCGTTCAGCGGCCCCGTCGGCTTGCCCTCGTAACGCAGCTTGTCGCAGACCTGGGCCTGCTCGAGCGCGTGCTCCTCGTTCAGGTTTACCCATGCCTGAACCGTGGGCTCGAACTCGCGTGTCCGGTCAAGGCACGCCTTGACCAGTTCTTCCGACTTCAATTCACCATCGCGGATGGCGCGCGCGGCCTCGGCGACGCCTAAGGTGGATGCTCCTTGCATGACAGCGTTACCCCGTACCCCGGATCAGCCCGGACCGAACAGGTATTCGGGCAGCCACAGTGCAATCCCCGGGAAGTTATAGAGCAGCACCATCGAGAAGATGACGATCAGCAGATACGGCATGATACCGGCAAAGATGTCCATCAACTGAACGTGCGGTGGCGCGACCCCCTTCAGGTAGTACGCCGCCATTGCCATCGGCGGTGTCAGGAACGAGGTCTGCAGGTTCAACGCCACCAGCATGCCGAAGAACAGCGGATCGACCTGGAAATGCTCTAGCAGCGGCAGGAAGATCGGCACGAAGATGATGATGATCTCGGTCCATTCCAGCGGCCATCCCAACAGGAAGATGATGGTCTGCGCCAAAATCAGGAAGCCGACGGTGCCGACTTCGAGATGCAGGAACCAGTCCTTGATGATGTCGTGACCGCCAAGATAAGAGAACACGGACGCGAACGTCCACGAGCCGACGAACAACCAGCACACCATGGCCGATGTCTTGGCCGTCAAATACACCGCTTCCTTGAGCCGCTCCCACGTCAGCGAGCGATACAGAACGGCCAGCACCAGCCCGCCGGCAGCACCCACGGCTGCCGCTTCGGCCGGTGTCGCAAGCCCCATCAGGATCGCCCCCAGCACCGACATGATCAGCACCGCGAGCGGGATGAACGAGGTCAGCAGCTCATAAGCGACCCTGCCGATGGTGACGTCGACGTCTTTTGGCTTCGGCGCCAGCTTCGGGTTGATGGTGGCGCGCGTCACCACATAGATCATGTAGAAACCGGCCAGCATCATCCCCGGGAACAGGGCGCCCGCATACAGGCGCAGCGGCGAGATCTCGGCAATCGCCGCGTAGACGATCAGCATGATCGAAGGCGGGATCAGAATACCGAGGCAGCCGCCGGCGCAGATCACACCGGAGGCGAACTTGACGTCGTACCTGGCTTCGAGCATCGCTGGAAAAGCCAGCATGCCCATCAGGGTCACAACGGCGCCGATAATCCCGGTCGCCGTCGCGAACACTGCACAGGTCGCGAGTGCCGCCACCGCCATCGACCCCGGCAGGTGACGCGCCGCAAGCTGGAAGCTGAAGAACAGCCGGTTGACGATATTCGCGCGTTCGACCACGTACCCCATAAACAAGAATAGCGGCACCGCGACCAAAACATCGTTAGACATCACCGAGAATGTGTTTTGTACGAACAGATCGAAAATGCGGTTGTCCAACAGACCTTTCATCCGCAGCGGATCGAAGTACGCGTAATAGCCGAAGCCCAGGCCCATGGCGATCAGTGTGAATGCAATCGGGAATCCCAGCAGCACCACGAGAATAAACAAGCCAAGCATCATGATGGCAATTTGGGGATCGGTCATTGCGGCATCTCCGGATGGGCCTTGAGGTCTTCTTTTTCATGCAGAAGCATGGCTTCGGTTTCCTGCACATCATGCAGCCGTGGCGGCCATTTCCCGTCGCGCATGCACTGCACGCAGCGGACAGTTTCGGCGATGCCTTGCAAAAGCAGCAGCAAGCCGGAAATCGGGATCAGGGTCTTGAAGAAGTAAATCTGAATACGCGACGGGCTGGACCAGCTGACTTCCTTGTAGAACCAGGATTCAGCCGCTTGGTCATAGCCATAATAGACAAGGCATATGGCGCCCGGGATCAGGAACGTCAGGTACAGGACGAAATCAACGCCGGCCTGCCACTTCAATGGCATCAGACGATACACGACGTCGCCACGGACATGGGCATCCTGCGACAGGGCATAGGCGCCAGCCATCATGAACAGCGCGCCGTACATCTGCACGCTCATATCGAAAGCCCATACCGTCGGGTTGTTCAGCACATAGCGAACGAACACCTCGTAGCAGGTCGAAAGCGTCAGGATCATGATGCACCAGGCGAACGTCTTGCCGCTCCAGGCGCTCAGGCTGTCGATAAAATGAAGGATACGGGTCATGTCACCCAACCTCGGTCTATTACGATTAAATATTCAGGTGGAAGGGCGGCGCCGAAACCGGCACCGCCCCAACCATCTTGCACTCTGATCACTTGGCTCAGAAAGCCTTACCGAAGTAATGCTCGTAAGCCGCCTGATAATCCGGCGCGTTCGTCAGCGAGTAGGCACCATGGCGCTTCGCCCATGCTTTCTGGGAATCGATGACCTTGGCGAAGAACGGATCGCTCTTGGAGATGCGGTCGACAACGACGTCCCATGCCTTGAGCTGGTCTTTCATGACCGACGTCGGCGTGCGGTAAACGTTGACGCCGAACTTCTCTTTGAGGACCACGAGGTCTGCCGAGTAGCGCTCCATCGCCTTCCATGCCATGTCCTGAGACGCGGCTTCGGAAGCGTATTCGAGGATCGAACGCTGCTCTTCGCCGAGATTGTCGAAAAGCGTCTTGTTGAAGATGATTTCGAAGCATTCCTGCGACTGGTGGAAGCTCGCAAGGTGATAGTGCTTGGAAACATCCTGCATACCGAAGTCCTTATCGGACGTCGGGTTGTTGAATTCGGCCGCATCGATGAGGCCCGACTTCATGGCCGGCTGAATTTCACCGCCCGGAAGCTGAACGACGGACATGCCCATTTCCTGCAGGACGTCGGCGGCAAGACCGACGGTGCGGTACTTGAGGCCCTTCATCTGCGAGGAGTCCTTGATCTGCTCCTTGAACCAACCCAGAGGCTGTGCCGGCATCGGGCCGGTGAAGAAGCCGACGAGGTCGAGGCGCAGTTTGTCGTGCATCAGTTCGTAGTAGAGTTCCTTACCGCCGCCATAAGCGATCCAGCCCATCAGTTCGTTGGCCGACCAGCCGAAGCACGGACCGGTACCGAACAGCGAGGCAACCGGTGATTTCGAATACCAGTAAGCCGTCACCATGTGCGCACCGTCGAGCACACCCTTGTGCACGGCGGTCTGCATTTCTGCGGTTTTCACGACCGCGCCGACACCGAGCAGGTCGATTTTCATGGCGCCGCCCGACATCTTGTTGACGCGATTGACGTAGTCCTGAGCCATTTCGAGGAAGATACCACCACCCCACGCGGCCTGAACTTTCAGGGTCGTCGCGGCTTTGGCGATATGCGGTGCCGCAACGGTCGCTGCGGCTGCGCCGGTCGCGGCAAGGGCGGAACCCTTGAGAAACTTCCGGCGTGAGACGGTTTCGGTTTTCTTGGACATTGATGTTCTCCCAAAGTTTCGTTAGCCCCGTATTTAAGTCCGGTCGAAAACCGGGATTCACACGGAACCTTTTTTCATGAAGAGAGCCGAAAGTGTTCAACCCTCCTGCTACGGGCCTTTTACAAGCATCCGCAAGTTTTCGGATAATTGACGGGGGCCCAACCCAGTTTTCAACGCGCTTACTGTTGATTCAGTACTATCTCATTATTGTTACATAACCTACGTCTGTTGCTCACAAGCGTCAACGCCAAGTGGTATACCACCGACCATGTCAGGCAACCCTGTCGCCAGGTTCGCGGCCGGCAAAAATGGCATCCAGATTGTCGAGGGCCCGGAATCCCATACCGTCACGGGTTTCCCTGGTGGCGCTGCCGATATGCGGCAACAGGAACACGTTTTCGAGAGCACGGTAGCCCGGATGAATATCCGCCGGCTCGCCATTGAACACATCGAGCCCGGCAGCCGCCAGTTTCCCGGATTTGAGGGCGGCGATAAGCGCATCGTCATCGATCACCGCGCCACGGCTGGTATTCACGACAATGGCGCCGTCCGGCATCAACGCGATTTTTTCGGCGTTCAGCAATCCCTTGGTTTCCGGAGTCGCCGGGCAGTGGATCGACAACACGTCGGCGTGCGCCAGCAGCGCATCGACATCGGCGTGAAACACGGCACCCTTCTCCAACTCCGGATCAAGGCGCTTGCGGTTGTAATAATGAATTTCCATGTCGAAGCCGCGCGCACGCTCGGCGGCAACGCGGCCGACCCGGCCCATGCCGATGACGCCAAAGCGTTTGCCGGTGACCTGTGTGCCGACCATGAACGACGGCGACCAGTCTTTCCATTGCTTCGAACGCACCAGCCGTTCGCCTTCCGACGCACGCCGCGCAGCAGCCAGCATCAAAAGGATGGCGATCTCGGCGGTGGCGTCGGACAGCACATCGGGCGTGTTGGTGACGATAATACCGCGTTTTTTTGCGGCTTCGGTATCGACGTGATCGTACCCGACCGAAAAATTGGCGATGGCTTTGATACGATCCGGCAGCCGGGCGATAACATCCGCCGTGAAATGCTCGGAATGGCAGGGCAGAATTGCATCGGCCTGCTGGCAAAGCTCGATCAACTCATCGGATGAATAGAGCTTGTCGTCGGGATTGAGGATCGGATTGTAGTCTCGCTTGAGCCGTGCTTCGACAGCTTCCGGCAGCTTGCGTCCGACAAGTATGGTCGGCTTATCCGGCATTATCCCCCCGATCTGTTCAACGACACGTTATACGCATGTCTTGGCTGGTTTGTGCTTTTTAAACGCCTTACCCCATATGTTGTCGCCCCGCCCTGCAGGGTCAATGATTTTTTTACGCCGTACGGCCGCTTTTAAGGGCCGTTACAAATAGCGGCCGCGTTCGAGGATTTCGAGCGTGTATTCGTGGTAACTCATGCCCAGTTCCCGGGCCCGTTTCAGGCGCCTGAGGACGATTTCACGGGGCGGCGATTTCCAGGCCTTCTTATGCGCACGCGCCCAGCACCAGCGCCGCCAGCTACGGCCTGGAACGGCTTCCAGCAACGGTCCGCCATTGTGTCCGACACCGGCCGGGGTCAGCATGGAAGACGCACCATCGGGCGCCAAAACGGGATATGGAATTGGCATGGTCATACCTGGATAATTCCATTAAGATCACTACATGTCTACTATAATAGAAAACACATCAACCCCGTCCGAAGAAGACCGGTTAAGCCTACGCCTGGCGGCGCGTATCCGCCATGAACGCAATGTGCGCGGCTGGTCAATCAATGAACTGGCGGCGGTATCGGGGGTATCGCGGGCGATGATCTCGCGCATCGAAAGGGCCGAGGCCAGTCCGACGGCCGCTTTGCTGGGCAAGCTTTCCGGTGCGTTCGGCCTGACCATGTCGACGTTGCTGGCGCGGGCCGAAGCCGATGACGGCGATGACCGGGACGGCCGGGTATCGCGTGCCGGCGATCAGACGCGTTGGAACGATCCGGAAACCGGCTTTACCCGCCAGACTTTGACGCCGCCGGGTGCCGACCCGGAAATGGTTTTGGGCAATCTGCCGGCGGGGGCGCGCATTGCCTATCCGGCATCGGCATATACCTTCATGCGCGGCCAGTGCGTTTGGGTGATGCGTGGACGGCTTGCGATCCGTGAGGACGAAGAGGTTTCGATACTCAGCGCCGGCGACTGTCTGGCCTTCGACCTTGCAACGCCGAAGAACTGTGCCTTCGAGAACCCGTCAAAAACCGAACCCGCTACATATGTGGTGAGCCTGGTCCGACGCTGAGCCGTGCTGCGCGCCTTGGTAACGAAGACGAATGTCGCCCTTCAGCCGAGCGCGGCGACAAGATCGCGGAGTTGATGGATCGTACTTTCATTGAGCGAGTTGGCCAGGGCATCGCGCCGGACCTTGTTGACCATCGTCGTCCTGATCCCCGCAAACAGATCGCGCAGCAGGTTCCGCGCGGCGGTTTCCGAAAACGACCAATCGGCCCCGGGTCGTGTACTGCCGATGGTTATGAGGTTACCGTTGATGAAGGCGATCAGCCAATCTATCCGCTTCTCAACATCCTTGAAATTACGTGCCATCAGTATTTCTGCGCGCAACGCGATGCGGCGGCCCTCCTTGCTCGCATAGACCTCGGCCCAATCGAATTTATCGCCCAGTTCGCTGCGAAGGCGCGCCGCCAGCGCATCGGCCTCGCGATGGCATTTGGCAAGATTATCCTGCCCGATCATCAGGGAAAGCATACTGAAAAAGCCCGGCAGCATGCGCCGCGACAGACGGTCCGGGGTTTTGTCGAGCGCCGTATCCGGTGCCAGCCGGCCTTCAAAACGGTGAACCATCAAACGATGAAAGGCGCCCTTTCTGTGTTCATCGTTCATGCTGCGCTGGCTTGCGTTCGCATAACTTTTGACCGCTTCCATGAAAATCGTTCTGATCTCGCCCATCTGCGCATGGAATTCCGTGTGCATTTCCGCAAGATCGTCTTCGTTCAGGCGACCGTCACCGTCCGCCAGCCGTTGCCTGAGCAATCCCATGAATTTTTGCTCGATCAGATCGGCAATATCCTCGGCATAGTCTTCCGCCGATGCATCAGAACCGGTGGCCGGGCGCTCGCTCGATGAACTTTCGTTCTCCGTTGTGGCAGCATCACCTGTTTCGTGCGGCGCCTTCGCCGGGTCGATGTCAGTCTGCCTGCACTGAATTTTGCCGTTATCGTCATAGAAAATCGCCAGCGCGTCATCCGCACCGAGATCGTTAGCGCGGCCACCCCTAGCCTGCGCTTCGTCTTTGTTCGCATTCATCACATTTGCTCCTGCGGGTGAGAACAGCTTTTCCCAGCCGCACCTGATTTCCCCGAGGGCATAAAACGTAACATATGCATTAAAAAAATGCATCCGGGCAGCGCCGCAATCAAGTCGCACCCTTGAACCTGTATTTATAATTAAGTCGCATGACCAGCCCGGTTCGCATTGCGCGCGCCCCTGCGCGGTGGGGTCTTCCGCAAGCGGGTGGACAAGTCCGCCCGGCATGCCGTCCTTAGCATCCAGGATGACAACGCCGGCATCCGATGCCCGGGCATTTTCCAGCGGCAGCAACGCAACAACAACGGACACCAGCAGGGCTACGCAGATGGCCGGGTTTGATCATCATAAGTGCTCGCAACTCGCACACGCGACACGCAACCTGAACCGCATAGCCGGCTTATTCATACGTTTAGGTGCATCCGGCAACATTCTTAACAAAACTCAGCAGTGGAAATAAACTGACTTGCTGAAGCGGACGATTGAAGATGCCCAAACCGTGATGCGACAGATTAAGGTCGTCAGGATTGAATTGATGGCGCACGTCAAAACTATGTCCCATGTGATCCTGGATGGGCGTGAAACGCTTTCGGATCGGCTTGACAATCCATTCGCATGACAGTCGGTTAGTTACAAATGTACAACATCAATGACCCGTTCCGGTTTTCCGACCTTCCCATCTTCCGCGTGGCGGCGATCGTGGCATTGTTGTTATTGATGTCGATGCCCTCCGTCGCCAGCGACTTGAGCGGGCGGCTGATTATCGTCACGTCGTTCCCGGAGCACATGTTCGAAAGATTCATTTCAGCTTTCCAGTCACAACACCCGAAGTTGAAGACCTTTGTTCGATCGAAAAAGACCTCCGCCGCGATTTCTTTTATCCAGGAGAGGGAAAGCGATCCGGTAGACATCATCTGGGCATCGGCACCCGATGCCTTCGAAGTCCTTAAGAAATCCGGACACTTGGCGCAAGCGTTCCCCGCACCTCAGGGAGAAAATCACCGCATTGGCGGATATCCGTTGGACGACCTTGGCGGTTACTACCGCGGGTTCGCCGTATCAGGGTATGGGATCATGTGGAATACGCCCTATCTAGAGCAATCGGGCCTTCCCGTGCCACGAACATGGGACGATCTGCGAAATCCGGTTTACGCGGGACACCTGGGAATCTCGGCGCCATCACGCTCCGGCACCATGCACCTGATTATCGAGACAATCCTGCAAGGCAAGGGCTGGGATGATGGATGGGCTGCGCTGCTCGAGATTGGCGGCAATCTGGCAACGGTGACAGCGAGAAGCTTCGGCGTTCTTGACGGAGTAAGGCGCGGACGTTTCGGCGCCGGTCCCGTGATTGATTTCTTCGGCCTGTCCGCGATTGCGACCGGGGCGCCGGTCGGTTTCGTATACCCGGATGCGACGGTGTTCCTCCCCGCCAACATCGCCCTGGTCACAGGCGGCGAGAACCCCGAAGCAGCGAAGGCTTTTGTACAATTCATACTCTCGCCGGCAGGACAGGAGATCCTGCTTGAGCCCGAGATCAGCCGTCTCCCCGTTCTGCGCGATACTTACAAGAATGCGCGCCCCGGATTCCCCAACCCGTATGACGACGATCTGACCCGAAAAGGCATTCCCTTCAACACGGAACTTTCCAGAACTCGATACCACCTCGTCAACGCGTTGTTCGACGCGATGATCACATACCGCTTACGTGGGCTGACGCAGGCCTGGAACGCGCTGCACGAAGCCGAAGCAGCCTCGGCGAACGTGAGCGATGAAAACATTGCCCGTCGCCTTGCCGAGGCACGCCATCTGCTCACGCGTGTGCCCGTGAGCAGTCAGGAGGCATCGGACCTGAAGTTTGCGTCCGGTTTCGTTCACCGTCGGTCGGGCCTGCCTGTACCGTCACTCCAGGTCAAGCTGGAGGCCGAATGGGAACGCATGGTTCAAGGCAATCACGAGCAAGCGATCAAGCTATCGCGCGAAATCCTTGGTGTCGTGGAATCAACACCCGTGACGCGCCCATGAGTACGTTTCGTCTTGCCGGTATCCGTGGGCGACTGTTTCTTGCCTTCGGAAGTGTGACGGCAATGACAGTCGCGGCGACGGTCGTTGCCTGGATTTCATTTGGCGGCGTAGGGGACAGCCTCAATCGATTGGTTACAGACAATATCCCGACAATCGTGCTGGCGGCACGCCTGGCGGAGAAAGGTGGCGTTATCAGCGCAACCGCACCTGCACTGGCGTCTGCTGAGAGCGAGCAGGCCCGCGAACGCGCATGGTCGACACTGACCAGCAACCTGCAAAGCATGAACAGAATACTCAGTCAGGTAGAAGCGCCACTGATCGACGATGCCGCCAAAACGTCCTTGCACGGGATCATCGATACGCTGCAGGCGAACCTGCGGTCACTGGGGACGAATGTCCGCCGGCGTTTCTGGTTCCAAGACCGCAATGCCGAACTTGTCGGTCGACTGCGCTGGGCACATGCCGATTTTCTCGATGAAGTCGAACCCATGATTGCCGATGCCCGTTTCCGGATCGATATCGCTGTGGAACAAGCTTCCGAAGCAAACACGTCACCGGATCAGCAAAAGATTTTGCAGTTGGAGACGCGCCGCCAGACCGCGCTATTGCGTCTGAATGCAGCTGGCAACCTGGCCGTCGGCTTGATCGCCCGCGCCGCAAGTCTGCCCGATGAGTCATCTCTCAACGACACTGAACTTTTCCTCAGCGAGGTCCAAGGGAATATCAACAATGATATAGATGTGCTCGAAGCATTGCCCGAAGCTCTCTCACTGCGTCAGTCTCTGCAGGACGTCATGGCTTTTGCGTCCGGCGACGATGATCTGTTTCAGCTCCGTCGTGACGAGCTGAAGACGCTTTCCGACGGGCAGAAGTTGGTGGCAGCGAACCGGGATCTGGTTGAGCAACTGCAGGCGCTTATCACCAGACGTGTCGAAGCCGGCAACGTCACATCACAGGAAGCCGCGCGTCAGTCCGGTATTTCCATCGAGCGTGGAAAGTTCCTGCTTCTTGCCGCCGCCGGATTCAGCATTGTTGTGGCGATCCTCGTAGTATGGCTTTATGTCGGTCGCAATCTTGTGCGCCGGATTACATCTCTGGATCAATCGATGCGTGCCATAGCCGATGGCAAACTGAATACGCACGTCGTTACAGATGGCGATGACGAGATTTCAGATATGGCGACCTCATTACGAACATTCCGTGACACACTGGCCGAAACCCAGGCAGAACTCGTGCAGGCGGGAAAACTGGCGGCCCTGGGACAGCTGTCAGCAGGTGTCGCACACGAACTGAACCAGCCGCTCGCTGCCATTCGGTCCTATGCGCACAACGCCCATCGGCTAATGGAGAAAGGGAACGCTGATGCGGCCACGGACACGATCGGGCGGATATCGAAACTCGTAGATCGAATGGCCGGCACAGTCGATCACCTCCGAAATCTTGCCCGACGCCCCTCGCCCGACATCGAGACCGTTAACCTCTCGAAGGTAACCAATGACGCGCTACAATTGATGGACAGCCGAATTCGTGACGCGGGGATCGACGTTGTGAACAGGCTCATGACGGATGCCATCCAGGTGCGCGCTGAAACCATCCGCCTGGAGCAGGTTCTCATCAACCTGATCGGCAACGCCATCGACGCAATGGAGGAACAACCGGTCAGACGACTTGTGATCTCAGCCGAGGAAAGTGGAAACACGGTCACGTTAATGCTGGAGGACAGCGGCGCCGGAATCGCGGAAGAGACACTCGAGAAGATTTTCGAACCATTTTTCACGACCAAGGAACAAGGTCAGGGCGTCGGACTCGGGCTTGCTATCTCGTACAACATTATCAAGGATTTCGGGGGATCGGTACGGGCCAGCAGCGCACGCGGCGGCCCGACCGTTTTCAGGATCGCACTCAACCGGGCCATGACGGACGAGGAATAACCGATGGGTATCAGCGAATGGGGCAAGGTCCTCTTCATCGACGACGAGGAAGATGTCCGGATTTCCGGTGCTCAGACACTGGAGATAGAGGGCTTCGAGGTGCTGACGCTGGATAACGCCCAGGCGGCGCTGGACGAACTGTCGGCCTCGTCCCCGGCGATGGTCGTCACCGACGTCAAAATGCCCGGGATGAACGGGATGGAACTGCTCAACCGTATCGTTGCCGTCGACCCCGATCTGCCTGTGGTCCTGATCACAGGACACGGCGATGTGCATCTTGCGGTCGAGGCGATACGTGCCGGCGCATACGACTTCATCGAGAAACCGGCCGATCCGGAACGTCTGATCGACGTCGTACGCCGTGCGCTGGAAAAACGTCGCCTGGTCATCGAGAACCGGAGTTTGCGCCTGGCGCACGATTCACAAGGAGAGATGGAACGCCGGATCATCGGCTCGACGCCGGTCATGGCCGAACTGCGACATACGATTGCCGATCTCGCGAATACGGACGTCGATGTACTGATTCACGGTGAAACCGGGACAGGCAAGGAACTGGTGGCAAGGTGTCTGCACGATTTC
This sequence comes from Thalassospiraceae bacterium LMO-JJ14, assembly GCA_021555105.2. Classification (NCBI taxonomy): domain Bacteria; kingdom Pseudomonadati; phylum Pseudomonadota; class Alphaproteobacteria; order Rhodospirillales; family Thalassospiraceae; species Thalassospiraceae bacterium LMO-JJ14. The sequence continues at coordinate 3,358,554 of CP134604.1, forward strand.
GGCATGCGCCGCGACAGGCGGTTTGTCGCATTGAACTGCGGTGCGCTGCCCGACTCCGTTATCGAAAGTGAGTTGTTCGGCCACGAGGCCGGTGCCTTCACCGGCGCGAACAAACGACGGATCGGCAAGATCGAATATGCCGAAGGGGGTACTCTTTTCCTCGACGAGATCGAGAGCATGCCGCCCGCGGTACAGGTTCGTCTGTTGCGCGTTTTGCAGGAACGCACGATCGAGCGACTTGGCGGGAACGATCCTATTGCCGTCGACATCCGCGTCATTACCGCCGCCAAACTGGATTTGCGTGAGGCTGCAAACGACGGGACGTTTCGCGAGGACTTGTACTACCGGCTTCATGTCGCCAGCGTGGATCTCCCCGCTTTGCGCGATCGACGTGAAGACATCCCCCTTCTATTCGGGCAATTCGCCGAGGCGGCAGGGGCACGATTCCACCGTCCGGTACCGGCCATCGACAGTACCAAAATAAACGAACTACTGTCTCGGTCATGGCCCGGCAACGTGCGCGAATTGAGAAATGCCGCGGAACGCTTTGTACTCGGGATGGCGGCATCGCAAGGGAACGGCCGTAACCCCGGCGGTCCGCACGCCGTCGGCGCAAGCGAAGCGAATACACTTGAGCAGCGTATGGCGGATTTTGAACGCGATACCATCAAGGTTGCACTGCGTGACAGCCAAGGACGCGTCGGCAAGGCGGCGGAAGCTCTGGGCATCCCCCGAAAACGGCTTTACCTGCGCATGCAGAAGTACGGTTTGAATGCGGATGCGTTCAAGGCCTGAATGTGTCAAGCCTAACTCAATCCTTCCAAGACCTGGGTCACCAACGTCTCAAATTCTCCTGATGCCGAAATTTTAAAACTCCCGGAAAGCCCTGCTTTCTATGGGTTTTCTCCATCTTCTCCGTGTTGGCACAGAGCTTGCTCTTACCAACGTCGATAGCCCGCTCGCATTAACGGGGCGGGATAATTGTTGGGAGAGAAACTATGAGACGTTCTACTGCGTTCGGCACTGCCGCGCTTTTGATTACCCTAGCCTCCAGCCCGGCCTCGGCCCTCGAGGGCAGCCTGACGATCGTCACATCGTATCCGCCGGATACGACGACGACCTTCGAAGAAGCGTTCGAGAAAAAATACCCCGGCGTCAATGTGGAGATGCTCAAAAAGAAAACCTCAGCCGGGATCAAGTACCTGCAAGAAACGGCAGGTAACAACAAGGCCGACATGTTCTGGGCGTCCGCGCCTGATGCTTTCGAAGTTCTCAAGAGCGACAACCTTCTGCAGAAGTACTCGGTGAAGGTCGGCGGCATTCCTGAAAAGGTGGGAGCCTTCCCGATCAACGACCCGGACGGTTACTACAAGGGGTTTGCCGCATCGGGATACGGGATCATGTGGAATACCCGCTACATGAAGGCCAAGGACTTGCCTGCGCCGAAAGAATGGTCTGACCTCAAGAAAGCCGTCTATTTCGGTCACACCGGAATGAGCGCACCGTCACGTTCCGGGACCACGCACCTGACCGTCGAAACCCTTCTGCAGGGCCTCGGATGGGAAAAAGGCTGGGCCGAATGGAAGGCAATTGCCGGTAACTTCAAGACTGTCACCGAGCGCAGCTTCGGCGTACCGGACGGTGTCAATTCCGGGGCTTTCGGTGCGGGGATCGTGATCGACTTCTTCGGTCTGTCGTCGCAGGCCTCTGGGTTCCCGGTCGAATTCGCCTATCCGACGGTAACGACGCTGGTGCCCGCCAACATCGCGATCGTCAAGAACGCGCCGAACCAGGAAGCCGCAGCCGCATTCATCGAGTTTCTGCTCTCGACCGAAGGTCAGGAACTTCTTCTCGATCCGAAAATCCGCCGCCTGCCTGTTAACCCGGCGACTTATGCCAAGGCACCGGCAGACTTCCCGAACCCGTTCAAGGACAAGTCGATCGGCGCTGCTGTGAAGTTCGACCTGGATCTGTCGAAAAGCCGCTACAACGTGATCAACTCGCTTTTTGACGTGATGATCACGTACCGTCTCGACGATCTGGTTGCCGCCACCAAGGCCATCCAGAAAGCCGAAGCCAAACTCGCCGGCAACAACAATGCCGAGGCCGCCAAGCTGATTGCGGAAGCGCATGCACTCGTCAACGCCGTACCGGTTACCGCCGCACAAGCGAGTGAGAAGGACTTCAACAAGATCTTCAAGAAGAAACGGAAGAAGGCCGACACGAAGGTCACGGGCCGCCAGGCCGAGATCGAGCGTGAATGGGACACCGTTACCAAAGCGAATTACGAGAAGGCTAAGGAGTTGGCCGAGAAAGCAGTCTCCCTGCTGTAACGATCTCCTACCTCGGGAGCCGCCTTCTGCGTCGGCGGCTCCCTACTTTTTCTTCAATTCGTTTTATGGCGAGGCTGATCATGGCTCTACCCCTCTCATCCGTACAACGGGGCCCCGCGGCTGCCGGCGTGCTGATCACGCTCTTCTTGCTGCTATTCCTTGTGGTGCCGGTTGCCAAGGTCGTCTTCGTGGCGTTCCAGGATCCTAATACCGGTGCGTTCACCCTCATCAACTTTGCCGATTTCTTCCGGAACTCGCTGTTTCAGGAATCGTTCTTTAACTCGTTTTACGTGTCTGCGATGTCGGTGCTTCTTTCGACGATCATCGCGATGCCACTCGCCTATTTCACGACGCGCTTCAACTTCGGCGGTGCGATACTCATTCAAACGCTTGGGGTGATCCCCTTGATCATGCCACCTTTTGTCGGCGCCGTTGCCATGCAGTTGCTGTTCGGCGCCAACGGGTCGGTCAACCTGCTTCTCGATGAACACCTTGGTATTACCATTCCGTTCATGAGAGGTCTGAACGGCGTCATCCTGGTCGAAAGCATCCACTACTTTCCGTTTATCCTCATCAACCTGTCCGCAGCACTCAACAACATCGACCGCGCGATGGAAGAGTCAGCGCAGAACCTCGGCGCGAGCGGGCTTCGCTTGTTCCGCAGGATCGTATTCCCGCTTTCAATGCCCGGCTATGTCGCCGGCGCGGCGCTGGTCTTTATCAAGGTCTTCGACGATCTCGGCACGCCTTTATTGCTGAACGTTAACAACATGCTTGCGCCGCAGGCTTACCTCAGGGTGTCGTCGATCGGCATATCCGATCCCATGGGGTACGTCATTTCCGTGATCCTCGTCGGATTTTCACTGCTCTCACTCTGGGTGTCGTTGCTGGCCCTGAAAAACAAGGATTACGCAACCGTGCAGAAAGGGGGCGGCGGACTAATGCGCCGTGACCTCAGAACATGGGAGAAGGTCGGCTGCTATGCGGTTGTGATCGTCATTCTGCTATTCGTGCTATCACCGCATTTCGGACTGGCCCTGCTTTCTTTCGGTACGGTGTGGTCCTACGCCGTCCTGCCGGATGCTTACACTTTCGATCACTACCGGGAGGTCTTCGGGAGTGCGTCGCAGTACATCTCGAATACACTGCTTTACGCCGGGATCGCCGCATTACTGGACGTCATCTTGGCAACGGGGATAGCCTACATCGTCTGGCGGACCAAGCTGATCGGCCGAAAGTGGCTCGATTACGTGGCCTCGGCGGCGTTGGCCGTGCCGGGTGTGGTTCTGGGTATAGGTTATCTGCGAACCTATCACAGCTTCGACATTCCGATCATCGACGAGCCGCTGGCATCATGGTGGGTCATCATCGTCATCGCCATGACGATCCGCCGGCTGCCATATGCCCTGCGTGCATGCGTTGCCGCCATTCAGCAAGTCAGCGTCATGCTTGAGGAAGCGGCGGAAAACCTGGGAGCTACAAAGGGCCGGACCGTCTGGCGCATTGTCATTCCCTTGATGTCAGGCGGAATCCTGGCCGGTTTCGTCACCAGCTTTGCAACCGCGTCGGTAGAGTTGTCGGCAACCATCATGCTGGTCGCCAAGAATTCCGATGCACCACTGGCGTTCGGCATTTACGAATTCATGCAATCGGCCGCAGGCCGTGGACCGGGTGCGGCGCTGGGGATCATCGCCGTTCTATTCGTCGGCATCGGCACTTACATCTCACATGTCATCATCGAGCGCAGCAATAAGGCGCGCGAGCAAAGCACCAACGTTGCGGAAGGAGCCGCCCAATGAACCCGAACACTGGTAAATCCGCCGGCGTCGTCATCGAACAACTGAACCTATCGTTCGGCGATGTCCACGTTCTGAAAGGCGTCGACCTTTCTATCGAGTCTGGAGAGTTTTTTGCCTTCCTCGGGCCGTCCGGTTCCGGGAAATCAACGCTCCTGAGATGCATCGCCGGGTTCGGGCCGACGCCGACGGGGCGTATCCTGATCGATGACAACGATGTCGCCGGACGTCCGCCATGGCAACGCGATGTCGGCATGGTTTTCCAAAGCTACGCGCTGTGGCCGCACATGACGGTACGCAAGAATGTCGCTTTCGGCCTCGAAGAGCGCCGGATAGCAGCATCGGAAATCCGCGACCGCGTCGATGCCGCGTTGGATCTCGTGGGGCTGCGGAACCTTGCGGAACGCCGGCCCTCGCAGCTTTCGGGCGGCCAGCAGCAACGCATCGCACTGGCGCGGACGATCGTCGTCGAACCCAAGGTCCTGCTTCTCGATGAACCGTTATCCAATCTGGATTCGAACCTGCGGGTTCAGATGCGTCGGGAAATCCGTGAACTTCAGCAGAAACTCAAACTGACGACAATCTTCGTTACCCATGACCAGGAGGAAGCGAATACCACATGCGACCGAATGGCAGTGCTCGAAAATGGGGTCATCCAGCAGATCGGCTCGCCCGTGGAACTTTACGACAACCCCTCCAACCTGTTCGTCGCCAAGTTCCTGGGAACGGCAAACATCATCAACGGCACCATTCATGTATCGAACGGAGGGAAGGTCTTCCACACGTCATCCGGCGCGACAATACCGCTCGGCGACGATGCAGGGGATGGACAATCCGTTGTCTTCCGGCCACAGAATGTCGACATCGTGGAGCCCGGTCACAAACCGAGCGGCGAGTGCGCCTCCATCTCAGGAACGGTTGAATACACCGAGTTTCTGGGTTCAACGGTGCGATATGGCGTCGATGTCGCAGGCGACATGATTATGGTCGACCATCCGCATCGCAGCAACGAACGTGTTTTCACTGGCGGCGACAAGGTCGATCTGATGATCGACCGGAAGAGCATTCTAGTGCTAGCGGCATAGCCGGAAAGATCGTCGATGGATACACATTCACCCGGGCGTGAGGACGGTAAATCTCAGGTCAGTCGCAGAACGAAAATCGTTGCGACTCTGGGACCGTCCTCATCGTCACCTCAGATGATAGAGGCAATTTTCAAAGCCGGGGTCGAGGTTTTTCGTCTGAATTTCAGTCACGGTAGTCATGACGATCACGCCGAGCGCGTGGCGATTATCCGGGATCTTGAGAAATCCACGGGAAGGCTGACCTGTATTCTGGCCGACCTGCAGGGGCCCAAGTTCCGTATCGGCAATTTCATGAACGGTCGGGCAAAACTGGAACCGGGCGCATCGTTCCGTTTTGATTTGTCAGACGCTCCCGGCGATACCACTCGCGTCCAGTTGCCTCACCCCGAGATATTGAAAGTCGTGCAGCCAGGCCATCATGTTCTACTGGATGATGGCAAGGTCCGGGTGCGAATAGAGGAGGCCGGCGCGGACTATGCACTCGGGCATGTGTTGGTCGGTGGCATTCTTTCAGATCACAAAGGCTTTAACGTCCCCGATACAAGTGTCGACGTCCCCGCGTTAACAGCCAAAGATAAAATTGATCTCGCTTTCGCATTGTCACTGGGTGTCGACTGGATTGCACTATCGTTTGTTCAGTCTGCGCAGGATGTTCAGCAAGCCAGGCTTCTTGTCGGCGACCGTGCCGGCATCATGGTGAAACTTGAAAAACCAAGTGCGGTACATGATCTGGCGAAGATTCTGGATGTTGCCGATGCTGTGATGATCGCACGTGGCGACCTGGGCGTGGAAATGTCGGCGGAAGAACTCCCCGCCATTCAGAAGCGCATCATCATGGCGGCGCGGCAGATGGGGAAACCCGTGGTCGTCGCGACGCAAATGCTGGAATCAATGGTCAACGCCCCGGTTCCAACGCGCGCGGAAACGTCGGACGTCGCGAACGCGGTATATGACGGAACCGATGCCGTGATGCTGTCCGCGGAAAGTGCTGCAGGCCAGTTCCCCCTTGAAGCCGTTCAGACCATGGCCCGTATTCTTAAAATGGCGGAGCGCGATGCCTCCGGTTTTGCCATTGACCCGCTGCTTCTTGAGGATGCTGCCATGCGCCGGGCAGCAGTCGTAACACGCGCAGCCTGTGCATCCGCGACCGTGCTGCAGGCGGTGGGCCTGGTCACTTTCACGACATCCGGATCGACCACCCTGTGCGCCGCACGAGAGCGAGTGCCGCTTCGGCTGCTTTCGTTGTCACCCAGGCTCGAAACCGCGCGCCGCCTGGTGATTTGCTACGGGGTAACAAGCGTGAGCTGCCCAGACGCCCAGTCGTTCGGCGACATGGTGGATATCAGCTGCAAGATGGCCACAAGCACAGGGATAGCAAAACCCGGCGACGAGCTCGCCATCATTGCCGGCGTGCCATTCGGCACACCAGGGACGACGAATGTCATGCGCGTGTTTGTCGTGCCACCGGCAAAAGAGTCGAACAGGATTTAAATCCTTACACCCAGGCCCGCATCGCTGCAGCCGAATGCATGCAGCGCATCCGGGTCTGCAGCAAATGTTCTCGTCGTCCCGTTTTCGAGAAAATAGATCGTGGATTGCGGATCGTTACAGGCGAAGATTTCGTCTGTTCCCATCCCGGCATAAATGCCACGCAGAACACGCCCCGAACCACCATGCGCCATCACGATGAGCGGCTGGTCCGCCGCACGCTCTTCCAGCCAGCGTCCTAAGCGGCTAGCAACGTCGGCGAAACTCTCACCGCCCTCCGGGATGGCAAACCCCCATCGGTCCTGGTGCTCGCGGGCCAGATCGTCCGCGTAACCCGCGGTGATATCGTCTCGGGTCAGACCTTCCCATCGGCCGTAGTTCCTTTCTTTCAGCCGGTCGTCGAAGTGCACCGCCCCATAGGTCACGCCCAGCTCATCACAAAGGATCGAGACCGATTGGCGGGTCCTTGCAAGCGGGCTCGCCCAGACTTGATACATGCTAAGATCGCCAAACTGCGCCTTAAGCGTCTCCGCCACTGCGCGTACCTGACCAATGCCGGTTAGGCTCAGCGGAGAGTCCTGCTGTCCCTGGTATCGGCCCTCTCGGTTCCACTGTGTTTCGCCATGACGGAGCAGGAGCAAGTCTGGTGCCGGCATGAGTTCCATCTCTCTTGATTTACTGGATACTTTGCGGGTTGGTTTAAGACGCTTATTCTCTCATTTGTAGACACCGGCTTCAAATCGAACCAATGCGTCGGGAAAATTATTTGTACGCAATTCAGCTCGACGGCACCTCGATTACCCGCATCACGTTCGTTGCGCCGGGCGTCCCAAACGGGACGCCGGCAATGATGACGACTTCGTCACCTGCCGCAGCTGCACCGACCTCAGCAGCCATCGCATAACTTATCACCACCATGTCGTCGAACGAGCTGGCATCGGGGCAATTGACACTCATCGCGCCATAGCAGACGGCAAGTCTGCGTGCCGTTTCCAAAGACGGTGATAACGACAACACGGTGAGCGGCATGCGCTCCCGCGTTGCGCAAAGCGTGGTGGAGCCGGACGTCGTGAACGTCACCAGACAAGCAGCCTGCATTTCCGTTGCCGCATGGCATGCCGCCCGGGTGACGACGGCAGCACGCCGCGACTTCCTGTCCGCCAACAATACCGGCGGCATCTCAATGCAGCCGACATCCTTCTCTGCGCTGACAAGGATTTTGGCCATCATTCGCACGGCTTCCAGCGGATAACGTCCCGCAGCACTCTCGGCCGACAGCATCACCGCATCCGTACCATCATAAACGGCATTTGCAACGTCGGATGTCTCCGCGCGTGTCGGCACCGGTGTGTTGATCATGGATTCCAGCATCTGCGTCGCAATCACAACAGGCTTGCCTGCATGTCGCGCCGCCCTGACGATCCGTTTCTGAATGGCGGGGAGTTCCTCCGCCGGCATTTCCACCCCAAGATCGCCTCGTGCAACCATGACTGCATCAGCCGTGTCGATGATTTCGTCGAGTTCACGAATGGCACTCGGCTTCTCCAGCTTCACCATCAAGCCTGCCTTGTCGCCGATCAGCGTACGCGCATAGATCACATCCTGTGGTGACTGGACGAATGATAGCGCGACCCAGTCAACACCCAGTGACAATGCAAACGCCAAATCCTCCTCATCTTTGGGCGTCAATGAAGAGACGGCCACTTTCGTATCCGGTATGTTGAACCCTTTCCTGTCGGAGAGGGTGCCGCCGTTCACGACCCGGGCAATAACTTCGCCTTTCGACACATCTTCGACACATACACGGATCTTACCATCGTCCAGCAAAATAAAATGACCGGGCCGCAATGCATCGAGAACTTCCGGATGCGGCAAGTACACACGGCAGCCGTCCCCTGGCTTATCCGATGCGTCGAAACGAAACTCTTGATCAGGGCTGAGTATCACTCGACCATTTTCAAACGTACCAATGCGGAACTTGGGTCCTTGCAGGTCGGCCAGCACGCAAGTGAGCCTGCCGGTTTTCTCTTCAAGTGTCCGGATTTCCTTGATGCGGGCGGCATGATCGGCATGAGTACCGTGACTGAAGTTAAGCCGAAACACGTCGGCACCCGCCTCGAATAACTTCTCGATCATATTCGGTGAGGAAGATGACGGACCTAAAGTCACGACAATTTTGGTGCGGCGGCAGAACCCCGGCATCAGCGCGGTCCTACTCCAGCGGTGAGCGCATCCTTAGGATCGACAAGAATCGCCCGAAAATCGTTAACATTCGTCAACGTCGGCCCGGTTTTGATAAGATCGCCAAGCGAGTCGAAGAAGCTATAACCGTCATTTTCTTGCAGGAATGCCCGGGCAAACATTCCTTTCGAAAGAGCGCGCGAAATCGTCGTGGGATCAATACAGGCACCGGCATTGTCTTCGGTGCCGTCAATACCATCCGTATCGCAGGCGAGAGCAAATATGCCCGGTCTGCCATCGAGTGCATTGGCTAGGGCCAGCAGAAATTCCGCGTTGCGACCGCCGCGGCCCTCACCGCGAACAGTCACCGTGGTTTCGCCGCCGCTCAGGATTACCGCCGGCACGGGAAAAGGCTGAGACCGTTCCGCGACCTGCGAGGCGATTGCGGCATGGGCCAACGCAATGTCGCGCGCTTCGCCTTCCATTCGGTCACTCAGGATATATGCGTTCACACCGGCTGCTTCCGCGACATTGGCAGCAGCCTCAAGCGCTTCCTGCGGCGTTACAATGACCTTCGTGGTCGCACGGGAAAGCTCAGGCGCTCCCGATTTAGGCGTTTCTGTGTCGCCAGACTGCAGACACCGAATTACATCTTCGCCGGGATTGATCCCATACCGATCCAGAATTTCCAGTGCGTCGTCGCAAGTCGTTGGATCGGCAACGGTCGGTCCAGAGGCGATTACCGCCGGATCGTCACCGGGCACATCGGAAACAGCGAGTGTTACTGTTCTTGCCGGGTAAGCCCGCGTAGCAAGGCGCCCCCCCTTGACCGACGAAAGGTGTTTTCTTACACAGTTCATTTCGGAGATTGTCGCGCCGGATTTCAGCAAAGCACGTGTAACGGCACGTTTGTGCTCAAGCGTAATGCTCGGTGTCGGACATGTCATGAGTGCCGAGCCGCCACCGGAGATAAGAGCAATTACCAAATCATCGGCGCCGAGCTCGTCGACACTTTCAAGGATCTGTTGCGTCGCCAAGAAGGCTGCATCGTCCGGCACCGGGTGCCCGGCTTCGACGACCTTTATGTCTCGGCATGGCACGGCGTGCGCGTAGCGCGTAATAACAAGCCCTTCCAATTTGCCAGGCCAATTTTGCTCAAGGGCGGCAGCCATCGCTGCCGCAGCCTTGCCTGCGCCGACGACAACTGTGCGGCCTTTCGGCGGCTCAGGTAAATACGTTGCCAGTTTCTCCCACGGTGACGCTGCACGCACAGCGGCGGTGAAAAGATCGAGTAGGAAATCCTTAGGTTCAGGCATTATGTGATTCCAAAAAAAAGCGGTGTCCCGGCTTGACCCGGGGGGATCTGCACCGGGACACCGACAGGCCAGGGAGAACATCGGCCTGGGAGATTACTCTGCTGCGTCCGCCTTGGGGGCCGGCCCTGCAATAGGGTGATTTGCCATGAGCTCCAGGGCACGAACCATCCCTGAATGATCCCATGAAGCCCCACCATTAGCCGCACAAGCGTTGAACAGTTCCTGTGCCGTCGCCGTGTTGGGTAGACTGAGACCGAGGGCCTTCGCACCCTGCAGCGCGAGGTTCAGATCCTTCTGGTGCAACTCGATCCGAAAGCCGGGATCGAATGTCCGATTAACCATACGCTCCCCGTGGATCTCGAGAATCTTTGAAGATGCGAAACCACCCATAAGCGCCTCGCGAACACGCGCGGGGTCGGCGCCTGCCTTTGACGCGAACAACAGCGCTTCACCGACGGCCTCGATATTCAAAGCAACGATAATCTGGTTCGCGACCTTGCATGTTTGTCCATCGCCGTTGCCGCCGACTAGGGTAATGTTTTTGCCCATGGTATCGAACAATGGCTTGGCCTTTTCGAAGGCCTTCTCCGGACCGCCCACCATGATCGTCAGCGTCCCGGCCAAGGCGCCCACCTCGCCACCCGAGACCGGCGCATCGAGGTAATCGCAGCCGAGGTCGTTGACCCGTTTGGCAAACGCCTTCGTCTCGATCGGCGAGATCGAACTCATGTCGATGACGAGCTTGCCCGCACCAAGACCCTCGGCAACACCATTTTCTCCGAACAGAACGTCGGCCACATGAGGTGTATCCGGGACCATAATGATGACGACATCCGCCGCTTCCGCAGCGGCCTTACCATTAGGCACGGTCACACCGCCTTTGGCGACAAGCGTTTCCGGCACATCGGGTTTGCTATGCAGGTAAAGCTCATGGCCCGCGTCAATCAAATGAGCCGCCATGGGGGCGCCCATGATCCCCAGTCCAATGAATGCAATCTTGGTCATATCTTCCTCTCTCTAAATGTGGGAATGCGTACCGTTCAGGCAGCTGTTGCCGAGGCAAGCCAGCCGAGGCCCTCGCGTGTGTCTCCGGCGGGTTTGTATTCACACCCGATCCAACCGTCGTATCCCAGCTCGTCGATATAGTTGAACAGGAAGCCGTAGTTAATCTCGCCCGTCCCCGGCTCGTGCCGGCCCGGTGTATCTGCGAGCTGGATATGCTTGATCACGTCGAGGTTGTCGCGAATGGTCGGCGCCAAATCCCCTTCCATGATTTGCATGTGGTAGATGTCGTACTGGATGAACAGATTGTCCGCCCCGACTTCATCAAGGTACGCGCGCGCCTGACTCGTGGCGTTGAGAAAGAACCCCGGAATGTCCCTGGTATTGATCGGCTCGATCAGCAGGCAGATGCCGGCTTCCTTCAACTTCATGGCCGCATACTTCAGATTCGAGACAAAAGTCGCGTGTGCGACGTCGGGGTCCGCGTCTTCCGGCAGCACCCCGGCAAGGCAGTTCAGTTGCGTGCAACCCAGTGCCGTTGCATACCTGATCGCTTCGTGAACGCCTTGGTGAAATTCCTCGACCCGGCCAGGATGACAGGCGATGCCTCTTTCGCCGGCGTCCCAGTCGCCAGCCGGCAGATTATGCAGCACCTGCTGCAGGCCGAACGCCTGTAGACGACTGGCCAGAACGTCTGGGTCGTAGGCATACGGAAAAAGATACTCCACGCCCCTGAACCCGGCTTCCGAGGCGGCCTCGAAGCGGTCCAGAAAATCAAGTTCCCCGAATAACATTGAAAGGTTTGCCGCGAATCTAGGCATTGGTCTCTCCTGTATCATAGTGCTTTTGTACGTGTGTTAAGCAGTCACCGTCTCGCGCGGCACGCTCGGAAGATCGACGATGTCTTCAAATTCGGTGATGTCGTTGATCTCGGTTCCCATCGCGATATTGGTAACTCGCTCCAGGATCACTTCGACGACAATGGGTACCTTGTGCAGGTCGCGCAGACGCTCGGCCTCCCTCAGCGCCGCGTTCAGATCGTTTGGATCCTTTACCCTTATCGCTTTGCAGCCGAGCCCCTCGACTACAGCCACGTGATCGACACCGTATCCCTGAGCATCATGTGCATTGATGTTGTCGAATGAAAGCTGGACCTGATAGTCCATCTGGAATCCACGCTGTGCCTGCCGGATAAGACCCAGGTACGCATTGTTCACCAGGACATGGATGTAAGGCAGGTTGAATTGTGCGGCGACCGCCAACTCTTCGATCATGAACTGGAAATCGAAATCACCACTCAGGGCGACGATTTTCCGGGCCGGGTCTGCGGCGGCCACACCGATTGCCGCCGGCACGGTCCAGCCCAGCGGGCCGGCCTGTCCGCAGTTGATCCAATGGCGGGGATGATAGACGTGCAACATCTGCGCCCCGGCGATCTGGGAAAGGCCGATCGTGCTGACGTAGCAAACATCCTTACCGAACACGTCATTCATTTCCTGATAGACGCGCTGCGGCTTGATCGGTTGATTATCGAAATCGGTACGGCGAAGCATCGTGCGCTTGCGTTCGGCACAGCTAGCTGCCCATGCGCGCCAGTCCGGAAGGCGGCTCTCGGCCTTTCGATCCGATGCACATGCACGCAGCATTCTCAACGCCACTCCGGCATCTGACACCACCCCGTAATCAGGCATGAACACACGGCCGATCTGAGTTGGTTCAATGTCAATATGAACGAAAGTCCGGCCCTTCGTGTAGACATCGATACTGCCGGTGTGCCGATTGGCCCACCGGTTGCCAATTCCGAGCACGAAATCGGATTCGAGAAATGTCGCATTGCCATAGCGGTGTGCGGTCTGGAGTCCGACCATACCCGCCATCAACGGATGATCGTCGGGGATCGCACCCCAGCCCATGAGCGTCGGCACAACCGGGACACCCGCAAGCTCGGCGAACTCAACCAAAGTCGTCGCCGCATTTGCATTGATGATACCGCCACCAGCGACGATCAATGGGCGTTTCGCCTTGGACAGCATATCCATGACCCGAGATATCTGGGCAGAAGATGCCTCGGGCTTGTATGGATTGAGTGGCTGGTAAGTATCCGGATCGAATTCGATCTCCGCCATCTGCACATCCAAGGGAAGATCTATCAGAACCGGGCCGGGCCGGGATGACCGCATCAGGTGGAAAGCCTTTTGCAATGTCCAGGGCACCTGAGCCGGCTCCTGTACCGTAACGGCCATTTTGGTGACGGGTGCAGCGATCGAAGCTATGTCGACGGCCTGAAAATCTTCCTTGTGGATACGGGCGCGCGGCGCCTGTCCGGTAATGCAAAGAATTGGGATCGAATCCGCTGAGGCCGAGTAAAGCCCGGTGATCATGTCCGTGCCCGCCGGCCCCGACGTACCGATGGCAACACCGATATTGCCCGGGTTCGCCCGGGTATAACCTTCCGCCATATGTGACACGCCTTCCATATGGCGGCCAAGAATATGATCGATGCTCTCGCGATGGCGGAGCGCCGCGTAAAGCGGGTTGATTGCGGCTCCCGGAATCCCGAACGCGCACCTTACGCCTTCGTGTTCAAGAACCCGGACCACTGCCTCCGCTGCCGTCATCTTCGCCATCACACACTCCGTCATCTGCTGTCGTTGAACGATGACAACATTTCACAGTCGGAGCATTGAGTCTATTATTTTAAAACTAATTCCGTATCGTGAGATGATCTATTAATTTTCTTATTATTCAACATGTTATTAGTTTTTACATTATTGACTTAAAATCATAACTCATAATCCCAACAGGCATCTGGGGACACAATAGCACTCATGTTTTAAGCCAACGTCACACGCGCACGCCACAGCCGAGCTCATGCGAAATCGCCGAGGCGGCACGACGCACCAACTCGCCCAGCACGGGGATTCGATCGGTCACTACGCGTGCGGCCGGACCGGATACTGAAATTGCAGCAACAGCTGTATCGTGCTCGTCGAAAATTGGCGCCGCGACGCAACGCAATCCAACGGCGTGCTCTTCATCGTCAACTGCATAGCCGTTCTCGCGAATGATTTTCAGTTCTTCCCGCAGCGTCTTGGGCTTAATGATGGTTTTTGCCGTCAACGCATGAAGCCCGCGCTTTTCAAGAATCTTCGTTAACCGTGGATCGCTCATATAAGCCAGCAACGCCTTACCAACCCCTGAGCAATGCATAGCCGCCCGCGCCCCTTCGGGGACCAAAGCCCGCATAACCTGCCGACATTCGATCTGGCAAAGGAAGATAACTTCACCGCCGTCTTCCACTGCCAGATTGACCGTTTCACCGCTTTCTTCCATCAACTGACGCATAACAGGACGCGCGAACTGCACCAGATTACGCGTCCGTACGAACGCGTGGCCGATGGCAAAGGCCTGTACACCGATAAACCATCGAGACTGCTCTTGGTCGAAACGGACATATCGCTGGAGTTCAAGGGTCGACAGCAACCGGTGCGCAGTCGACGCAGCCAGACCAACCTGCTGAGAAAGCTCCGTCAGCGTGGCGCCGTCGTCACTCTCGGAAATGGCATTCATCAGGCCCAGCGCCCGTGTCAACGACTGGACCTGTCCCGTCGATGCCGCCGTCGCCTTCTTTGCGCCTGCGCCGCGGCGCGCTGCTCGTGCTGTGGCCACCTTGAGTCTCCCTCCGAAATCGGTTTTAGAAAGTCTGTTCACGATATGGAAAACCTCTCTTCCGGGCAAACCCGCTGTTGCGTTTGCGAGACAAAGGCGTATTTAGCCGATCTTCGCGGGCAACGTTTGTTCAGGGACGGGCAAAGCATCGCAACGCGCGCAGATTCGCTCATATGCGGCGCGGATTTCATCGACCTTGTTTTCGGACTCTGCGATCAGTGGCGACAATGTGCCATGCCGGTCGGCAATCTCGGCGATTAACGACGCCTCGTCGATTTGCGTGAACTTTCCGTCACGCAAGACCGCCTCACCAGCGACATATATATCCCTTACCGCGGAACAATCTGCAGCGAATACCAGCTGATGCAGAGCATTGTTTAATGGCGTAAACGCAATCGAGTTCAGGTCATAAACCGCAAGATCGGCCGAGTAGCCTTTCGCAATGCAGCCCAGTCGACCCGCCTGACCGATGGCCTTTGCGCCACCTGTCGTTCCGGCTTGCCACGCTTCACGTGCGCCCACCCATCTGGCACGATCCTCAGCCCGCAATTTGTTGACGAGTGCGGCCATATTCACGGTCCGCAGCATGTTCAGCGTTTCCGTTGATCCACAGCCGTCGGTCCCCAAACTGACGTTCACGCCGGCATCCAACAATGCACGCACCGGCGCCACGCCCGAGCCCAGTTTCAAATTACTGGTCGGGTTGTGCTGTACGCTCGCCCCGGCGTTCGCCAACAACCCGATGTCGTCGGGCGTCAACCATACGGCATGGATCAGACTGGTGTTCGCGTTCAGGAATCCGAGGTCCGAAAGGTGCGCAATCATGGTTTTCCCGTAGAATTCCTGTGCTGTTACCGCCTGCAGACGTGTCTCATGTACATGGATCATCGCCGGAAGGTCGAACTCGTCGGCCAGCGCTCGCGTCTGTAAAAGAAATTCATCACTGCATCGTTGCGGTGCCGACGGCGCTACGATGTATCCGACCCGGTTTTCACGCGGATGACGCCTTGTGGCAAGTTCTCGAGCAAATGCCAGAACCTCCGAAGGCGGCGTTGATTTTCCTGCCGCCAGTTTGGCCTGCAATTCGCCCGAAATTTCTTCATCGACGAACGGCATGGCACGATAAAACGGCTTGTCAAACAGGCTGATCCCGACGAGGGAACGAATACCGATATCTTCGTACGCCTGGAACACCGCTTCGACATGATCTGGGCGCAGGATAGGACTCACATTAAGATCGTCCATCAGGGTGGTGGTGCCGCTTCTGATAGCCTCGATCGCGCCTACCATCGTCCGTAGATATACATCCCTGGCCGTAAGTGGCAGCGGCTCGGGCGGACGCATATAATTCATCCACAGTTCAAGTGGAAGATTGTCGTACCGGCCCTTGTGAAAATGTTCGTGAGAATGATGATGTCCGTTGATCAGCCCCGGCGTGACCAGACAGTTCCGCGCGTCAATCACATCGCCGCCGGGCGCGCGCGTGTCAGCAGGCCGAACATCCGCAATAAAGCCGTCGGCAACCTCGATATCGAATGTTGCGGCTTGCTGCGCACCGGCATCGAATTCAAGCAGTCGGCAACCGGTTAAAGTAAAGTGAGCCATCACGAAAATCCGTCCTCTGGTTCGCTTCAATAAAGAAAAGGGCGGAGGGAACAACTCCCCCCGCCCATCAGTTTGCTAGCTTTGGGAGTTACTTTTCAATTTTTGCGTAAAGTTCCTTGAGCTCTTTCTGTTCACGCGCCAGAAGCTCACCGAACTCTTTATAGCCCAGAAAACCGATTCGCGAGTTGATCTTGCCGATCAAGCGCTGGAAACCTTTGTCTTCAACCAGCTTGGCAAAACCATCGCTGAGGATCTTGATCTTGTCCTCTGAGACGCCTTTCTTGACCAAGGCCCCGCGCCAGAAGTGCCAGACAACGTCATATCCAGCTTCCTTACAGGTCGGCACGTCAGGCAGCGTTTCCCAACGCTCAAGATCGGTTGCACAGATGGCTTTGACCTTGCCGCCCTTGATGTGCTCGCCAACGACACTCGGCGCCCCCGCGTAGGCCATGGTGTTGCCGCCCAGAAGCTGCGCAATGGCCGGACCGCCGCCGCCGAAAGTAATACCTTTCATCTTGGCGCCGCTCTTGAGCTTCAGCATCTCAAACGCAACGTAAGTGAACCCGTTCACGTTGTCCGAGCTGTAAACCAGTTTGTCCGGGTTCTTCTTCGCGTAGTCGACCATCCCTTTCAGATCGTCAAACGGCGCATCCTTGGCGGCGATGAATACCGCCGGGGAATAGTTAATACGCGCCACCGGCACGAAATCATCCACTTTGTAAGGCAGGTCCTCGACTTGAGGACGCAACGAATTGATCGTCGGATCGCCGAACAGAATGGTGTATCCGTCCGTATCACCCTGCGCGATCTGCGCGGCAGCCACTGCACCGCCGCCGCCGGCACGAATGACAGAGATCATCGGCTGCTTGAAGTAAGGCTCTGCAACCGTGGTGATGATGCCGGCATGCAGAGAATGCGATCCGCCCGGTGGATACGGTGTCACAAAACGAATGGGTTTATCGGGGAACTCCCCCGCGATCACGGGCGCTGCTGCAACACCTGCAAGTACTGCCCCCAAGATAAGACTTTTAAACTTTCCCATTATTAACCTCCATTGGTTGTTGATTCAGTTTGTTGTGCCGATTGGTTCGGCATCGAATTAATTTTTCGTTTCCTCATTGTGCTGAAGCCGGCGAGCAGGATTGCACCGAACAGCAAGGCAAAGATGCCGGCGCTGATCGGACGGGTGACGAAAATCGCGAGACTTCCGTCGGAAAACGCAAGCGACTGGCGCAGTGCGCTTTCAAGGCCGGGTGCCAATAGCATCGCGATGACGAGCGGTGGTATCGGCACACCGGTTTTTCGCATCAGGTAACCGGCACCACCGCCGGCCACCATGATAATAAGGTCGAAGAAGCTGGAGTTCACCGCAAACGCGCCTGCAAAACACATCACGGTAACGACCGGGTACATCAGCCCACCCGGGATCAGCGCAATGCGGCGTAGATAGCGGATCGCAAAATACCCGAAGAAGACGAGCAACACGTTCGTGAAAACCAGCAACGCAAAAAGGCCATAAAGCACATCGCCGTGCTTCTGGAACAGTAGGGGACCGGGCAAGAGACCCTGGGCCATGAAAGCTCCCAGAAGAACTGCAGTAATGGTGTCCCCGGGAATGCCGAAAACCAGCATCGGAATAAGCGCAGCCGGGCAAACGGCGTTGTTGCCTGCTTCAGCGGCTGCCACGCCTTCTATCGAGCCCTTTCCGAATTCTTCCGGTTTCTTAGACCGTTTCTTTGCAAGTCCGTAAGAGATCCAACACGAAATCTCGGCACCGAGTCCAGGCAGAGCACCAAGCGCAATACCAACGCCTGAAGATCTGAAAATAGTTACCAAGGACGATTTTATATCCTGCCACGACACGCCCTTTTGATTCTCCTGCAAACCGGCGACATCGAGCTTTCTAACGCCCTTCTCCGCCTGCAACAGTACCTCGCTGAGTGCGAACATGCCGATCAACAGCGGCACGAGCGACACGCCACCCATCAAATCCGTACTTCCAAACGTGAAGCGCATCGAACCCGACATCGGATCGAGACCAACTATCGCAAGACCAATACCGAGAGCCGTCGCGATCAGCCCCTTGATAAGGCTGTCGCCACTAACGGCCGCCACCATGGTCAGCGAGAACAGGAACAACATCGTGAATTCTGGCGAGCTGAATTTCAGCGCCACCGTCGCCAACGGCGCGGCGACGAAGATCAGAACAAGCGTCGCCAACATGTCGCCAATGACGGATGCATAGAGGCTCATCTCAAGCGCACGCCGCGCCTCGCCGCGCTTTGCCAGAATATGGCCGTCGATCGCCGTCGCCGCAGCGGCGGCAGTGCCTGGCGTATTGATCATGATCGCCGGGATCGAGCCACCGTAAATTGCGCCCTTGTAAACGCCGAGCAGGAACGGAATGCCGATCGTAGCATCCATAAGGAACGTGAATGGCACCAGAACAGCGACCGCCATCGTCGCCGTGAGCCCGGGTAATCCACCGACTATAATACCGGCTGCCAGGCCAGCCAGTGCGGCGCCAATACTGACCGGATTGGCAACAAGTTCAACGCCCTGAAGTAATAAATCAAACATCTCAGAACAGTACTCCGTGCGGCAGAAGGATCTTCAGCAGATGCTCGAATAGGACGTAGACGAGCGCCGGAAAAACCACCGCACTTATCAGAATGTGTTTCTTGTTTTCGTATTGCAGAATGAACGCCATCACGGCGATCAGGATGATCGAGGAAACCATCATGCCGACGGTATCGAGTGCCAACAGGTACACGACGAACAGTACGAACACCGTTGCCGTCCGGGTAAGACTTACCGGCTCATCGTCCGGCTCGACTGCAGTTGTCATGAAGACTCCCTGCCCGGCCGTCGCAGTGAAAAAAAGCCCCCCTCCGCAGATGAACATGAAGATACCGGCAAGGGCGGGGAAAAAAGCACTCGACCCCATATCGGTAACAGCAAGGATGGTTTCACCCGGGACCTGAGCCGGTATGGAAAACAACACGAACGCGCCAGCTGCGAGCGCTGTAAGTGCGACCCATATATCAGCATTTACTCTGGTTCTCGTATTAGCGGACATCAACATTTCCTCTGGCGCGAAACCTAAACAACGTTCGTTCCCCGGACATGCTCGGGCCGTTCGCAACGCAGGAATGCGCCACGCCCCTTCTCGGCGACCAGATCACCATCACGGCACACCACGTCTCCCCTCGACATGGTCAACACCGGCCAGCCAGTGAGCGTACGACCCGCATAGGGCGTATAATCAACGTTATGATGCAGAAGCGTATTCGTAAGTTCGACCGTTCGGCGCGGATCCCAACAAACAATGTCGGCATCCGCACCGACTGCAATCGTGCCTTTCCGCGGGTACAAACCGTAAATTTTTGCAGGCCCTGTGGCCGTGAGTTGGACGAAACGCTGCAGGTCGATCCGGCCCTTCATCACACCTTCCGAGAAAAGCAAAGGCATGCGCGTTTCCAAACCGGGAATGCCGTTCGGCACGTGGTTGAAGCAGGCGTGGTCACCATTCAGTTTCTTCCCCTTTGCCGAGTCGAACTTGAACGGCGCATGGTCCGACGAAAACACCTGGAACACGCCACTTTGCAGTGCGGTCCAAACCGCTTCCTGGTTCGACTTGTCGCGTGGTGGCGGCGAGCAGATGTACTTGGCGCCCTCGAACCCGTCGCAGTCTAGATCCTCCGCAGTGAGGAAAAGATACTGCGGACATGTTTCTCCATATATACGTGCGCCGCGTGCCTGACCTTCTCGGATTTGACGGATCGCGTCTTCACCGGAAACGTGTACGATCAATGCCGGCACATCGACAATCTCGGCAAGCGTTACCGCGCGGTGTGTGGCTTCTCGCTCAACCAATGCAGGGCGAGATGCTGCATGGTATTTCGGGCTCGTATGTCCGGCGGCTATCAGTTGCTCGGTCAGCCATTTGATGCAGTCCGAATTTTCGGCATGAATCATGGTCATGCCGCCTTCGCGTTTTGCAACGGCGAGGACGTCTAGGATGTCCTTGTCGTCGAGTTTCATATCGTCATACGTCATGTAGATCTTGAAAGACGTGTAGCCGTCGTCGATCAACGCCGGCAGTTCCTGGCCCAGCACGCTTTCGTTGACATCCGATACAATCAGGTGAAACGCGTAATCGATATAGGCCATGTTGCCGGCGCGTTCATGATAGTCGGTCACCGCAGCGCGCAGCGTCTGCCCCTTCATCTGGCACGCAAAAGGTATGACCGTCGTCGTTCCACCGAAGGCGGCTGATAATGTACCGCTCTCGAAATCGTCGGCCATCTCGGAGCCATCACTCATCGGCTGATCGAGATGACAATGTGCATCCACACCGCCCGGCGTCACGATCAAGCCGGTTGCGTCGATCTCGTCGGCACCTGGCGACAAGCCGGCACCAAGCGCGCGTATTTTCCCGTCGCGGATACCTATGTCGCATGACATGGTGTCCCCGGCTGTGGCCACGGTTCCGTTGCGAATGACGACGTCGAATTCCTGCATCGGCTTAAATCCCTCCCCGGCGATCAGCGGACGACCGATTTGCGTTCACCTTCGGCAACCAAATCGAGTTCAAACAATCGGCCCCATCCCTTGATGCGACTGGTCGGCTCGCCAATCAGGCGCAACCCACTCCAGATCGCGAGTGAAACTGTGTCGAATATCGGAATACCGATTTCGGATTCCAACTCGCTAACGATCCTTGCTCCACGCAGATTCGTGCAGAAAATGGTGATTGCCTGCGGTTTGTCCTTGGCAACTTCACGTACCATTTCGGCGATGGTTTCTTCGGAAAACTCGGAGAACGAAAAGTTGCCCGGGTCGTTCAGGTGACGCTCGGAAATACATTCGAATCCCTCCGACGCGAAAGTCGAGACCACCTTCTCCTGAATTTCGTCCAAATACGGCGTTACAAGGCCGATCTTCTCTGCACCCTGCGCGCGGAATGCATCGGCCATAGCCAGAACTGATGTCGTCGCCGGAATTCCGGTCTGCGCATAGATCTCCTGACAGAGCCTGAAATCGGCATCCAAGCCGAGCCAGCCCGCAGACGTGCCGTTCCAGCAAATCGACTGTACCTTGGCGTCCGCGAGAAGTTCGGCAGCGGCAATCATGGGGCCGTTTTCGAACTGCTGAAGCGCTTCTTTCTTCGCTGTAATTTCAGTGACCTTGAACCGGCCGAAATGCACCGTGATATCCGGACAATTGGCGACAATTGCCGATGACATTGGTTCCAGCACCGTATTCGACGACGGCGTCAGCATCCCCAGAAGTTTTCTATTCATAACGTTCGTGTTCCTCTCTTATATTTCGCCTTTTCGGCTTATAAATCCGTCAAAAACCCAGATACTTCGGCAGCGCCAGGACAAGATCCGGGAAGATCATGCACAACGCCAGAACGACGAACTGCCATATCACATATGGCCAAACCGCATGAATCAGGGACGTCATCGGGATTTTTGTGATCCCGCACATAACGAACAGCAACACGCCCACCGGCGGCGTCATCATGCCGATAACGAGGTTGTACATAAACAGGAAGCCGAAGTAGAGGGGATCGATACCGAAGCTCAGCGCTACCGGCGCAAACAACGGCACCAGCATGATGTAAGCGGCGTTCGATTCAACGAGCATGCCCACCACGATCAACAGCACCATTACCAGCAGAATATAGGTCAACGGATCGGAGGTAATGGCCTGCAAAAGGTCCGAAAGCTGTTGTGGCACGAGGTCGATTGTGAAAATGAACGTTACGGCCGAAGCAAAAGCGATCAGAGCACCAACCATCGATGCCGTGACGGCACCGCGGAACAGGCACCCAGGTAGATCGGCGACCGTGAGGGTACGGGTAACAAAGAACCCGACGAGCACCGAATAGGCGACGGCGATGGCGGCGCCTTCGGTAGCTGTAAAGATTCCGACAACGATACCGCCGACGACAAGAATCGGCATAACGATAATGATGAAAGCCTTTCTGCCCTGTCTTAGAACTTCGTGGATACTGAACGACTTGCCCGTATGTTCGTAGCCCCGGCGTTTCGAAACGATGGAGGCTATCACCATGAAACCGATGGTCAGGATGATCCCCGGGATAATTCCCGACATGAACAGTCCGCCGACTGACACGCTAGACCCTGCCATAAGGGCATAAACGATCATAGCGTTGCTCGGCGGAATGACCGGGCCGAGGTTCGCCGCGGAAGCAACGACCGCGCTTGAATAATCATCGTCATAATGCTTGCGCAGTGCTGGCACCAGCGTATTGCCGAGCGCGCTGGCACTGGCGACGGCGGCGCCGCTGACCGATGCCAGGAACATGCCTGACAGAATAGTCACATGCGCAAGGCCCCCATGAACGCGGCCGACCAGCGCATTCGCGAAATCAATCAGACGGTGAATAATTCCGGCCTTCAACATCACCTCGCCCGCCAGCATGAAGAGCGGGATCGCCATCAGTGGAAAACTGTCAACGGCATGCATCATGCGCTGGGCAAGGACCGTCAGTTCGATGCCCTCGTACCAGAGGGCGCCGAGCGAAGCCATGCCTAGAGCGAATGCGAGCGGCATTCCGACAGACGCAAACGCACAGAACAGAATAAGTACGACAGCGGTCATTGTGTCACCATGTCATCGGTATCATTCGTTTCTTCCCAGGCGCGATGCCCATGAATAACGAGGTAAAAAAGATGCAGGAAGGAGTGACCGGCACAGATCACCACTGCTGCATAGTAAAGGCCTGCTGAAATCGGCAGCGTCGGCATCAATTCGGGCCATTTGTCCATGGTCGCTTGCCATCCGATGACAAAGACGAACCCCATAAGCACCGCTGAAACCAGATTGAGTGCACGAGCGAGGTTGTCCTTTATCGATTCGGCAAGATTGCGGACGAACAGGTCGATACCGACATGGATGCCGAAACGCACGCCGTGTGGGATCGCCAGGAAGATCGACCAGACAAAAAACAATCGCGACAATTCGTCTGCGGAATCGATCGAGTAGTTGAATACATACCGGAACACGACCTGCATCGAGACGATCGACGCCATCGCTCCCATGACGAACACGATTGCCCAATGAGAGACCTGGTCTATCCGCTCAAGAATGCTACGAAACATTTTTTATTATTCTCCGTTTCGGGGACGGGGGCGGCCCGAAGACCACCCCCTACTTCCGAGGCAGTTACCGTCAACCGGCTTCAGCAGCCTTAACCGCCTTCAGAACATCGTCCACGATGCTGCCGCCGACGCGATCGCGAACCTGGTTCACGATATCCTTCGTCGCTTCACGCAGCGCCTTACGGGTATCCAGAGAAATCGGGGTGAACGTCATGCCGCGCTTGACCAACTCATCGCGCCGCTGGAGATCCTGATCGGCCGCGGTTTTCCGTTGCCAGGCAACAGCTTTCGCCATGGCATCGCGAATAGCCGTCTGCCATTCCGGCTTCAGCTTGTCGAACTTCTTCTTGTTTGCGACAACGTTGATAAAGTCGAAGAAGTGGCCGCTGTCGGACAGATGTTTCTGCACTTCGTCAAAACGGCGCGTTGCAATGATGTTGTATGGGTTTTCCTGACCATCCAGCACGCCCTGCTGCAGCGCAGAATACACTTCCTTGATGTCCATCGCGGTCGGATTGGCGCCCACGGCACGGAATGACGCGATATGCGTCTCGCTCGGTTGGAGGCGGATTTTAAGACCGGCGAAATCGTCGATGGTTTTCAGCGCACGAACATTGTTGGTGACGTGCCGGAACCCGAGCTCCATGTACCCCAGGTTCTCGAAACCTTTTTCGCCAAGCTTTGCATCGAACGTCCGGCCAACGGGGCCATCCATCACCTTGAAGGCCACATCACGCGACGAGAACAGAAACGGCAGGTTGACCGCATCCAGTTCGGGGACACTGCGCGTGAAGTACGCGATACTCGTGAACACGGCGAAAATCGTGCCTGAACGCACCTGGTCGACGTTTTCCTGAGCACCGCCCAATTGCATGGCCGGGAACAAGTCAGCGACCACTTCACCCTTTGTCGATTTCTCAAGCTCTTCCTTGAAAATCTTCATCGCGCCAGTTGCCGTATGCTCCAGCGGGAAATTCCCGGCGATACGCAGGCGTTCCGCGGCAACCGCATCGGATACCGCACCAAACGTCAGGGCACTTGCAACGCATAACGCAGCCACACCAGCGCCCCGGAAACTTTTTTGACTCTTGAATAATCCAAACATCTCTCTTCTCGTCTCCATTTACTTTGCCAGATTCGGCTTGCCAGAACCCGACCATGCGTCAATCCGCACAGCCGGCTTTTTCAAAGCAATGGCAAGCCCGATGAAACCCGGCGTGGTTGAAGGCACCCGTCAGCCCGGCACACGTCGGCCTTCCGTGGCCCGGTGCCCGAACTCGGGCTGGGCACAGAAACAGAACGAAAGACCTGATGTGTGGGAATTCCAAAGAACATGACGCAAGCCCCGTGTTGTTGATGGTTTTGTGCCGCCTTCATTTTCCGGACAGCTTGGCCAGCATCGTACCGCCAGCATAAATGTAATATATAATTTATAATTATAAATGCAATATTAATTTTGTTTTCAATGACTTCGCGCGATTGCTCAACGCCAAGCTATTGATTCTTCGTTAGAAAATATTGCTATACAGCTTCACGGGCACGTTGCCACAAGGCCTGCGCTGCGTTCTCTGCGTCACGAATAATCTCATTCGCGTCGACTTTCGTCGGCTTTCCGTCCTCTACCACGATGTCCCCTTCGACGACGACCATCTCGACATCTCGACCGTGACCGGTATGGACGAGGTTCCCCAGCAGATCGAGTTTCGGCGTCAGATGCGGTCGGCGGAAGTCGAACAGAACCACATCCGCGCGCTTACCAACCTCAATCGAGCCAACCTCGTTTTCGAGCCCCATCGCCTTGGCACCGTTCATGGTCGCCATCTGAAAAACGTCTTCGGGTTGCCAGAAGTCGGTAACTCTTCCCTCCTTCAACCTGCCGACACAAAGCGCCCAGCGCATGACTTCAACCATGTCAGCATGCATGTTGTCAGTGGCGAGGGTCAGATTCGCGCCGGCGCGACGGAGTTCCGTCGTTGGCGCCATCGTGCCGCCCGTCGCATTTCCTTTTGCGATATTGATTGCGTTCACACCGGCAGCGCCGATCCGCTGGATATCCGCATCGTCGACAAATATGCAATGTGCCCCCAGCAACCGGTCGTCGAGCAACCCGACGTCGTCCAGAAATTCAGGCGGGCGCATCCCTTCGCGCTCCAGAATTCGTTCAACCTCGATACCGCTTTGGGATAGATGAGTCGTCACACGCAATCCCTTGTCGTCGCGCACTTCGCGGATCGCGCACAACAACTCACGTGAGCACGTGTCCGGTGCATGCGCTGCGAGTTGCACGCCCATGCGTCCGTTGTCAGCACCGTGATACTTCTCGGCCAGGTCCACCGCCAACCCCAGTGTTACTTCACCGATCTTGGGATCCACTTCCCAGATTTTCTCATGCACGCGGGAAAAATCGACGTCATGAATCCGGCCGCACGCATAGACACGCAGCCCAACCTCAGCCATTGCGGGCAAGGTCAGGTCCTGATGTACGTACGTGTCGTTGATAAGCGTTGATCCGAACATCATTGCTTCAAGCGCGCCAAGACGCCCGAGCGCAACAGCCTCATCCGGCGTGACCTCGTGACCGTGTGGCACGCCAGGTGTGTATGCCGGCGCAAACCCCATGTCTTCGGCAACGCCACGCACCATGCTGAGGATGGCGTGTGTGTGAACGTTTACGAACCCCGGTGTCATCACACGTCCCGGCAGCGATATGCTGCGCGTCGCCCGAAAATCCGTTTCAACGACATCGGTCTTTCCGACCTCGACAATGCGGCCGTCTTTTACGGCGACATAACCGTCTTTAATGACGGACTGTTCCCTATCGCCGGTGAGAATATCGATATCCTTGATGATCAGATCGAACGTTTCGCCCATGTCAGCCACGCTGGTGCCTCCTGAAATTGGTAGCGCCGGGTGATGGCGCCGATGTTGTTCTCCACCAATCAATATCAGGCAAATGATTTTTTTATCAATAATTTTTAATTATATTTTTTGCATCTTATTGTTTTAAAACATTTTTATTAAAACATTTTGCGAAAAATAACTGAGTCTGCGCACGCACTGTCACGGGCAGCTTCAGCTTGCAGGGGGAATCAGGTATTGGAAACGCGACTTAGGGCGTCGAGGACGAACTTAGCGGTCAGGTCGCAGTGTTCACGCATCCTTTCGGCAAGCAGGCCGGCGTTCCGACTGCGTAACGCCTCCATGATGCCCTCGTGCTCGCGCGCCGATTCGTCCCAACGGACCTGGTCGAGGTTGGCAACGGACCGACCGCGCATGATCTTCCGGGAATAGGCTTCGTACGTGTTCATAAGCACGGGGTTATGCGTCAGGCTGGCGAGTCGAAAATGAATGTTCTGGTTCTGGCGGAAATAAGAAGTTCGGTTGCCATCCGCATGAGCCGCCATCATCTTCTCATGCATCTTGTCGACTTCGGCGATATCTGTATCCGTCGCCCTTTCGACAATCAGCTTGCCGATTAGCGCTTCAAATGAAGCCATGGCTTCGAACACTGCTGAAATTTCATCGATGCTGACTTCCGAAACCATGCTTCCGCGACGGGGCAGCAGGACGACCAGCCCCTCCGACGCCAGCACCTTGAGCGCCTCGCGTAGCGGTGTACGCGATACGCCCAGATCCTCACAGATCGCGACTTCGGGTATGCGGGTACCCGGTGCGAGTTCCCCTTCCAGGATCATATCCCGCACTGTGACGACCAATTCGTCATGCAACGAAGGCCTCGACCTGAAGCCGCCTTTTCTGCCACCGCCTTTGACCGTCGAGTTGGATTTCATTCGTTGTATTTCCTCCGACAAGAATGCCTCTTATCACGACGAAGATGCAAATATCTAGCGGATTGTCATATTTCGGGCGCCATCTCGGCACAATCACTGGGTGCCCGGTGCTTGGAATCAGCCGTGCTGCTTCCAGATTTCCCTGCATTAACAAAGCCACGATGATATCGCTCCAAACAAACAAAGCATTGAATTATTCAGGCGACGAAACCATCTGCCAGTGATTCAGTTAAAAACACATAGAAATCGGAGGAGATGGTTAGTGACAAAGGTTTTGGTAACAACCGGGCCATTCACATTCGACGGCGTTCTCGAGACGAAAGCCGCACCGCAGACGTGCGCGCTGATCGAGAAACAACTGCCGCTGGACAGCAAAATTATCCACGTACGTTGGAGTGGAGAAGGCGTCTGGATTCCGTTCGGCGACGATCATTTCGACGTCGGTTACGAAAACCATACCAGTTATCCGAAGCCGGGGCAGATGATCCTGTATCCTGGCGGAATCAGCGAATCGGAGATGCTTCTGGCATATGGCGAAGTGCGGTTCGCTTCGAAATTCGGGCAACTCGCCGGCAATCATTTTCTGACGATCGATGACCCGGACGGAAACCTTTATGAACTTGGACGAAGCGTTTTGTGGGAGGGAGCAAAAGGAATTTACATCGAACGCCGAGGGTGACGGTCCCCCGCGCGTCGGTTTGGTGGTATTAGGAATTCAGTGAACCATGTCCGTCTTTGTGTGCGAGACGGGCAGCAAGCGCAGCAGTCAGGCCCACCGATTCTTTGGCGGCAGGCCGCATGAAGTTTCCGGATTCCGCTTTCCGGAATTTCAAGGCGACAAGAAGTTCGAGCTGTTTGATTGCCGCTTCGGCACAATCAACAACAGGCACGGGGATGCGATCGCGAACGCGCGATGCCAATCCGGCAAGCGGGGCGCCGGCTAGAACGACCACATCCGCACCATCCCGAACGACGGCATCGTTCGCAAGCTCGGCCAGCAGATCTTCCTTTTCTTCGCCGACATCGTTGATCGACGTGAATGGCTTGTCGAGCGTCCGAATGCTGACGCAGCGACTTGATAATTTGTGCCAGTCGACGCACTCCTGATACCAGGATCCCAGCGCCGTTGCGAATGTCACAATGGAGAAATTGCGGCCAAGCATCGATGCCGTGACCATCCCTGCTTCGGCAAGCCCAATGACTGGAATGTCGAACATTTCGCGCGCACCGCCGAGTCCCGGATCA
Organism: Thalassospiraceae bacterium LMO-JJ14; assembly: GCA_021555105.2. NCBI lineage: Bacteria > Pseudomonadati > Pseudomonadota > Alphaproteobacteria > Rhodospirillales > Thalassospiraceae > Thalassospiraceae bacterium LMO-JJ14. The sequence continues at coordinate 3,387,201 of CP134604.1, forward strand.
CCAAACGCCGCGACAATCGCGCCATCGGCGTTAGCGGATTTCTCCGACAGAACCTCCAACACCACTTGACCGCCAATGAGCTCCTCGGCGCGGGTGGAGATGTAAGGAACTCCTTTTTTGGCGGTAACAGGAATAATTTCCGTGTCCAGCGAAGCGACCGCCGCCGCTGCAGAATGCAGCCGAGCCGTGACGCACTCGCTGGTGTTCGGATTAATGAGAAGAAGTTTCAAGATTTTTCTCCGTATTGAGTTTCGGCTTCATTACCGACTGTCCATATACAGGCGAAGCGGCCCCGTTTCCATAGGCGCGAAGGAAACAAAGACGACAATCTTCATTTTCTGGCTATTGCGTTCGAGGGTCGAGTCCGTCGCCTGCGCCGATCAATGTCCACTGCCTTCTCATCTTTCGCGGACAAGTTGATAAGGTCGTCATTGTGCTCCGACACACCGATGAGTGGCTTCATACCGGCAGAACTCTGCGCCCTTGAGGACATCGGCCTCTGGCCGGTCCTGCGTTAGGAGCAAGGTCACCTATTGGAATCGAAACCTATGCATTCAACCCGGTCGGATAAGCGTCTTGCATTTTGCCTATGCATAGTGGCGGCTACTCCATACGCAATACTCGCTGTTGCAAGTCTGCACCAACGATCGGAGTGAAGATATTATCGTTGAGTCAGCTATCTATTCTTAAGTGCACTGGCAAGCTCATCGGCGATCTTGTGAGCACACGCCACATGATCCTCGCGATAAAAACCCGCTTCATCCAGTAAATTCATCGTTCCTAGGGTTTTGCCGTCGGCCCTGATCGGCATGTTCAGGACGGATTCCAGTCCAAGGTCGATGATCACCGCATAGTCATTGAAATTGGCGCGGATATCGTCGGCATTGTAGCCGATGAAAGGTCGCCCTTGCGTCAGAACTTGGTCGCCCCACGCAGTAAAGCGTTTCTTCTTTCGTCCGCCCGTCGGATATTTGTCGGGATTGCTTGAATAACAGCGCTCCACTTCCATGCTCTCGCGATGCAACGCCATGACCGTAAACAACCGGTGGCCGATCAGGTCTGCGGCGGCTCTTTCTGCCAAGCGGAACGCGGTGTCGGCGTCCGGCGCTTCGGCGACCGCTTTCGCATAGGCATCAAGAGCTTGGAGCATTGCCGCATCCTCAATCGTTTCACCCGACATTTTCAGACCCCGCCGGCGGTGCCGGCACGCCGGGGATCGGCCCCAGCCGTCAACGCCCCTGTTTCGGGATCACGTACCACCGCAAGCACACCGCCGGCTTTCCATGTGCCGTCCTGCCAGCGTTCGAGCATGTGGCCGCGGGCCGAAAGGTCTGCGGCGACATGTTCGGGGATGCTCTGTTCGACCATCAGCAGGCCCGGGAAATAGGCGTTCGGTGCGAATGAGGACGGGAAGCTGTAGGTCGCGAAACGCGGTGCTTCGACCGCTCTCTGGATGTCCATGCCGAAATGGAAGCGGTTCAGATAGACCTGGATCATCGCCTGAATCTGTACATCGCCGCCCGGTGTGCCGAACACCATCAGCGGCTTGCCGTCCTTGATCGCCAGGGCCGGATTGGGGGTCAGGCGGGGACGCTTGCCCGGTGCGACGGCGTTTATCGAGGCGCTGATCCCGCGCGACTGCGAACCCCTGGATGACGGACACAGCCCGGTTCCGGGAATGACCTCGGTATCGGCGGATGTGTCACTGGGGGTTGCCGAGAACATGTTCCCGGCGGCGTCGATCACCGACACATATGACGTGTCGGCGGATGCCGGGTCGGCCATCTTATGTTTATCAACGGGACGGGTGTCATGCGGATCATCTGCCGGTCCGTTCACCGCATCCGGTTGGGTCCCGGCTGCTTCTTCCAGCACGGCCCGCATATTGACGGGATCGCCCGCGGGCGGCATGGCGTCGAACGCACGGACGGGATCGATCAGCCCGGCCCGCAACGCGAGATATTTTTCATCCAGCATGCCGCTTACCGGGACATCGACGAAGGCCGGATCTGCGACATAAGCTTCGCGATCCGCAAACACCAGTTTGAAGACCTCGGTCAGGGTATGGATATAATCGGCGGAATTATGTTCGAGACCGGACAGATCGATGCCGTCCAGCATTTTGAAGGCCTGCGCCAGCGAAATCCCCTGGCACCACGCGCCGCAGGTATGGATTTCCGCATCCCCGAATTTGACCTTGAGCGGGGCTTCGAAACGGACCTGAAAATCGGCCAGGTCATCGGCCCCGAGAAAGCCGCCTTTGGCGGCGTGGTAATCGACGATCTTGCGGGCGATGTCGCCGACATAAAAGGCATCGCGCGCCGCCTTTAGCCCCTGCAAGCGGTCGCCGCCCGCGGCCTGTTCCTGGTCGATCATGTACTGGATCGTCGCTGCAAGGTCGGTTTGGACGAACATCTCGCCGACTTTCGGCGGGCGGCCGTTCGGCAGGTAAATCTCCTGTAACGCCGGGGTCCGGCGGTAAGCGGCTTCATTGGTGGCGATAAAATCAGCGAACACCGGATAGACGGGAAACCCGTCCCGGGCATAGCGAACGGCGAACTGCGCGACATCGGCAAAGCGCATGGTGCCGAATTTCCCCAGCGCAGCGATCCACGACGCCGGTGCCGCCGGCACCACGGTCCGCATCAGCCCCTGCGGCATGGCACCGCCGTGTTCACGCTCGAAATACTCAACCGACGCCCGTTTCGGCCAGACACCAAGGCCGTCGATGGTGATCGTCTCATCGCTGTCCGCCATCCGGATGATGATCGGCGCGACGCCGGCGAAATTGACCAGATCCGAGTGCAGCACGCCGATGGCCAGTCCCGCCGCGACCCCGGCGTCAACCGCATTGCCGCCGTTCTCGAGGATTTCCATCGCTGCCCGGGTGGCAAGCGCGTGCCCCGCCGAGACGGCATATTTCCGGGCATGAACGACGGGGCGGGCTTTGATCATCTTGTTAATCCTGTTCAGTCGATCCGGTGCGGCAAATCTACGTTCAGTGACAGTTTCATCAGATCACGGCCGATAATGATATTTCCGGAAAACACGGTTTTCATCTCCGTGACCATTTCTTCAAGGACGCCCGGACTGTCGAGCAGATGGATGAAGTGTGTGAGCACAACCGTTTTAACATTGGCACGTTTCGCCACTTCCGCAATATCCATGTGATTGCCGCTGGCCAGCCGGTAGGCCTCGGTCGGTTCCATCCCGGAGGCGAAATGGCACATGTGGATCAGCATGTCGCAATCGCGGGCAAGCTCGACCATGCTGTCCGGGACCCCGCCGCTGTCACCTGAATAGACCAGCGTGCCTTCGTCGGTTTCGAGACGGAAGCCGAGGCAATCCATGATCGGCTGAAAATGTGCGGCCTCGCCGACGACGATCCGCCAGCCGTCCCCCTCTACCGTATCGCCGGGCGCGACTTCATTGATTTCCGGTGCCGGCTTGGCCCGGGGCAGCACGCCGCCGCGTGATACGTACACGTCCTTGCTGGCCTGATGCGAAACCCGGGATTCGATATCCAGTCCGAACGCACCGTCCTCGCCGATCAGGCGCTCGGTGATCCGCGCCAGCGGCTGCGGGCCGTAGACCTTCAGTTCAGGAATTTTGCCGGCCCCCATGTCCCAGCGCTGCAGGACCAGACGCGGATAGTCCATGATGTGGTCGTAATGCATATGGCTGAGGAAGGCGTGCGTGACTTTGGTCGGGTGGGATCCGGCCTCAAGCAGACGGTGCGCCGCACCGGGGCCGTGGTCCATGATGATGACATCGTTGCCGATCTCAATGAGGTAGCCGGAACTCTGGCGTGTCAGTGAGGGCGCGGGGGTACCGGTCCCCAATAGGGTGATTTTCAAAAGTCGCCTCCTCGTGCCAGCGGGTGAAACAGCGTGTTGACGGTGTTCTGTTTTTATATACTATATAGTATATTAATTAAAACTATTAAGTATATGGAGCCGCATGTCGACCCAGGAAATTGCCATTGATGCGCTATTGCAATCCGTCGGTGACGGCATGCCGGCCAATGGCATCCCGAAATACCAGCGGCTGGTGGAAGCGTTTTCCGAATGCGTGATTTCCGGCTGCTTCAAGCCCGGCGAACGGGTCCCGACGGAAACGTCGCTTGCGGAAAAGCTTCCGGTTAGCGTCGGGACCGTGCAAAAGGCTTTGGCGCAACTGGTCAGCAATGGCCTCGTTGTGCGCCATCGCCGGACCGGCACGTTCATCGCCGACCGTAGCTCACTGGTCAATGAAGTCTTCGTCTACCGCTACAAGGATCCCGATACCGGCAAATACATGATGCCCTTTGTGCGGACCCTTGCCGTAAATGCGGATACCAACCCCGGACCGTGGCAGGAATCACTGCGGGTCGAAAGATGTGTGCGCGTGGACCGGCTGGTATGGTTCGATCAGCAGCCCCCGGCGTATTCGAGCGTTTATTTCACTTATGAGCATGGGCAGGTTTATCTGGACCGTGCGATCGAAGACCTCAATGGCTCGTCCCTGCACCGGATGCTGATCGACCGCTTTAACCTTCCGACGATTCGCATGGAACACGCCATCAGTTGCCGCACCCTGGACGACCAGGCGTGCCATCATCTGCTTCTGCCCGGCGGCACCACGGGCACGATCTGGGACATCAAGGACTTCACCATTCACGATGCCCCGATCCTGTTCCAGCGCTATCAGCTGCCGCCCGGCCACAGGCCGGTCGAAATTACCGAGTCCTACGGGATGTAACAGGGACAAACAAGAAAGACGGAAGAAACTTGAGTACACGACCAAACATAAGCGACACTTTAAACCAGAGGAGAGCACGTCAATGAAACGCTTATTACCCTTACTCGCAGCGCTTGCGCTGTTTGCCGGTCCGGCGCAAGCCGAATGGGCACCCAAAGGCCCGATCAAGTTCTGGATCGGCTTCGGCGCCGGCGGCGGTACCGACACCCAGGCCCGCGCCCTTGCCGAAGAACTGGAAGCCCTCAAGGGCTGGCGCATCATCCCGGAAAACAAAGCCGGTGGCGGCGGTGCCGTAATGGCAGCGCAGTTAAAGAATGAACCCGCCGACGGTCAGACGGTTGGTCTCGCAATCAACACCACCTTCGACTTTGCGACCATCGGCAACGAGAACATTTCGATCGATGATTTCACCTACATCACGATGACGGCGGGTTCGCAAATGGCCGTGCTGGCACGTGCCGACAGTGGCTGGAAGTCGCTCGACGACATGGTCAAGGCCGCCAAGAGTGGCACCAACATCGTCTGGGCCAACTGGGGCAACCAGGTTCAGGCCGGTGCTGAAATGGTGGCGCGTCATTATGGCATCACCGTCAACCATCTGCGCGGCAAGGGCGGCAAGTCCGCAATCAACGCGCTGGTGGCCAAGGACGCCAATGTCGGTTGGGGCGGCGGTGTTCAGGGACCGCTGGTCGCTGCGGGCGAACTGGTGATCCTGGCTTCCGCGGAACCCAAGCCGCTGGTACAGGCACCCGATCAGCCGACGTTGATCGATCTCGGCGTGATGGAAACCGGTCTCGGCTTCCAGTTCCTGCTGGCCGGTCCGAAAGGCATGAGCGACGATGCGCGTGACACCTTCGCCGCAGCAATCCACGAAGTTCTGAAGAACCCGGAATCGAAAACCGCCAAGTTCATCACCAAGCAGTACCCCCCGGGTCCGCTGATGACGTCCGGTGCGGCGCTGGAGGCTCAACTCAAGAAGAACCTCGAAGCCAACAAAGAACTGGTCAAACTGGTCAAGTGAGCGTGAACGCTTCCGACAACCAAAAACATACGGCGCCGGACCCCTGGGATATCGGGTTCGGCGCCGTTATTTTCGTCGCCTCGCTGGCGGCGATTTTCGTGTGGTTTCCAAACGACATGCGCGGCGGGTTTTTTTTCGTCAATCCGATTGGCAAGACCGAACCCGGCGACGCCTTTTTTCCGACCCTGCTGGCAGCTACGCTGGCCCTGCTGAGCGGGCTGCAGCTTTTCCTGTCCCTGACACGGGGATCGCCGCCGGCTAGCCCCGGCGCGCAGGGACATCTGACCAAAGACAACATCCGCTTCCTGATCCTTTTCACGGCGATCTGCGTCAGCGGACTTCTTATTATGTATTTACTGGGACCGGCCGCGGCGTGGGTGATGCGCAGTTTCGGCCTGATTGATGTCGAGTACCGCTATCTTACGGATACGGCCCCATATAAATATCTCGGATACGTCACCGGCGGGTTTCTGATGACTGTCACCCTGATCGGCTGGACCGAGGGCCGTCTGCGGCGCGTCGGCATCATCTCGGTGCTGACCGTGATCGTGGTCTCGATCATCATTTTCGATCAGCTGCTGACCAACGTCCTGCTGCCCCCCAATGCCGATTACTAACCGGGAAAACTGATGGAACTGGTTCTCGAATACGTGCTGCGCGGTATCGCCGATGTGTTTACGGCGTCGGACGGCAGCCTGGACTGGATGCCGCTGATCATGGTGTTCGCCGGACTGATCGTCGGCATCATCGTCGGCGCGACGCCCGGCCTTAACGGCCCCTTCGCCATGGCGCTGTCGTTGCCGGTGCTGATCTGGGTGTTCGGGGTCAGCGATGATGCGTTGCTGCCGATCCTCGGATTCCTGATCGGCCTGATGAAGGGGGCCACCGTCGGCGGTGCGGTCCCGGCCATTCTGTTCAACACGCCCGGCACGCCGGATGCCTATCTGACGACACTCGACGGTCATCCGATGGCGCTCAACGGCCAGGGGCCGAAGGCGCTGAAGGTGTCCCATTTCAGTTCCGTCTGCGGCGATACTTTCAGTGACATGGCGCTGTTCCTGACCGCGCCGGTGCTTGCGGTGCTGATCGAAAGCGTTCTCGACCTGCCCGAGAAAGCGGCGTTGATCATTCTGTCGCTGTCGTTCATGGCGGCCGTCGCTGGCAGTGCGCCGCTCAAGGGCCTGATGATAGGCGTGCTCGGCATGCTGTTGGCGCTGATGGGCTCCACCCTGTCGGGGAACGGCCCCCGGATGACCTTCGGGATTGCGGAACTGGGCAACGGGTTGCCGCTATCGTCGGCCATTCTCGGCGTGCTGATCGTCGGCGAGGTCTTCATCGGCATCGAGGACGCGGCACGCCACCGGATAGCCAATAAAAAGCCCATTCAGAACAAGGCCCACGGCGACAACCGCTTTCGATGGGCCGATATCAAAGCCATCATGCCGGTGATCTGTTCATCGTCGCTGATCGGCACCGTGATCGGCGCCCTGCCGGGGATCGGCACGACCCTGGCGGCGACCCTCGGCTACGACTTCGCCAAGCGGTTCTCGAAAAAACCTGAAAGATACGGCACCGGCATTCCCGAAGGCGTGGCGGCGACGGAAGCGGCCAACTCGTCGGTGTCCGGCGCCAACCTGATCCCGGTCATGAGCCTCGGTATTCCCGGCAACTTCGCCGCCGTGTTCATCATCCTCGCCGTGGAATCGGTTGGCGACTTCACCCTTGGCCCGCAGGTCTTCCGGTTTACCGAGATCAAGGAGATCGAAGGTTACGGCACCATCATCAACAAGGACCTGGTCATCGCCTTTGCCATGTTCACGCTGATGGTGATCGCCAATGCCTTCAACTGGACCGTCGGTGGTGTTCTCATGCGCTCACTGGGCGTGCTGGCGCGTATTCCTAAATCAATCATGCTGCCGGTCGTCCTGCTGATTACCCTTACCGCCGTGTATGCACAGGACGGCGGGTTCGTCGCCATCTGGGTGGTGATGGTCTTTGGCCTGATCGGCTATGTCCTGCGCAGACTGGATATCTCCATCCTGCCCTTCGTCATCGGTTTTCTGCTGTCACCCCGGCTCGAAGAGCTGATCCGGGGCGGCTATTCGGCGTCCGGGGGCGATCCGCTGTTCCTGTTGAAATCGCCGATTGCGCTGGCGTTTCTGGTCATGGCGGTGCTGATCCTGTTTTTCGCGAACCCGAACAGGCGCATAGCCAAAAGTTAAGCGCACCAAGACGCGCGGCTCTCAGGATGGTATGACGGACAATTTTCTAAACTATCCGTGTGGAACCGGTTAAAGGTGTAAGCTCATAACTGTGACAGTTATGCCCTCCTGGAATTCGATCATGATTTGGCCGACCACGAGGCATAATCTGCCCCCGCCAAACGCGGAGACTAGGCAATCCTTTTCGGGACAGTATCAGATCAAACGAGCTTGAGCAGAACAAGACCGTTCCGTAGCCTCGGCGAACGAATAATCCATATCGCTATTTCAAAATTTCGCCAGAGGTCCTTAGTCAGGAGCTGCTGAAATTCCTAAAATGCGCAATGAAGCGGCGGCCCCGCTGTTATTGTCACAGACGGGCTCCGATCATACCGGGCGGCGATGAACGTGTTTCGCAATTTGTCTATCCATCGACCTCGCCGAGTGGTGACGGCTTGAAGCATATTCATCTGACAACGCCTCGTCGCGAGCTTTGTTCACATACCGTTACCTTGACAAGGCTGTTCTGTGTTCTGATTTTCCAGCCGCCCGTCCCGCAAATGGAAAATACGGTCGAAGCGGTCGAATATTTTCTCATCATGCGTGACGGCAAGAATTGCTGCATCCTGCTCAACAGCAACCTTGCGCAACAAATCCATCACGATACCCGCTCGTTGGGAATCAAGCGCCGCCGTGGGTTCATCCGCAAGGATGATCCGCGGACGGTTGGCGAGCGCGCGGGCGATCGCTACCCGTTGAGCCTCCCCACCCGAAAGATTTGCCGGCATAGCATCTTTACGGTGACCTACTTCCAGATAATCCAGCAACTCAATCGCCCGCCGTTTCGATTCATCCTTGTCGAACCCGGCAAGGCTAAGTACCACGGCGACATTATCGGTGATGTTTAGGAAGGGCAGCAGGTTGTGAAACTGGAAAATGAAACCGACTTTTTCCAGCCGAAGCTTGCGCAGATCAGGTCGCAGCCAGTGTCCGTCATAGACAACTTCACCGTCGAGGCTGACCCAGCCTTTACTGGGCTCGACGATGCAGCCGATGACGTTCAGGAGCGTCGTTTTCCCCGATCCGCTGGGGCCAAGAAGCGCAACCACCTCGCCAGGATGGACCTTCAGACTGACATCGCGCAACGCATCAACGCGGGTTTCCCCTTCGCCGAAATATTTCGAGACATTCCGCACATGCACAAGCGGCAATTCGCTTTTAGGGGGGCACATTGCTAGCTCCCCAATGCCGCTGCTGGATCGACTTTGAGCGCCAGCCGCACGCCGAGGGCACTGGAAAGAACGCAGACAAAGATGACTGCCGCAGCAAGCGCAAGCCCGTCTTCTGGCTGGAGCACGACGCGGCGCGGAAAATAGTCTTTGATACTCGTAATCAGCAACGCGCCGAACCCGAAACCGATCGTGCCCATCGCTAGGGCTTGCTGCAGAATCAGCCAAACGATGGTGCGATCTGCCGCGCCAATCAGTTTGAGGGTAGCGATCTCCCGAAGTTTATCCATAGTCATCGTGTAGAGGATCAGTGCGATGATAACGGCCGAGACGATCATCAGCAGAGCTGTGAACAGCCCGATCTGCTTGCGCGCGCGTTCAACAACAGAGCGCGTCAGGATAAGCTCCTGTTCATCATGGCTCATGGCCGCAAGGTGTTTCCAGCGCCGCGCCGCTTCTGCCACGCTTTCCGGCGGCACATTCGGGGAGACACGGGCGACAACAGCATTGATCGTATCCGTGTCACCGGAACCGGCACCTCGTGCGATTTCCCGTCGCGCCGCTGGTGGTGCCAACTCGAATTGAAGCTGTTGGGAATCTTTCAGCGTGATGTAAATTACCGGATCTCCCCCGGAAGATACCTGCCCGTCGGTAAGGCCGACAACCGTGAACGTGTCGCGGCCCAGTTCCACACGACTGCCGGGTAACAGACCTGTCCGTTTGTCTGCCACCATTTCATAGTGGCCCCGGCCAATCGGTCGCCCCGTGGAGATCGTATCAGGCCCGCCGGGACGTCCGGGTTCGTAACCGACGACATAAAGCCGCAGCTTTTGACTGCCGTGACGCGTCTCGACGGATTGATAGGTCACACTGCCTGCCGCAATGACACCATGAAGCCGGGCGATGGCTTCGCGTGTATCACCGGGAATACGGGACGATTCGGCGAAAGGTCCGCGCGTACCGGATTCCACGACCCAGACATCCACAACAGGTGTACGAACCAACGTTAGCGCATCCTCCACCAACCCCCGGTAAATCCCGATCATGGACAGGACGACGCCCAGCAACAGGCTTAGACCGAAGCAGGTGAGCAGAAAACGCCCGAGATTGTGCCGGATATCCCGATAAGCTAGGTTCATGGCAACGTACCTTCTTGCACCTTCGCCGCACGGCCCTCGCGCAGCCCTTGGCGTGGCGCAATAATGACGCGCGCGCCTTCCGGCAGGCCATCGGTGATTTCAAGTCGGGAATCGAGTGTTCTACGACCAAGCACGACCTCCCGGCGATACAATTCGTCATCCTCCACGGTCCAAACCGTACCTTTGGTCCCGTCAAAATTCACGATTGCCGTTTCCGGAACCAGAAGCGCTTTGTCGACGACGCCGGTCGTAACGAAAATTTCTGCCTGTTCGCCGAGATAAAAACGATCAGGGCAACGGTCGCAGGCGATATAGACCCGACGCTCTTCGCTCACCCGGTCGCTTTCAATGTCGATACGGACCACGTGGCCAGGGAATTTTTGCCGAGGAAGGGAACGAAGGCGAACCTCGGCGGGCTGACCAACCCGCAGATCACCGGCGCGCGATTCATCGACATAGGCCAGCGCCCAGATGGTTTCCGGGGCAACTAACGTAAAAAGAGCTTCGCCGGGGCTGAGAACGGAACCCAGCTCTTTGTGGCGTTGGACGATGATGGCGTCATAGGGTGCTTTGAGTACGTGATGATCCAGAAGCACTTTCTCCACGTCGAACTGCGCGCGGGCATCTTCTAGGACGGCCTTTGCAACATCCACGTCGCTGATTGCCACAACCAATTCGGCGTCAGCCACGTCTTGTTCCATTTGCGCTTCTTCGGCGGTTTCGACAGACACCGTTTGCCGAGCGATAAGTGCCTTTTTGCGTTTGTTCGTCTGCTTCTTCTGAGCAAGAACGGCGCGCGCCTTGCCGACGGCGGCTTCAGCCATCTTTACCACCGCTTCGGCATTGACCATTCCGGCCTTGGCCTTGGCCACGCGGGCCGCCTGTTCGGCGCTGTGCAAGCGCGCGAGGACATCGCCTTCTTTCACCCGGTCGCCATGATCGGCATTTAGTTCAACAAGCGCGGCACCGGCCTCGAAACCTATTTTAGAGAGGATACGTGCCTCTACCGTGCCAAGGCCGAAGACCTGTATCGGTACATTTTCAGCGGGCCTCGCGACCTTCACCGGTATTGGTCTGATAAAAATGAACAGTAATATGGCCGCCCCGACTGCGCCGACCCCCAGTAGGAACAAAACATATCGGACAAAACGTTTTCTCATGATGCACCACTTTCTCCGTCAGGCCCCGCGGTTCCGTAAGCAAGGCCCATTAGTTGCAGTTCAAGAAGGCGGTTTCCCTCTTCTATCAGATCGAAATTCCGGCCACTGATAGACCACCTTACGGCAAGGCCCTGCACCAGCCCGATGATAAGATAGGCGGAATCGTCTGGATTGAGATCGTCGCGCAATTCACCCGCTACGCAGGCTTGCGCCACCAGATCGGCAATCAGCTTATGGAAGCGGTTCATCAGTCCAAAGAAAGCTCTCCGCAGGCCCTTGTTCTTGCTATGGAGTTCCCGTGAAAAAAGAATGGCGGGGATCGCCGGCGTTGACTGGATCAAGCGCAGTTGCGCGCCGATCAGTTGACGTATCTTCTCTCTGGAGGTGGTGTCTCCGCTCTGAGCATTCTTCCAGCAAGTCTCCATCATTGACCCAACGTGGGCGGCCACCGCCTCCCATAGATCGTGCTTCTTCGGAAAGTGTCGGAATATCCCCGGCTGGGTAAGGCCGACGGCAGTCGCAATTGCATCGGTCGTCAGCCGGTCTGGCCCAAGTTTGTCGGCCAGGCGAAGGGTAACGTCAATAATCTCAGCCTTCCGGACTGCGGCAGATTTTCGGACACGCATGATACCCAGCCTTAGTTAGTGATTAATTACTAACTAAGGCTGGGTACAGACTTTGTCAACCGCCGGCATTGTCACGTTACTGGCTATATAATTGACCGGCACCGTATATGCCGCACTGTAAGTCATTCTGCCTGCAGAATATTATGCCGAATATCAGGAAAGTTGATTAACGTGACAATGCCGTTCAAGCAAAGCCTGACCGCAAGATCGAAAATCTACGAAATTGGTGGGCGCACAAGGACTCGAACCTTGGACCCGCTGATTAAGAGTCAGCTGCTCTACCATCTGAGCTATGCGCCCCCAATGTGGGCCGGGCGTCGTCTGCCGTGGTCCCATGGAGAGCGGCGGATATAGCAAACCCCGCGCCCAGCCGCAAGGAAACTCGCGCTGGCTCCGGGGCCCGGGTCTTACAACCCTTCCGCCTCGCCGCGGCGGCCGACCGGCACGTCCTTGTGCACGCCGACACCGATCACCAGCCCGAAGCCGATCATCAGCGTCAGCATCACCGTGCCGCCGTAGCTGACCAGCGGCAGCGGCACGCCGACCACCGGAATCAGCCCGGTTACCATGGCGATATTGATGAACACATAAAGGAAGAACGTGGTCGTGATTCCACCAGCCACGAGGCGACCGAACTGGTTACGCGATTTCACCGAAATGATGATGCCGTATGTAATGATCAGCGCATACAGCACGATCAGGGCGAGTCCGCCGACAAGGCCCATTTCCTCTGCCAGCATGGTGAAAATGAAGTCGGTCTGCATTTCCGGCAGAAAATGCAGGTGGCTCTGCGGGCCGAGCATGAAGCCTTTGCCCGTCAGCCCGCCCGACCCGAGCGCGATTTTCGACTGAATGATATGATAGCCGGCACCGAGCGGATCTGTCTCGGGGTTGAGAAACGTCAGCACCCGCTTCTTCTGGTATTCATGCAGGAACTGCCAGGCGATCGGCGCCGCCGCCAGCCCGGATACCCCGATTACGGCAAATTTCCATAGCCGCACCCCGGCCAGGAACATCACAGCACCGCCCGTCATCGCCACCATGATCGCCGTGCCCAGATCGGGCTGGCGCAAGATCAGCGCCGCCGGAGCGGCAATCAGGGCGATCGGCACAATCAGCCGAGGGATCGACCCGATATCCTCGATCGCACCGGCGTTGAAATAGCGTGCCAGCGCCAGCACCAGAAAAATCTTCATCAGTTCGGACGGCTGGATATTCACGAACCCCAACGAAATCCAGCGTTGCGCACCCATGCCGACATGCCCCGCAACCTCGACCCCGACCAGCAGTGCCAGCGCCAGGAAATACAGCATGTATGCATAGCGGAGCCAGATACGGATATTGATGGTCGCGATCACGATCATCACCGTCAAGGCGACGCCGAACCGCAGCATCTGGCGTTCCGCCCAGGGCTGCATCGAGCCGTCGGCGGCAGAATACAGCATGGCGAAACCGACCCCGGCGACCATGCCGATCAGCAACACCAACAGCCAGTTGATGGAAATCAGCTTGCGTCCCAACGTCAGTTCGGGTGTCGAAAGGCCGGATCGCATCATGTCCCCCCGTCCGTGCGGGCGACGACTTTCGCCGGCGCGGCGGTTTCTTCGCTGTGGGCAGCGTCGCCTACAGGGTGCGCCTGTGCGGCGGGCGCGGCGGCGATTGCGATGCCGGGACCGGCGGACCGGCGGTTATAGGCTTCGATCAGCACGTCACGGGCAATCGGCGCCGCCGTTGACGAGCCGCCGCCCCCGTGTTCGACGACAACGGATATCGCATAGCGCGGGTTGTCGACGGGCGCAAAGCCGACGAACAGCGCGTGATCGCGGTATTTCCAGGGCAGATCGTCGTTCTTGCGCACGCCCTGCTCGCGTTCCAGCTTGGAAATGCGCCGCACCTGCACGGTGCCGGTCTTCCCGGCCATGGGAAATTCCTCGATCCCCGTTTGCGACCGTCTGGCAGTCCCGGTCGGATGATTGACGACCCTGTCCATGGCCTTGGTGACAATCTCAAGGTGTCCCGGCGGGATATTCAGCGACGGAATATCCGCCGCCGACTTCTGGTACTCGGGCGTACCGCCGATGGCCCGCGTCAGCCGCGGCGTAATCGCCCGCCCGCCGTTGGCAAGGCGTGCCGTCATCAGCGCCATCTGCAGCGGCGTCAGCAGAACGAAGCCCTGCCCGATCCCGGCAATCACCGTCTCGCCCTGATGCCACGGTTCGTCGCGCGTTGCGCGTTTCCAGTCCCGGGTCGGGATCAGGCCGCCCTGTTCGCCCGGCAGGTCGATGCCCGACGGCGTATCCAGACCGAACTTGCGCGCCGTTGCCGCGATACGGTCGATACCCGTACGCTTGGCGACCTCATAGAAATACACATCGCAGCTTTCGGTTATCGCTTCCTGGGCATCGACGAAACCGTGCCCGTGCCGTTTCCAGCAGTGGAACTTGGCATCGCCCAGTTCGTACTCGCCGGAACAGTGGATCTTGTGATCGGGCGAGATCACGCCCTTTTCCAGTGCTGCCAGCAGCACCATCATCTTGAAGGTCGACCCCGGCGAATAGACGCCGGCGATGGATTTGTTGATCAGCGGCGAGCGTTCGTTATTGACCAGTTGCTGCCATTCGGCGGAACTCAGGCCGCGGTTGAAGTCGTTGGAATCGTAGCTCGGGTTCGAGACCATCGCCAGCACGTCGCCGTTACGCACATCCATGACCACGACCGACGCACTTTCCTGGCCCAGCCTTTTGGCGATGTATTCCTGCAAGCCCATATCGAGGGTCAGCATGACCTCGGCACCGGGCTGGCCCTCGCGGCGGCTGAGTTCACGGATCATCCGGCCGAAGGCATTGACCTCAACCTCGGAGCTGCCGCCGGTGCCGCGCAGCTCCAGATCGTGCACCTTTTCGATGCCGGCGCGCCCGACACGAAAACCGGGCAGTTTCAGCAGCGGATCCTCGTCCAGGTCTTTTTCGGAAACGGACGCCACATAGCCCAGTACGTGCGCCGCCTCGGCACCATAGGGGTAACGCCGGCTGCGCCCGACGTCGATCATCAGACCGGGCAGGTCGGGGGCGTTGATTTCGATCTTCGCCACTTCCGTCCAGCTCAGGTTTTCCTTCAGCGTCACCGGCACAAAGGCGCGGTTGCGCCGTACCTCGCGCACGATTCTGCGTTTGTCGCCTTCGCTCAGCGTGACGATCTTCTGCACATGCGTCAGGACTTCGTCGATCTCGCTGCCCTTGACGTCCTCGGGGACGAGTTGCAAGCGGTAGTTCTGCTGGTTTTCCGCCAGCGGGCGCCCGAAGCGGTCGATGATGCGCCCGCGCGGCGGCGCCAGAAGACGCAGGTTGATACGGTTTTCATCGGCCAGCGTCGCATAGCGGTCGGCTTCGACCACCTGCAGGTAATACAGCCGCCCGGCAAGCGCCGTCAGCAATACCGCCTTCCCGCCGGCCAGCATCGCGGCGCGGCGGGTAAAAATCTTCTGGCGGTCGGGATCCCTGTTCACCCCTGTTTATCCCCTATTCATCCTATGACGTCTGCAGGAAAGCCTGCTGCCATCGTGTGAACATCCACGACAACACCGGGAACACGGCGACGGTCAGACCGAACTGGTAAATCGCCGAGCGCGCCTGGATCAGTTCGCCGGTCACGATCGACAGCAACAGCCATTCCAGCGCCAAGGCACCGGCGGCAACGAAGACAAAGCCGATCCACACGATGACGAATGACTTGCCGGAAAAGAAAGACCGCTGCGCCAGCGCCGCGCCCAGAACGAGTAAAAAGATCAGCGCACTGACGCCGACCGGCAGGCCGGACAGAAAATCGTGGATAATACCGATCAGGAACACGGCTGCCGCCGGCATCAGGTCCGGCCGGTACACGGCCCAGAAATAAATACCGATCAACGGCAGCATCGGCGCCACCTGCGCAAAGCCCGGGATATGAAACGGGATCGCGCCTATCACCAGCAAAACGAACGTCAGCGCAAAGGGGGTCAGATCACGGGCAAAGCGGTCGACACGGTGCCAGAATGACGGTTTCATCGCGTTACCTGGCCCCTTTGTCGGCGCGGCCGGACTTGAACTCGATAATCCCGTCGAGGCCGTAATCCAGGACGTGCACGATCTCGAGCCTGGCCGGGTCGACGAACGGCTCGACCTCGATCCCGCTTTCACCGGCGACGCTGACGATGCCGACCGGCAGTCCCTGCGGCAAGGCGCCGCCGTGGCCGGAGGTCACGATCCGGTCACCTGGCGTCGCTACGACGTCCGGCGGCAGATGCACAAGGCGCAGCGTTTCGCCGTTGGTCCCGGCGACGACGCCGCGCACGCGCGAGCTTTCAATGACGATGGGAATGCGCGAGTTCAGATCCGACAGCAGAAGCAACCGGGACGAACGCAGGCCGACTTCCTGAACGCGGCCGACCAGACCGGCGCCGGTGATTACCGCCTGGCCCTTGCGCACACCGTCGCGCGAACCGGCGTTGAGGATCATGGTGCGGGCAAAGGCGCCGCCGGAATCGCCGATGACCCTTGCGGAAATGGTTTTCGTGCCGGGTGCCGGGACGAAGTTCAAAAGCTCGCGCAAGGCCTTGTTCTCGGCTTCCAGCTTGCGGGCGATCGCCTGCCACTGCAAAAGCCGGTCGTGTCCGGCGCGCAGACGGGCGTTTTCCTCGCGCAGCGCCAGCAGGGTCTTGCCCTCACCGACCATGTCGTGAATCGCATCCAGCGGCCGTGAAACGAAATCGAGGATGGGGGCAACCGCGTCCGTCACCTGCGCGCGCGCGCGCTCAAAGGCTGCCGGCTCCATTTTTCCGACAAGCATGAGCGCTGCCGCGGTGACGATCAGGCCGATATACGCAAATCGTTGCGCAAAGGTTTTGACCGGCGCGGCAATGCGGCTGATGGAACGTTCGCGGTCGTTCAAACCGTATCACCCAGTCTTCGCGTTGATGCCCAGGTTTCGCGGCCGAACCGCGAAGCTCATCCGGCCACAGTAAACGACAAAAACCTGACCGTTACATGACGCCGCTCCAGCTTTCGCCGGACGGTTCAGTACATGGTGGTCAGCACGTCTTTCAGACGCTTCATTTCCTCAAGCGCGCGGCCGGTGCCCAGCACCACGCAGCTCAACGGATCATCGGCAATCGATACCGGCAGGCCGGTCGAATGACGCAAAACGAAATCGATGTTGCCCAGCAGCGCCCCGCCGCCGGTCAGCACGATCCCCTTGTCGACGATGTCGGCGGCCAGTTCCGGCGCCGTATGTTCGAGTGCGACCTTGACAGCCTCGATAATGGCGCCGACCGGCTCGGCAAGGCTTTCGGCGATCTGCCGTTCCGAGATGACCAGTTCCTTCGGCACCCCGTTCATCAGATCGCGGCCCTTGATTTCCATGGTCCGGCCGTCGCCGTCGTCGGGCGGACAGGCGGAACCGATCTCTTCCTTGATGCGCGCGGCCGAGCCTTCACCGACAAGCAGGTTATGATTGCGGCGGATATAGGCGATGATGGCTTCGTCCATCTTGTCGCCGCCGACGCGCACGGATCTGGAATAGACGATGCCGCCCAGCGAGAGCACCGCGACCTCGGTCGTGCCGCCGCCGATATCGACGACCATCGAGCCCGTGGGCTCGGTCACCGGCAGACCGGCGCCGATCGCGGCGGCCATCGGTTCCTCGATCAGATAGACCTTGCGCGCGCCCGCGCTCTCGGCCGATTCCTGAATGGCGCGGCGTTCGACCGCGGTCGATCCGGACGGCACACAGACCACGACCAGCGGGCTGGCGAAGGTGCGGCGATTGTGCACCTTGCGGATGAAATACTTGATCATTTCCTCGGCGACTTCGAAGTCGGCGATGACCCCGTCGCGCAGCGGCCGAATGGCGCGAATATTGCCGGGCGTTCGGCCCAGCATCTGCTTCGCTTCCTCACCGACGGCGAGGACCTGTTTCTTGCCCTTGACCTCGGCGATGGCCACAACGGAAGGCTCGTTCAGCACGATCCCCCGGCCCTTTACATAGACCAGCGTGTTCGCCGTCCCCAGATCGATCGCCATATCGGCGGAGAGAAATCCGAAAAGTCTCGAAAGCATAGGCTCAAAAATCCAATACAGCCTTAAGGTTCACCGTTACCGACCCCCCGCACTTATAGAAAGCGAGGGGCGGAATTACTAGGCCGAAAGCGCTTCCGGCGCGGTTTTTTGTCTTTTTACCAATAGTTTGTTCAAAGCCATAATATAAGCGCGGCAACTTGCCACCAGGGTATCCGTATCGGCGGCCATGCCGTTGACGGTACGGCCGTCTTCTTCAAGTCGTACAGAGACCTCGGCCTGCGCGTCTGTGCCCTGGGTCACAGCATGAACCTGGTAAAGCTGCAGGCGCGCTTCGTGCGGGAACAACTCCTTGATGCAGTTGAAGGCCGCGTCGACCGGGCCGTCGCCGGTGGCGTCGCAGGATTTCTCCTCGCCCTGCACGTTCAGCGTCATCGACGCTTTCGGCGGGTTGTGCACGGTGCCGCAGTTGACCTCGAGCGAGACCAGCGAGATCTCGTCGACGACACCGACCCCCTGATCGTCGATCAGGGCGATGATATCCTCGTCGAATATCTCTTTCTTGAGATCGGCCAGA
The DNA here is from genome assembly GCA_021555105.2 of Thalassospiraceae bacterium LMO-JJ14. NCBI lineage: Bacteria > Pseudomonadati > Pseudomonadota > Alphaproteobacteria > Rhodospirillales > Thalassospiraceae > Thalassospiraceae bacterium LMO-JJ14. The sequence goes on from CP134604.1 coordinate 3,405,944, forward strand.
TCCTTGAAGCGCTTGAATGCGGTCTGCAGCGCGTTGTCGCCCAGATCGTAGCCGAGGTCCTTGACCTTGTCCTTGAACGCGTGGCGGCCGGAATGCTTGCCCAGCACGATGTTCGACTTGGTCAGGCCGACCGATTCGGGGGTCATGATTTCATAGGTTTCGGCGTTTTTCAGCACGCCGTCCTGGTGGATGCCGCTTTCGTGCGCGAAGGCATTGGCGCCGACGATGGCCTTGTTGGGCTGCACCTGGAAGCCGGTGATCGACGACAGCAGCCGCGACGCCTTCATGATGTGTTCGGTCTTGATATTGGTGGTGTACGGCAAAACATCGGCGCGGGTGCGGATCGCCATGACGATTTCTTCCATCGACGCGTTCCCGGCACGCTCGCCGATGCCGTTGATGGTGCATTCGATCTGGCGTGCGCCGGCGTTGACGGCGGCCAGCGAATTGGCGACGCCGAGCCCCAGGTCATTGTGGCAGTGCACGGAAATGATCGCCTTGTCGATGTTCGGCACACGGTTCATCAGCATCTCGATCAGCGCCGCGAACTCGTCCGGCACCGCATAGCCAACGGTATCGGGGATGTTGATGGTCCCGGCGCCCGCCGCAATCGCGCTTTCGACGCAGCGGCACAGGAAATCGTGCTCCGTGCGGGACCCGTCTTCCGGCGACCATTCGACATCGTCGGTGTGCGTGCGCGCATGCTTGACGCTGTCGATGACCGCCTGATGCACGTCATCGGGCTCCATCTGCAGCTTGTATTTCATGTGCAACGGCGAGGTCGACAGGAAGGTGTGGATTCGCTTGCGCTCGGCTGGTTTCAGGGCTTCGGCGGCGCGGTCGATGTCGCCCTTGGTGGCGCGTGACAACCCGCAGATGGTGGCGCCCTTGACGGTCTTGGCAATCTCGTTGACGGCCTCGAAGTCGCCTGCGGAGGCGATCGGGAAACCGGCCTCGATAACGTCGACGCCCATGCCCGCCAGAACCTCGGCAATGCGCAGCTTTTCCTCGAGATTCATCGAGCAGCCCGGCGACTGCTCGCCGTCGCGCAGCGTGGTGTCGAAGATGATAACGCGGTCTTTGTCCGTCACTTGTGCCATGACACACCTCTCATTCGTCCGAAACCGGAACAGTTCCGTCCCCGGACAGTCTCAGAATTGGGTTTCCATAAGCTTAACGCCCGAAAACGCAAGAAAAAAGGCGGGATTGGGGGATGGAGGTACGTTTCCGCTGATTCATGTCTCGGAAGGAAGTGCAGGGTGACGGGCAAGCAGAATAAACGGCCCCGGTTGCCCGGGGCCGTTTTTGTTTGATCCGCCCTCTCCTTCGAGACGCGCTGCGCGCTCCTCAGGATGAGGGTTTTATTCATTTCGCCTCATCCTGAGGAGCCCCGGACACTGTCCGGGGCGTCTCGAAGGATGGGGACGACGATAGCCTGATCGTCGAGATCCCGGCCTGCGCCGGGATGACGCCTGCGGCGTCAGTTCTTGGTCTTGTCGACGAGCTGGTTCTCGGCGATCCACGGCATCATGGCGCGGAGCTTTTCGCCGACCACTTCGACGCCGTGTTCGGCGGCGATGCGGCGGGACGCCTTGAAGCTGGCCTGACCGGTCATGTTCTCGGACATGAAGTCACGCACGAAGCGGCCGGTCTGGATGTCCGTCAGGATGTCCTTCATGGCTTTCTTGGTGTCGTCGGTGATGACGCGCGGGCCGGAGACGTAATCGCCGTATTCCGCCGTGTTCGACACCGAGTAACGCATGTTGGCGATGCCGCCTTCATAGATCAGATCGACGATCAGCTTCACTTCGTGGCAGCACTCGAAATAGGCCATTTCCGGCGCGTAACCGGCTTCGACCAGCGTTTCGTAACCGGCCATGATGAGATGCGACAGACCGCCGCACAGCACCGCCTGTTCGCCGAACAGGTCGGTTTCGCACTCTTCCTTGAAGGTCGTCTCGATGATGCCGGAGCGGCCGCCGCCGATGGCCGAGGCGTAGCTGAGCGCGACTTCGAGGGCATTGCCCGTGGCGTCCTGGTTGACCGCGACCAGGCACGGCACACCGGCGCCGCGCTGGTATTCGGAGCGCACCGTGTGGCCCGGGCCCTTCGGCGCGATCATGAAGACGTCGAGGTCGGGACGCGCTTCGATCAGCTGGAAGTGGATGTTGAGACCGTGCGCGAACGCCAGCGCCGCACCTTCCTTGAGGTTGGCGGCCAGGTGATCGCGGTACAGTGCGGCCTGACCTTCGTCCGGCGTCAGCACCATGACGACATCGGCCCAGGCGGCTGCGTCGGCCGGGCTGAGCACCTTGAGGCCTTCGTTTTCCGCCTTCTTGGCGCTGGAGGAACCTTCGCGGAGCGCGACGGCCACTTCCTTGACGCCGCTGTCGCGGAGGTTGAGGGCATGGGCATGGCCCTGGCTGCCGTAGCCGACAACGGCCACTTTCTTGCCTTTGATCAGATTCACATCCGCATCACGGTCGTAATAAACTCGCATTTTTCTCTCCCCTGAGATCTGGGTGTTCTTGAATTAAATCCGGTGTCGCTGAATTTGCTGGGGGGGTTTTACAGCCCCTCGGTCCCGCGGGCAATGGCGGCGACGCCGGTACGTGAAATATCCGCAAGCCCCAACGGCCGCATCAGATCGATAAAAGCGTTCAATTTGCCGGTGTCGCCGACGATTTCGAAGACGAAACTCTCGTTCGTGCTGTCGACCACGCGGGCACGGAAGATATCGGCGATACGCAAGCTTTCGACGCGTTTGTCACCGGACCCGACCACCTTGACCAGCGCCAGCTCGCGGTCCACATGCGGGCCGTCGAGGGTCAAGTCGGAAACCCGGTGCACAGGCACCAAGCGGCCCAACTGCGCCTTGATCTGCTCGATAATCATTTCCGTACCGGAGGTGACGATGGTGATCCGCGACAGGCTTTTTTCGATATCCACCAAGGCGACGGTCAGGCTTTCGATGTTGTAGCCACGGCCGGAAAACAGGCCGATGACGCGCGCCAAAACGCCCGGCTCGTTGTCGACGAGAACGGAGATGGTGTGAAAGTTGATCTTTTTGTCGATGCTCATGCTTCTGGTCCTTGAATTGAGGTGATGGTTTTCCACGCCGGCTTTAGACGAGGACCATCCCCTCTTCCGAAATCGGTTTCTCGGCCTTGTCGTCCGGGCCCAGAAGCATTTCATTGTGCGCCGCGCCCGACGGAATCATCGGGAAGCAGTTTTCCGTCGGATCGATCTGCACGTCGGCGATCACCGGTCCGTCGGTTTCGATCATTTCCTTCAACAGGTCCTCGACCTCACCGGGTTTGGTCGTACGCAACCCCTTCATACCGAAGGTGTCGGCCAGTTTGACGAAATCCGGCAGGCTATCCATGTAGCTTTCCGCATAGCGCCCGCCGTGCAGCAGCTCCTGCCACTGACGCACCATGCCCATATAGAAGTTATTGAGGATCAGGCACTTCACCGGCAGACGGTACTGCGCGATGGTGGAAAGCTCCTGCATGTTCATCAGGAACGACGCCTCGCCGGAGATATCCACGACCAGGCTTTCCGGATGCGCGATCTGCACGCCCATGGCGGCCGGCAGGCCATAGCCCATGGTGCCGAGGCCGCCCGACGTCATCCAGCGGTTCGGCTCTTCGAAGCTGAGATACTGCGCTGCCCACATTTGGTGCTGCCCGACTTCGGTGGTGATGTAGGTGTCCCTGTCGCGCGTCAGATCATTGAGTGTCTGCAACACGTACTGCGGCTTGATGATGTCGCCGGACTGCTTGAATTTCAGCGATTCGACGGCGCGCCAGTCGGCGATCTGCGCCCACCACTTGTCGAGCGCGGCGAGATCGGGGTGATGCTTCTTGGCTTTCCACCCGGCGATCAATTCCTTGAGGACGTGCGCGACATCGCCGACGATCGGGATATCGACCTTGACGTTCTTGTTGATCGAGCTGGGGTCGATGTCGATGTGGATTTTCTTTGAATTCGGCGAGAACGCATCCAGACGCCCGGTGATGCGGTCGTCGAACCGCGCGCCGACGCAGATCATGACGTCGCAGTCGTGCATCGACATGTTGGCTTCGTAAGTGCCGTGCATGCCGAGCATGCCGAGGAACTGCTTGTCCGACGACGGATAAGCCCCCAGCCCCATCAGTGTCAGGGTGCACGGATAATTGGTCATGCGCACGAATTCGGTCAGCAGCCTGGAAGCTTCCGGACCGGAATTGATGACGCCGCCGCCGCAATAGAACACCGGCTTCTTGGCCGACGCGATCAGTTCGACCGCTTCGGCGATCTTGTCGGACTCGGGTTTCAGGCGCGGCTGATACTTGGCCAGCGAGATTTCTTCCTTCGGCGTGTAGTCCTGCTTCGCCATGCAGACATCCTTGGGCAGGTCGATGACGACCGGGCCCGGACGGCCGGAACGCGCGACGTGAAACGCCTCGTGCATGACATGCGACAGATCGGCAACGTTCTTCACCAGATAGTTATGCTTGGTGCAGGGGCGCGTGATACCGGTGGTGTCGCATTCCTGAAAGGCGTCGTTGCCGATCAGATGCGTCGGCACCTGACCGGTCAGGCAGACAACGGGAATGCTGTCCATCAGCGCATCGGTCAGGCCGGTTACCGCATTGGTCGCACCGGGACCCGACGTCACCAGAACGACGCCGACCTTGCCGGTCGAACGGGCATAGCCTTCGGCGGCATGCACGGCGCCGCCTTCCTGACGGACAAGGATATGGCGGATCTGGTTCTGGTTGAAGATCGCGTCATAGATCGGCAGGACCGCACCGCCCGGATAACCGAAGATGACTTCGACACCCTGATCGGCCAATGCCTTCAGGATAATCTCTGCTCCGGATATTTCTGTCGTGCTCATCGAACCGTTCCTTGTGCGTTACACCAAACAATAATTGACGGTCGGCAACCGCGGCCCCCGACCGTCCTGAACCTTGTGTTAGAGCTCCAGCCCAGCAGGAGCGGGGGGAACCTAGAGGCTCATGCCCCGGGGGTCAATAAAAACTTGCGAATAAATGAAAAGATTTTTTCTTCATCTCTTTCCGAATATTTCTCTTCAACGCACAAATCTGTACGAATCTGACGCCTGAACCAGGTCATCTGCCGCTTCGCAAGATGGCGGGATGCCGTCTTCGCCTTTGTGACAGCCGTTTCCAGGTCCCATTCGCCGTTCAGGGCCCGCATCAGCTCGGCGACACCGACGGCGCGTGCGGCCGGCAGATCGGGCGCCAAACCGAGGGCCGCGAAAGCCTTGACCTCGTCGAGCGCCCCTGCCGCCAGCATGGCGTCGAAGCGGGCATCGATGGCGGCGTACATCTCGTCTCGCGGCGGCATCAGGACGATCGTCAGATAGCGTGCCGGATAGCCCGGCGCATCAGCCTGTTCGCCCTGCCAGTCGCTGAGCGTACGGCCCGTGGCGGCGAACACCGCGGCGGCCCTGATCAGGCGCTGGCGGTCGCTGGCAGGCAGTCTGGCGGCGGCTTCGGGGTCCACGGTGCCAAGCTCGGCGCGGAACGCCTCACCGCCGATGTCGTCGAGGTGCGCGGTCATCTGCGCAACCATTTCAGAGGGCACATCGGGGACCGGCGCCAGCCCGTCCGTCAGCGCCTTCAGGTACAGACCGGTGCCGCCGGCAACCACCGGCACGCGGCCGCGGGCATGGATATCCGCGAGCGCCGTCTGCGCCATTTCGAGCCAGCGCCCGGCCGAGCAGCGTTCCGCAACGCTCAGGCAACCGAACAGATGGTGCGGTACGCGCTGCATTTCGGCCGGCCCTGGGCGCGCGGTGAGGATGCTCAAGTCTGCATATACCTGCATGCTGTCCGCATTGACCACCTCGCCGTTAAGCTTTTCGGCGGCCTTCAGGGCCAAATCGGTTTTTCCGCTCGCCGTCGGTCCGGCGATGATGACAACGGGCGATAAATCGTCCAATTTGTGCCTCCCAGTAAGCATGCAGCGCGCATGCAGAATTCTAAACGCCCGGAGCCCGCCCGTATGCAATCCGTCGTGACCCTGATCGCACCCGAGGACACCCCCCTTGGCGAGAGCATTGTTGGCGAAGTTCGCGCCGCCCTCAACACCCTCGGTGCAGAAACATCGCAACCGGTATGGCTTTGCGATGCGATTGCCTGCGATATCGGCTTCGAGCATATCGCCGAAGACCAGGCCGACGCGGCGGCCAGAAGCATCATTGCCGCGCGTCCCGTCGACGTCATCGCGCAGGAAACGCTGAGCCGGCGCAAGTCGCTTTTGCTGGCCGACATGGACAGCACCATCGTGACGTCGGAGACGCTGGACGATCTGGCGGCGCATGTCGGGCTCAAGGAAAAGATCGCCGCGATCACGGCCAGAGCCATGAACGGAGAACTGGATTTCAAGGCCGCGCTCAGAGAGCGGGTCGGTATGCTGAAGGGGCTTTCCGCCGGGGCACTGGACGAGGCCTGGGCCCAGATCGAACTTTCGCCCGGCGCCGAGACTCTGGTCCGTACCATGGCGGCGCACGATGCCCGCTGCGTTCTGGTCTCGGGCGGCTTCAAATTTTTCACGTCCAGGGTCGCGGCGCGCTGCGGCTTTCACGAAGACCTGTCGAACGATCTGATCATCGAGGACGGCAAACTGACCGGGCAGGTAACGGAACCGATCCTCGACAAGGACGTGAAGTTGCAGACTCTGATCGCGCGCGCCGCCAGTCATGGCCTGTCGCTTGCCGAGACGCTCGCTGTCGGCGACGGCGCCAATGACCTGCCGATGCTGAAAGGCGCCGGGCTCGGCGTTGCCTACCGAGGCAAACCGAGCGTCCTCACCGAAGCACCGGCACGGCTCGATCATGCCGATCTGAGCGGGCTTCTGTATGCGCAGGGCTACCGGGTGGAAGAATTCGTCGGGTAAGCCCCTCTCCCTCCCACGCGCGGACGCGCGGGTCCCACCCTCTCCCAAGGGAGAGGGTATCTAGGGGAAATCAGCCCTTGTCGATGCGGATCGCGATGAATCGCCGCCCCTGCGCGCTTCCGACGCGCAGCAGCACCGACTTTCGGCCCTGCGCCTTGGCTTCATCGACCTTGCGCGTCACGTCGGCGGGTTCGCTGACATCCGACTGACTGACCTGAATGATCACATCGCCCGGCTGCAGCCCCTTTTCCGCGGCCGGCCCGTCGGCATCGACGTCGGTCACAACAACACCCTTCACCGTGTCACCAAGCTTGAAACGTTCGCGCGCGTTGTCGTCGATCACCGCGACTTTGAAGCCCAGACCGTCGACCGTGCTTTCGGCACCGACATCCTTGGTATCGACAGCGGCGACTTCGACCGGCGTATCCTTGAGCACCCCGACCTTGACCTTGAAGGTCTTTTTCTTGCCGTCGCGCCAGACCACGATTTCGACTGTGGTACCAGGGTCGACGGCGGCGACGAGCTTCGGCAAGCTGTGCACATCCGCCACCGCGACTCCGCCGAATTCAATCACTACATCGCCGGCCTTGATGTCAACCGATGCCGCCGGCCCGTCATCGAGGACACTGGCGACCATTGCGCCCCGGGGGCCATCGAGGCCCAGACTTTCGGCGATTTCAGGCGTTACCGACTGAATATGCACGCCAAGCCAGCCGCGCCGCACTTCGCCGTTATTGATCAACTGACGGATCACCGGTGCGGCGGTCGAGGTCGGCACGGCAAAGCCGATACCGACACTGCCGCCGGTCGGCGAGATAATCGCGGTATTAATACCGATCACCTCACCACCCATATTGAACATCGGCCCGCCCGAATTGCCGCGGTTGATCGAGGCGTCGGTCTGCATGAAATTGTCGTAGGGGCCGGCATTGAGGTTACGGTTAATCGCCGAGATGATCCCCGCCGTGAGCGTGCCGCCAAAGCCGAAGGGATTGCCGATGGCAATCACCCAGTCGCCGACTTCGCTGGCATTCGAATCGCCCAGTTCGGCGACCGGCAGATCGCCGTCGTAATTGACCTTGAGCACCGCGATATCGGTTTTCGAATCGCGCCCGACCAGTTCCGCCTTGAGCCGCGTGTCGTCGTGAAGGATCACGGTAATCTCATCCGCACCATCAATAACGTGGTTGTTGGTGACGACGAAGCCCTTGGCATCGACGATGAAGCCGGACCCCAGCGACGTCGCCTTGCGCGGTCGCTGCGGCTGGCCATTGCGCTCGAAGAAGTCTTTGAAGAAATCCTCGAACGGCGAGCCCGGCGGCAACTGCGGTATATCGAACCCGTTGCGCCCTTCGACCATCTGCGTCGTCGAGATATTGACGACTGTCGGCAAAAGCTTTTTCGCCAGACCGGAAAAACTGTCCGGCGCGCCCTTGGCAAATGCGCCCGACGCCTGCAGAGCAATCGCCAGCGCCGTCAGAACGGCGAACAGCCGCATCGCCCAGATGACGGTTTTGGACGTGTCGTCCGATTTAACGGCGGCTCGGGTCGTCACTCTGGCGTGTCTCATCGTTCGCTTAAACCTCATATCAAAAATCCGTATACTAATGTGCATAACCTATAGCACTTCGTCTATGCATCAAATGTGTCTGCACTATGGCCGTGTCCAGTGGTGGGGTGAAATTGGACCGATTCACGGCGAATTGATGTCAGAGGCTTCATCTATCGAGACGCTTTCTAACGTTCGCGCCTCAAGATGAGGCGGCAAACGCCCACCCCCGCGCGTGTCGGTGTCCCGCTATGGCAGGTATAGACTCCAACCTTCCTCAGAAAGGCACGTTAGGTTTTGTAGAAATCACCGATTTTCTAGAATGAATAAAGAAAGCCCCGCCAAATTGACGGGGCTTTCCAAATAAACTTTACATTACTCTACGTCACACTGCCTTACTCTACTCAACAGATATGAACACACTTAACCGCGTCTTCCATATCTGCAACTTCGTTCTCATAGTGACTTTCCTACCACTGTCTGTAGCCAGAGTGATTAAGCTTCTGGCCCAAAAAAGCAGCGCGACTAAAATGACGACAAAGACTATGGCCGGTAGCCACAGCCCTATGTCGTTCATGGCAGGTCACCTCACTACGCTGTTCCAAATAGCCATATTCGATACTCCATTTAAACAAAGCATGCGAATCAAGTTGCAAATATAAATATAAGCCTGTTTTGGCCGAGAGTCGAGAAAGCGAAAGCGGGGCCCCCTCTGCGGAAGGGGCACAAAATGCCATAGGACTGCTTCCCCTGATCGATCGCTTCCAGTACAATCATTGCGCGTGTTGTGCGATTTCTGCGCCTGCTTCATTTATGGCGGAAAATCCCCAGACGAATATGTACAATCGTCAATGGCAGAGCGTTGCGATGAAGAAGATCAAAACCTATCTCGACTATCTTCTAGACATTTCCGTCACCGTACACTTCTTCAACATGTTGGCCGACATATTCATGTTCCCCTCCCGGGCCAAAAAAATTCAAAAGGAGGAATCGGACGGTTTCGACCAATTCCATTTGATGGACTCTGAATACGACGACGAATTGAAAGATAATATTCCAAGCAACAGATGGGCCTGCTTTGAGCCGTTATGGCCTTTTTATCAACCGCGAGAAATCGGCACAAAAAAGCCCCCACCTGATAAGGAATAATCAACGAAACACCACCCGTTGTTCACTTCAGGCGCATCAAGTACAAGCCCGTTAGCGCGGGTCGACCCGAACCTATGGAGCAGGTCACGCTAAAATAGCTTCGCTGCTGCCTGTAATTCAGACCGTCGTTCCTTGGCTATTCGCAAGTTACATGCTGCATGAAATCTGTTCCGTATCGAACCGCCGAATGAAAAATCGTAATACAGACCGCAATTAAGTTTACGAAATTTGCGCCAAGCATCCTGGGATTGAACCAAGGCGCTTGCCGGATTACCAATGATTGAGGGCTCACTAGAAGGTAGTTCTTTGAAAGATTTTTCTGATGCTGCGGATAACTGTTTGATGAGTTCATCTATCTCCGCATCTATCGATGTCGTCTGCGAGACAAGGCATTTGCGGATATCCGTTTTGTTGGGTGCGCCATCGTACTTGCAGGCAAACTCTTCACTCTTACTAACGGCGAAATATGGCAACCAGGAATTGTTCTCGCCAGCACTTGACGGCACTGGGAACAAATAGATGAGAAAGGCAAGCGCCAGAAATCTGACTACAGCTGTATCCTGTTGCATCACTCCCTCTCTCATACTCTTCTTGGTGGCACCCACTGGAAATATACCCGGCAGCCCAATGAGTTAATATAGATTGCCGGCTTTGAGGACAACCGGAAGGCTGAACCCACTCACCCGGCGATCAGCCGCCAGAGCCGGCCGATCTGTTCGCGCGCCTGTTCGCGGTGCGTACGGTATTTGACGTGCTGGGCGGGTGCCGCTGCCGGGTCCAGTTCGATAGAAAAAAGCGCGCTGATCTCGTTCGGCACGAAGGAATAACGCACATCGACAATGCGGTTCGGGGTTGCCGGGTCCGGCGCGGAAAACCCGTCGCTGAACCGGTTAAAGCGAGCGATGTCGCGTGCCTGTTGCGTCGCCGGATCGAGCCAGGGAAAATCCCGGCCGGCATCCAGTTTGACGACCGACGTGCCTTCGTACACACGCGGTGCCAGACGCACGCGCAAGGCATCGACGTAAAACCTGCCGTCCGCCTCATAGATACTTTTCCAAACAACGATGTTGCCGAAGCTCGGCTTTATCTCGAAGCGCACCGGCGCGTGACCGCGTGATACCGCCAGTGCCGCCGCCATTGCCCGTGCGTCCTGATGCTGCGCCCACCCCGCCGCCAGATACAAAAGCGCCCAGACCAGTCCGATGCGGGCCGGGCGCGGGTCGCTCTGCACCGCCGCCATGACGACGGACGCCAGCAACGGCAACGTGAACAGCGGATCGACGATGGAGACGATGCTCCACGAATACCGGGTTTCGACGAACGGCCACAGCAGCATCGTGCCGTACGATGTCGCACAATCCAGAAGCGCGTGCGTCGCGTACCCCAGCGAACAGAAAAGCATGGTCTGGCGGAAGCTCAGATGCCAGCGGCGGCGCAAAAGCCCGTGCAGCACCAGCGCCACGAGCAGGCCGCCGATGGGAATGAAAATCAGGGAATGGGTGAATTGCCGGTGATAGGTCAAAAACAGCAGCGGATCGCTGTCCGACGCAATCAGGATATCCAGATCCGCGGCCATGCCGCCGAGCATGCCGATGAACCCGGCAATGGCGAGCTGATAGCGGTGCTTGCCGAGCGACTTCGCCCATGTCGCTTGCGGCAATGCGGCGCCCAACGCGCCCTGCGTCAACGGATCCATGGGACGTCAGTTACCGCGATGTTGGGGCAAGCATCATCCCCTAGCCCCGGATCAGCCAGATGATGACGACGCCGGCGATCGCCGCGCCGATACCGAACGCGCGCAGCGTCGAGGGCGGCTGGCCGATCACCTGCAGCATCATCTTTTTCATGGCGTCGGGGAACAGCGCATAGCAAACGCCCTCGATCACGATAGCGAGACCGAGGGCGGTTAGGAACTCTGTCATGCCGATCCTAGATCGTTTTCAGAGGTTTAGTTATAGGTTTTCGGCGTCGGTGTGGCCTCGTTGAAATACCGGAAGAATTCGCCATCCGGCGACAACACCATCGTCGTGCCTTCATCGAACGCGCCTTCATAGGCTTCCATGGAGCGGTAGAAGTTGAAGAACTCGGCATCCTGACCGAACGCGTCGCCCAGAATCTTGTTCTTCGTCCCTTCGCCTTCACCGCGCAGGATCTGCGAGGTGCGGTTGGCTTCGGCGAAAATAACCGTCCGCTGACGGTCGGCCTCGGCCTGAATGGTCAGCTTCTGCTCCTCACCCTGGGCGCGGATTTCAGCGGCCTGGGCGATACGGTCGGAACGCATCCGGTTATACACGGATTGCAGCGTGGCATCCGGCAAATCGGTGCGGCCGATCCGAAGATCGACCAGCTCGACACCGAAGTTCGGTGCCTGCGTTTTCAGGATCTGGAAGATCTGATCCATCACCTCGGCACGTTTCGGCGACAGAATTTCCGCCAGCGATACCTTGGCGACCTCGGCACGCACCGCGGAATTGAGCTGCGAGCCGAACACCTGACGGAAGTTGCGGTCCGTCTGGGCGGCTTTCAGGAATTCCAGCGGATCGACGATTTTATAGCGTGCAAAGCTGTCGACGTTGATGCGCTTCTGATCGGCCAGCAGCACTTCCTGCGGCTGCGGGTCGAGATCGAGAATACGGCGGTCGAAGTAGGTGACGTTCTGAATGAACGGCATCTTGAACTTCAGACCGGGTTCGCTCTCGACCCTGACCGGATTACCGAACTGCAAGATCAGCGCCTGCTGCGTCTGGTGAACGGTGAAGGCGGCGCTATAGGCGGCGATAGCCGCGATAATGGCGAGAATGCCCAGAATTGCCAAACCAGGTTTTTTCATCACTGGGTTCCTCCACTCTTCTTCTGCAGTTCATTCAGGGGAAGATACGGCACAACGCCCTGACCGCCCTCGACACCCTTGTCGATGATGATCTTGTTGGCGCTGCGCAACACCTGTTGCATACGTTCCAGATACAGACGTCGTGTCGTCACGTCCTTCGACGTCTTGTAGGTTTCGTAGACCGACAGGAAGCGTGCCGCTTCACCCTCGGCTTCCTTGATCACCTGTTCCTTGTAGGCGCGTGCGGCGGCGAGGCGTTTTTCGGCTTCACCTTTTGCGCGCGGCACGATGTCGTTCTTGTAGGCCGTGGCCTCGTTGACGGATCGTTCCTGGTCCTGCTTGGCCCGCTGCACATCGTTGAAGGCGTCGATCACTTCCTGCGGCGGATCGGACTGCTGCAGTTTGGTCTGCGTGATCAGGATCCCGGCGCCGTAATCGTCGAGAATTTTCTGCAGCAACGCCTGGGTGTCGGTTTCCACTTTCTGACGGCCAGTGGTCAGCACGGTTTCCAGCGACGCCTGACCGACGATTTCGCGCAGCGCGCTTTCGGCGGCGATCTTGATGGTGCCTTCGGGGTCGCGGATGTTGAACAGGAAGTCGGCGGCACTCTTGATCTGCCACTGCACGTCGAAATCGATATCGACGACGTTCTGGTCACCGGTCAGCATCAGGCTTTCGCTCGGCACATCGCGGTTGGCGCGGCTAGAGCCGCCCTCGCCCCGGTAGCCGATCTGCGTCGTGTTGACACGCGTCACGTTCGGCGTGAAAACCTCACCGATCGGCGACGGCAGCCAGTAGTTCAGACCAGGCTGGGTCTGCTTGACGAATTCGCCGAACAACAGTTCGACACCCTGCTGTTCCGGCTGCACGCGGTAGAATCCGCTGGCGAACCAGATGCCGATCACGGCCACGACGATCAGGACGATCCCCTTGGCGCCGCCCGAGCCGCCCGGCAACATGCTTCTGACTTTTTCCTGGGCACGCCGCAGCGTTTCCTCGAGGTCGGGGGGCTGCATACCGCCGCCACCACCGGGTCTGCCGGGGCCGCCGCTGCCCCATGGGCCTTGACCGCCACCACCGCCACCCCATGGGCCGCCTTGTTTATTCCAAGCCATTTAAATCCTACCCTTGCTTTCCAGCCAGCCGATCTGCATGCATATGCTTGTGCAGGCGCTGGTGTCTTGTAATTTTGCCCATTCACGTTAACTACTGGGGCGAACGGGCGGTTCGCGTTATAGGCCAGCGCCGCCAAACTGCCAAATACAGTCGGACAATACCACCCCTGATATCGGTTTACATTCTGGAGTTTGCAACCATGCCCGAGATTACAAATGACATCATCCTCGATGCCCTGAAGAAAGTCACCGACCCGATCAGCGGCAAAGACCTTGTCAGCGCCGGTATGGTACAGGGTTTGCAGACCAAGGACGGCAACGTCGCCTTCGCCATCGAAGTCCCCGCGGAAAAGGGCGCCGAGCTGGAACCGCTCAGAAAACAGGCCGAAGATACGGTCTTTGCGCTCAGCGGCGTCGTCTCCGCGACCGTCGTGTTGACCGCCGAACGCCCCCAGGGATCAGACGCCAAACCGGCCGCCGATGCGCATGCCGGCCATGATCACACCAAACCGGGCCAGCCGGTCCCCCCCGCCGGTCAGGGCGAACTGCTGCCGGGCGTCAAATCGATCATCGCGGTCGCATCGGGCAAGGGCGGCGTCGGCAAATCGACGACCGCCGTCAACATCGCACTGGGCCTTGCCGCCGGCGGCCACTCGGTCGGATTGCTGGACGCCGATATCTACGGGCCCTCGATGCCGCGCATGATGGGGATTTCCGGACGGCCCAACTCGGTCGACGGCAAGACGCTGGATCCGATGGAAAATTACGGCATCAAGGTGATGTCGATCGGCTTCATGGTCGACGAGGAAACGCCGATGATCTGGCGCGGCCCGATGGTGCAGTCGGCGCTTGAGCAGATGATGCGCGACGTCAACTGGGGCGAGCTGGACGTTCTGGTGGTCGACATGCCGCCGGGCACCGGCGACGCGCAGCTGACCATGGCGCAGCGCGTGCCGCTGACCGGGGCCGTCATCGTCTCCACGCCGCAGGACATCGCGCTGCTCGATGCGCGCAAGGGCCTCAACATGTTCCGCAAGGTCGACGTGCCGGTGTTCGGCATCGTCGAAAACATGAGCTATTTCCTGTGCCCCGATAACGGCAAGCGCTACGACATTTTCGGCCACGGCGGTGCAAAGCGCGAAGCCGAGCGCCTGGGCGTCGATTTCCTGGGCGAGGTGCCGATCGAAATCGCCATCCGCGAAATGTCGGATGCCGGCACGCCGATCACGGTGGCCGACCCGGAAAGCCAGAGCGCGGCCAATTACCGTGCCATCGCGGCGACGGTTTGGGATAAGATCGAAACCGCCATCGGTGGCGAAAGCCGCGCGCCGAAGATCGTTATTCAATAGGAACCGCGTTCATGCTGACCACGCCCGCCCCCCAGAAAGTTGCGATCCGGGCCGGGATGCTTGGTCTTCTTACGGGGCTTTGCCTGTTGCTGGTCATGTTGCTGGCAGGCGTTTCCCAGGCCCGTGCCGAGACCGTCGTCGCGCTGCCCGGCGCCGAATGCCGCGATGTGCGCGCAACGCTGGAGCTCTACGTGCCGATTGCGCCGGGCTTCCGCCAGCTTGAAATGCCGTTCCCGGAAAATGCCGAAAAGATCGAAGGCACGCTGTGCCGCCTCGTCGCGGTGGGCACCGGTGTACATATCGAGAACGAGCGCGTGCGCACGCTGAAAGACATGCAGCGCTATGTCAAAGGCGCGCTGACCGAAGCCGGCTGGCAGGAAACCGAACAGACCAAGCGCTTCGCCGGGCGCTCCAAGCATGGCCGCCATGTGTTTGCCGTGACCCGCAACAACGCCATCTGCGTCGCCACCATTCAGGTCGACATGGTGCCCGGCGCGGAACCGTCACGCGCCGCGCTCGACGACGGCACCGTCTATCTCGGTTCGCTGAAACCGCACGAGCGCGAATGGTGGGTCGCCGTCGACTGCTTCCATTTCTGATTGCCAGTTCGGCTCATCCGGCGACGCGCATGCCCTTGTGCAGGGCCGGCATGAGATCGAAATAAGGGCGGATAACGGGCGAGGTCGCGGCCTCGAAAGCGGCATACGGTCCGTCGAAGTGGACGCGCCCTTCATGCAGCATGACGACACGCGGCTCGAGGCGGATCAGAAGATCCTTGTCATGGGTGATGATCAGCGTCGTCCGTTTGGGATGGCCGGGCGCGGTCCCGACGTGGGTTTCATAAATCAGGTCCTGTACCTGCGCCGCGCTGGTCGGGTCCAGTCCGGTCGTCGGTTCGTCATAGAGGATCACATTCGGGTCCATGGACAGCGCGCGGGCAATGGCCAGGCGCTTCGCCATGCCGCCGGACAGGCTTTCGACGGGGCTGTCCATGAATTCCTCGTCGCACGGCAACGAAACCGCCTTCAGGGAGTCCAGCGCAATCGGTTCGATTTCCGCTTCTTCCAGGTTCTTGATCTCGGTCAGCCACAGCGCGAAGTTGGCATAGACGGTTCCCGAAAACAGGGCGTTTCTTTGAAACACGACCCCCCAATGGGTGTGGATGGCATCCATTTCCCGTTCGTCGATTTTCGCCAGATCAACGAGCGGTGTTCCGGCCCGGTTGTAGTCCGCGACCCGGACCCGGCCTTCGTCCGGCGTCAATTGCCCGAGGATGTGGTTCAGCAACACCGTCTTGCCGCACCCCGAGCCGCCGACGATGGCGACGATCTCGCCCCGGCATATGCTAAGGTCGACGCCGGTCAGCACCCGGTGATCGCCGAACGCCTTGGACAGTCCCTCGACCTCGATTTCGACGTTTATCGCTTCGGCGGGTGCGGTGGGCTTGACGATTTCCATGCTTCAGTTCCGGCTCCCCAAAGGCCCGCGCCAGCGTCGGGCAGACACACACCCCACACTCATACAAATCTAACACACCGCCCTGAAAACACTTTGATAAAAACCAAGGGGCTGTAACCGATATCCGTTAACGCACTTCTCAGGACCAAGGCAATGCATTAAACGCCAACCGCTGCAATCATCGGGAACAGCCTTTATTTATTTGAACGGCTATGTTCAGGGCTGGCGTCTCCGTTGCATTGGCACGCAATCGCAGTGTGACTTGCCGTGCATCAGTGAACCGATCCCTTAAAGGATCCATGGTGCAGCGGTAGCAAGATGCGGATTATCGTACCTTCACCGATGGCACTTTCAACGCTCATCGTCCCCCCGTGCGCCTCGGTCAGTCCCTTGACGATGGACAGGCCCAGCCCCGTGCCTTCATGGCGCCTCGAGAGCACGTTCTCAATCTGGTGGAATGGTTTGGCAATTTTATCGATATCGTTAGCGTCAATCCCGATGCCGGTATCGGCGACAGATATTACCAAATCGTCGCCATTCCTGATCGCACTGATGGTGATCTTGTCATTTTCCTGTGTGAATTTAATCGCGTTCGAAACAAGGTTCAGCAATATCTGCCGCAAGGCCCGCTGGTCCGCCTTGATGCACGTATCAACATCGACTGCGCCAAGTTGCAAGAAGACCTTTTTGATTTCTGCGTTCGGCCTCGCGATATGAATAATAGATGAAATTTCATCCGCGACATCAACGTCAGCAAAAGTGAGCTCGTACTGGTTTGCTTCTATCTTGGAAATATCAAGAATGTCGTTCAGCACACTCAGGAGGTGTTCTCCGGAAATGGCTATATCGTTCAGATAGTCCGCCTGCTTCTCGTTAATGGGGCCGCCGATACCGGTTTGCAGCGCCTGGGTGAAACCGAGAATGCCATTGAGCGGGGTGCGGATTTCATGGCTCATCACGGCAAGGAACCGTGTTTTCGCCTTGTTTGCTTCTTCAGCCTCGATTTTGGCGGCATTCAATTCGATCGCGCTTTGAATGTCCGCGGTGATATCGGTGCCGATGCCGCGAAACCCCCGGAACTCATCGGTGTCCGAGAAATACGGCTTGCCGTTCAGGCGGATCGCGTGCACGTCACCAAGAGGCGTACGAATATCGAAGATCAAATCCTTGAAGCCCGAAGCTTCGGAGAGGCTCCTTTCAAGTTCTGCGCGATGGTCTGGCTGTCCGGAAATCAAAAACCCGTTAAGTTCGGTGCCGATAATTTCGTGCGGTTGGATGCCATGAACTTCCTTGATGCTATCGCTCACAAACCGGATCCGATGATCCCTGTCGGTTTCCCAGAACCAGTCGGACGCGGCCTCGGCAAAGTCTCTGAAACGTGCCTGAAGCGTATCGATCTCCGCGGTTGTCTGTGTGCGTACAGTATCTGGCAGCTTCTCGCGTAACATGTCGGCGATGAGCTTCGGCAATCGCTGATATGTGTCCCTGCTTTTTACGAGATAGTCGTTCGCGCCACGCTTGATGGCGTCCACCGCCATTTCTTCGGAGCCGAATCCCGTTAAGGCCAGGATAGGAATGTCTGTCGCTTTGCTTCGTATGAAGACGATGACATCAAGTCCCGAGCCGTCCGGCAGAGCAATATCGGTCACCACTGCGTCGAACTGATCGGCATTGAATGTTTCAAGTGCTTTTTTGACGCTTTCTATCGACATCACCGTGACATCGGATGTGCGCCGTGAGAACTCGGTTTCAATCGTTGCGCGATCGAATTCGTTATCCTCGACAAGCAAGAGGCGAAAATTCTGAATCTCAGGGGCGAAGCTGTCAGCGATCATTGTACACGCCTTTCATGCAATTGACCTTGCACCAATAGTCATGAAGAGATTTTGCGACGTACGTAAGTTCGCTGGAGCGTACCGGTTTGACGATGTAGCTGTTGGCACCGAGGTCATATGCACGTTGGATGTCGACCGGATCGGACGATGAGCTGAATACCACTATGGGGATTTTCTGCGTCAGATTACTGGTTTTCAGCCGGTGTAAGACCTCATGCCCGTCCATCCGACGCAGTTTCAGGT
Organism: Thalassospiraceae bacterium LMO-JJ14; assembly: GCA_021555105.2. NCBI lineage: Bacteria > Pseudomonadati > Pseudomonadota > Alphaproteobacteria > Rhodospirillales > Thalassospiraceae > Thalassospiraceae bacterium LMO-JJ14. The sequence continues at coordinate 3,424,384 of CP134604.1, forward strand.
CAAGAACGATAAAATCCGGCTTCGGTGGAACGATATCGTCGTTGTCCGGGATCAGGAACGAAATGGCGTCATAGCCGTCTTCGACAACGTCAACATCGACATCGGATGCCGATTTAGAAAACGCACGCTGCAGCAATGTCGAATCCGCGATTTCATCTTCAACGATTAGTACTCTGCATGATGCCATGATACCGCTGCCCCCTGGTTACCCAGTCCATATGTTAGTGGCTCACTCGTGCTTTCTTTTCGGCAAAGCGACAGTAAAGATCGTTCCGCCCTCCGGTGCTGCCGATAAGGTGATGCGGCCCCGGTGAAGATTTATCCCTTTTTTGACGATCGCCAGTCCTATTCCCGTTCCTGCGTATTGAGTTCGGCCGTGAAGCCGGTGGAAAATCTGGAAAATCTTGTCCCGGCAATCGTCGGGAACGCCAATGCCGTTATCACTAACAGAAATCTCTATCTCGTGAATGTGATCAACCGCACGCACCTCAACCACCGGCTCGGTTCCAGGATGGGAAAACTTAAGTGCATTGCCGATCAGGTTCTGGAAAATGCCTTCCAAGGTGGTTTCATGCCCCTCGATCTTGCCCCAATCGCCTTCGACGGTTACCTGAGCATCCTTTTCTTCGATCGTTTGGCGGTGGGCATTGATGACATTGTCGATAACGCGTTTCAATGGAACCGAATGAAACGGGAGTTCGTCGCGCCCAACGCGACTGTATTCGAGCAAATCATCGATCATATTCCCCAGGTGTGTAACACCGTTGGCTATGTGGCCCAGATACTCCTGCGCGGCACCATCCAGTTGTTTGCCGTAGTCTTCTGCCAGCGCGCTGGAAAACCCCTCGATCGCACGAAGCGGCGCCTTGAGGTCATGGGCGACAGAATAGGAAAACGCCGCCAGTTCACGAACGTTTCGTTCAATTTCATGTTCCGCGGCTTTTCGTTCCGTGATATCGCGAATGATGCCGACGAACACGGGCTGTCCGAGCTCGCGCGCTTCGCCGACGGACAGTTCCATGGGGAATGTCGATCCGTCGCTGCGCTGTCCCGTCACTTCGCGGCCAATGCCGATGATCTTTTTGATCCCGGTGGTACGATAATTCGAAACGTATTCGTCGTGCTCTTCCCGATAGGGAGCCGGCATGAGCATCTTGACGTTTCGGCCAATAACGTCTTCTGCGCAATACCCGAACAAACGTTCGCAGGCCGGGTTGAATATTCGGATGCTGGCATCGCCGTCAATGATGATTACGCCGTCCACGGCCGTATCGATAACGGCGCGAATACGCGCTTCGCTTTCGCGCAACGCCGCTTCTGCAGCCTTGCGTTCGGTGATGTCGCGAATGATGCCGACGAATATTCGCCCCTCATCCTGATTCGCTTCACCAACGGATAGTTCCATCGGAAAGGTTGTGCCGTCTTTCCGCATGCCGGCCACTTCTCGGCCGATGCCGATGATTTTCTTCTCGCCGGTCGTGCGGTAGTTGGCAAGATAGCCGTCGTGCTCCTCAAAATAGGGCTGCGGCATGAGGACCTTGACGTTTTTACCGATAACGTCTTCGGCGGTATGACCGAAAAGCTTTTCGCACGCAGGATTGAAAACCTGTATCGTGCCCATGTCGTCAATAAGAATAACGCCATCGACAGCCGTCTCTATAACAACGTCCAACCGGTCAGCAGCATCTCCGACTTTGCGAAAGTCGTCATTGTGCATTCAAACTTCCTGACATCGCCATGACCACACCCAAATCCAAACGAGGCGCGATCCTGCACTACTATAGGTAAATGGATTTCTCCAGATCCCGCCGGCCCGCCATGAAATACTATTAATATCAATCAGTTAAATTTTTATTTTCAGCTGCTCTATTTCTACCTGCACAAATCACCATACCTATGATTGTGCTGACTTTAGCTCACAAGAAAGCGCGCTCAAAAAAAAATTGGGTCAACCGTCGTGCTGAATTGCCAGGCATAACGGATCACTCGTTGTACCAACTGGTTGCTTGGCAGTTGATCCGGATCTCGGCTAACAAGGCCAGCAGCACGTCTAACCGGGAACGCCGCTGGGAAACCCAGCCGTCGGGCATGTTCCTTCCTGGATTGGCGTGATTCCGTCTGTCTGAATATAGCTGTGAAGCGGTCGAAGCACTGCTTCCGTCACAAACCCCGTTTTGCCGGATCGACGGTGGATTTTTCACCGAGGGATTTGCTGTGCCGGCGCAGACAGTTGGCGGTCGCCGTCCGCACGCGCCTGGTGCGGGCTTCGGTGGCATTGATGAACAGCAAGCGGCGGTGCGGGGCGGAATAAACCTTGGTCTCTTGCGTGGACGTTTCTTTGAAAACGTCCCTGTCGCAGCCGATATCCCTGTCGCAGCCGGGCAGTTCGTCAGCGCGTGCCGGCGGTAGGGTGAATTCCCGGGTTGCTGATGACGGCGCGAAAGCCATGTGCGGCGCGCACCATCGCATGGGTAACGCTGCGAGTGGCATGCACGAACATGCCGCGGATGGCTTCGGCCCGCATAACCTCCGCCTCGTGCTGGAAGCGCGTAATATCTTCCGTCGTCATGTCCTTGTAAGATATCTCGCCAATAATGGGTTTCATGGTCATAAGCTCCAGTGCTTGCGTTTATATCTATATTGCGTTGCAACATCGTTGTTGCATTGCAATATAATTGACGTAGGCTTTCTGCGGAATCCCCTGCTTTGACATAACCCTTTTGCGCCATGCGCACATGTAATTGAAAGAGTCATGGATATATCTAACCAAATGATATTGTTTGCAAAAGTCGTTGAAACCGGTGGTTTTTCGGCGGCGGCGCGTGAATTGGGCCTGACGCCCTCGGCGATCAGCCGTCAAATCGGCAACCTCGAGGACCGGCTTGGCGCACGCCTGTTGAACCGCTCGACCCGGCGCATTTCCCTGACCGAAGTCGGGCGCGAGTTTCACGGCCGGTGCGCCGATATCGCCAAAAGCGTCGAAGATGCGGAGGCTTTGGTGGCCTCCCGGCTCGATCATCCGCAGGGAACGCTGCGGATCTCCGCCACGTCGGCCTTCGCCAAGGTGCAATTGCTGCCGATTTTGCCGCAGTTTCTGGCAAAAAACCCGGACCTCAAGCTGTCGCTGGAACTGACCGACCGCGATATCGATCTGATCGGCGAGCAGATCGACGTCGCGATCCGCTTTACCGAACAGATATCGGACACGTCGATGGTGGCGCGGAAGCTGGCCTCCAATACCCGCATTTTCTGCGCCGCGCCGAGTTATATCAAGGCACACGGCGAACCGAAGACGCCAGAAGACCTTGCCGATCACAACTGCCTGCGCCTGTCCACGGTCGAAAAGTTTAACAACTGGCAGATGAACGACGGGCACTCCCGGGTCGCACGGCGCATCACCGGCAACTTCGAAACCAACAGTTCGGATGCGCTGCTGCATGCGGCGCTGGACGGGCTCGGTATTGCCAAGCTCTCGACCTACCTTGTGCACGATGAATTGAGCGACGGCCGTCTGGTCCGGGTCCTGCCCGACTATGCCGAGGATGCGGCCGATATCCTCGCGATCTATCCGAACAGGCGCAACCTGTCGCCGAACGTCCGTGCGTTCGTCGATTTCCTCGCCAACGCGTTCACCGGCGTGCCACCGTGGGAACGTGAGCCCCTGACGGACGCCAACGCCGCCTAACCGCCGAACATCTTCTTCAGATTGTCGAACCCGGCCTGATAAACGTCGGCGATTGCCTTCAGCGCATCGTTCTCAGCCGATCCGGCGGCTTCAAACTCGCTCGACCATTCGACGCTCGAATTGTCGCCCTCGCCCGTGACTTTCAGTGTCGCCGTATAGTTTTTCACCGGCAGCGGACTGTCGACAATGGAATAAGTATAGGTGCGCGAGTTGTCGTCCTTGTGCTCCAGCTTCTCAATGATCGTCCCGCCGCCGGCGAGGCTCAGCTTGCGGGTCTGACCTTCTTCCTTCAATTCCGAGCTCTCGACCCCCGGATGCCAGTCGGGCAGCGCGTTGAAATGACCGATCATCTGCCAGAGCTGATCGGCGGAAACGTTCAAATCCTGAGACATTGAAACTTTCGGCATGAATAATCCTCCACTCCTTTGTTTTCAGGTGATGCGGGATTATAGCCGAAAATAGGGACAATTGGATGACTTGGATCAATCGGCGGAGTCGTGCCGGAACGCGCTAGGGGCGTCGCTCGAGGCGCACGAAACTGAAGGCCGGGCCGCCCGGCGTTTCCGCGGGATGGCGTTCGCGACGGGTTTCTTCCCATTCTTCCGGATCGATTTCCGGAAACAGGGTATCGCCGTCGATCACCGCATGGACTTCGGTCAGCTCGATCACGTCGGCATCGTCGAAGATTTCCGCGTAAATCTGCCCGCCGCCGATGATCATGGCTTTTTCGGCGCCGTCGTCGCGGCACAGATCAAGCGCACCATCAATGGTGCCGACCTTGTCCGCCCCTTCGAACGTAACATCCGGATTGCGCGTGATGACAATGTTGCGGCGCCCCGGCAGCGGAAACGGCAGGCTTTCCCACGTTCGCCGCCCCATGACCACCGGATGGCCCATGGTGACGCGCTTGAAATGCTTGAGATCGGCGGAGATTTTCCACGGCAGGTCGCCGTCGCGGCCAATGACCCGGTTCTCAGACACGGCGACGACAAGAACGATTTCCATCAGACCGCGATCGGGGCTTTGATGTGCGGGTGGGATTCGTACCCTTCGAGGGTGAAATCTTCGTACTTGAACCCGGCAATGTCGGTGACGTCCGGGTTCAGGCGCATGGTCGGCAACGCAAGCGGTTCACGCGAAAGCTGCAGATCCGCCTGATCCAGGTGATTGGCATACAGATGCGCATCGCCCAGCGTGTGTACGAACACGCCCGGCTTCAGCCCCGTCACCTGCGCCATCATCATCAGCAACAGCGCATAGCTGGCGATGTTGAACGGCACCCCCAGAAAGACATCGCACGAACGCTGGTAAAGCTGGCAGTTCAAGCGCCCGTCCATAACCTGGAACTGGAACATGCAGTGGCACGGCGGCAGCGCCATGTCGTCGATGTCGGCCGGATTCCAGGCGCTGACGACCATGCGCCGCGAATTCGGCCGCTCGCGGATTTCGCGGATCACCCAGTCGATCTGATCGATGCTGCGCCCGTCCGGCGTCGCCCACGAGCGCCACTGGCGGCCGTACACCGGGCCAAGCTCGCCGTTCTCGTCGGCCCATTCGTCCCAGATCGAAACGCCGTGCTCGTTCAGGTACTTGATGTTGGTGTCGCCGTTCAGAAACCACAGCAGCTCGTGAATGATCGACTTCAGGTGCAGTTTCTTAGTCGTCAGAATGGGAAAGCCGTCGGCCAGGTCGAATCGCATCTGATAGCCGAATACGGCCTGCGTGCCGGTGCCGGTGCGGTCGCCGCGGAAGGTGCCGGTGTCGCGAATGTGCCTGAGAAGATCGAGATACTGTTGCATGGGCGGATTTTACGCGCCCCCCGCGCGCCGTGCCAACACCTCGCGTGCCGCATCCAGCGCGCGCGCCGGCGTGATCTGCGTAAGGCAATGATATCGCCCGTTTTCCAGCGGATGAATACACTGCCCAAGGCATCCGGCACAGTCGATGTCCGGCACCTCGAAGCGGACATTTTCGGGTGTCATCCGCGAATCATACGGCACGCTGTCGACGATGTGCGCGGCCGACGCCAGACACAGCGTCGGCGTCCCCACCCCCACCGCCAGATGCATGATCGAGGTATCGACGCTGACCGCCAGCGCCGCGCCGCGCAGAAGCGCCGCCTTGGTGCGCAGGTCGCTGACATCGACACGGACCCCCGTCATCGCCGCCAGCGCCGCATGCCGTGGCGCGCGCTCCAGGTCGTTCGGCCCCGCCGACAGGACGATGTCGTGGGTGCCCCGGAACGCCTCGGCAATGGCCATGAATACTTCGGGCGCGGCCTCGCGTTCGGCGATGGCGGAAAACGGATGCAACACGATGTGCGGGCGCGGGCCGGTGACGGCATCGGGCAGGCGCGCCGTATCGAAGCGGACCTTCGGTACAGGTGCTTTTTCGCCGCTGAGCGCGTTCGCCAGTTCCCACCAGCGGATCAACCGGTGTGCCATTTGCGGATCGGGATCGACCCAGCGCGTGTACCAGTTCCTGTGCTTTTGCAGCGCCGTGTCGTGCTTGGGCCAGCTTCTGGGCGACAGTGCAGCGCGCTCGGTGGCGCCCGACGCCATGATCATCACGTCGTCGACCGTCGGCAGGCGCAGGTGATCGGTGCTGATCGCGCTACGGACGCCGAAATCGCGGATCTGGCGGCTGACGCCGATCCGGTACGCCGCGTTTTTGATGAAGCGGCGGTAATCGATGGGCATCATCCTGACCCGGTCGGGAAACAGGAAGCTCGCAAACCGGCTTTCGGCGCGGACCACCAGCGTCACGTCCTCGTCATCGGGGACCAGTGCCATGAAGCGTTCGGCCATCAGCGAGAACAGGATCGTGTCACCGAGCCCACCCGATGAGACCAGCAAAAGCCCGCGCTTTTCAGCCCTGGCCTTGGCGGCGATCCCGGCGATGATGTTGTCGGTGATTTTCTGGATGATGGACAGCCGCTCTCTCCCCTTTCCGGCATTCTAGCCGCCAGCGGGCGGCGCGCAATCGGTACGATGCCCCCTGACCCACGTCACCCCAAACTTGATTTAGGATCCATACGGCTCATTCAGCGCGGCCGCCCATGGGTCCTGAATCGCGTTCCGGACGGCGTTCATATTCCTAAGCACACTTCCCTGCGCCTATCCCCCTGTCCCCTTGCGAAAATGCGCCGTTAAGCGCATATTAGCCGTGCTGGCTTGTCCAGCTATGGTGATAAACGCTTTTCGGAATAAGCGTTGCGGACCCGGGGGCGGTACCCGGCACCTCCACCAAGTTTTCCTGTCCCGATACGGGGCAAGTTGATGGGGGTGAAACAGGATCGACGCGCGTAGTAAAGGTTAAGTTTTCACTCGGCATGGTTCCGCCGTTACCGGGCCATTTTCACAAGTGCCAACGACAATCAAGCACTTGCAGTCGCGGCCTAACACGCCATAACGACTACGGGGTTCGGGGGGCACCTGGCAACAGAAGCCCCCCACTTTATTTGTCAAATCCCCTCTCCGTTTGACCGAGGTCAAGGCCCCGCCGCCATTGCGGTGCTAATTTCGATCAGGTTCAATCACGGAGGTCCCGATGGACGTTCATACAGAAGATCACGGCCACATCGGCCACAATTCCCGGGACATCCCGATCATCGTCCGCGCCAAGATGTTCAACTCGGTCCGCGCCGCCGACGGTGGGCCGCGCCTGCGCGATCTCGCCATGCAGGCGGGTGACACGCTGGCAGACCTGGTGCGCACGCTCGGCATCGAAAAAAGCGCGCTGTTCATCGTCTGGGCCAACGGCCGCGACGTCAGCAAACGGATGTGCGGCGAGATCAATCTGGACTACGTCATGCAGGACGGCGACGAAATCGCGCTGTCCGGCCCGATTCCGTATAGCTGGGGGTACGGCTCGCCGGTAGTATAAGTATCCGGCCTGTCCCATTCTGTCTTTAACCATCGGGGCGTTACGTCTACATTACCCCTATGATAGACGAAGACAGCGATATCCTGAGATACGATCTGTGGATCGAAGACGCCCTTCGCGGCGTGATCCGCCGTTCGCTCACCACCATCGAAGAGATGGGCCTTCCCGGCGACCATCATTTCTATATCACGTTCAGGACCGATCATCCGGACGTCAACATCGCCGACTGGCTCACCGCCGAATACCCGGAAGAAATGACCATCGTCCTGCAGCACCAGTTCGAGGGTCTGAGCGTCAGCGACGACGGCTTCACGATCAAGCTCCGCTTCGGCGGCCGGCCCGAGCATCTGTCGATCCCGTTCGACGCCATCACCTCGTTCGCCGATCCGTCCGTCAGCTTCGGTCTGCAACTGAAGTCGGTCGATCTCGACGACGAGGACGAAGACGCAGACGAACTGACACCGGAAGAACTGGGCATCGACCCGGCGGCACGGCTGAACGATACCGGCATGGAAGATTCCACCGCGGACGATGACGACAAGAAAACCGGCGAAGTCATCGCGCTGGACAGCTTCCGCAAAAAATAACCCGATCCGGCGCCCATTGCGGCGTATTCAAATACAAGAGCGAGCAAGTCATGAGCGATTACGTGCACCACACCATGTTCCCGCTGGGACCGGACGAAACCCCTTACCGTAAACTCACCGACGACTACGTGAGCGTCGAAAAATTCGGCGATCAGGAAATCGTCAGGGTCGATCCGGAAGCGATCAAGCTGCTCACGTTCGAGGCTTTCAAGGATGTCTCGCACCTGTTGCGCCCGGGACACCTGCAGCAGCTCAGAAACATTCTCGACGATCCCGAAGCATCGGATAACGACCGCTTCGTCGCGTTCGATCTTTTGAAAAACGCCAACATCGCGGCGGGCGGTATCCTGCCCATGTGCCAGGACACCGGCACCGCCATCGTTATGGGCAAGAAGGGCCAGAACATCTGGACCGGCGGCGGCGACGAAGCGGCGATTTCCGAAGGCGTGCGCAAGACGTACCTGGAAACCAACCTGCGCTATTCCCAGGTCTCGCCCGTCGACATGTTCGCCGAAGTGAACACCGGCGATAACCTGCCCGCGCAGATCGATCTGTATGCCGACGAAGGCGACGCTTACAAGTTCCAGTTCGTCGCCAAGGGCGGCGGGTCGGCCAACAAGACATTCCTGTATCAGGAAACCAAGGCGCTGCTGAACGAAGCCCGGCTGATGGACTTCCTCGACGAGAAAATCCGCACGCTGGGCACCGCGGCCTGCCCGCCTTATCACCTTGCCATCGTCATCGGCGGCACCTCCGCTGAAACCTGCCTGAAGACCGTCAAGATGGCGTCGACGCACTATTACGACGCGCTGCCGACCCATGGCGGCAACCATGGCGAGGCGTACCGCGATCTGGAATGGGAGGAACGCGTCCTCAAGATGACCCAGGACATGGGCATCGGCGCGCAGTTCGGCGGCAAGTACTTCTGCCACGATGTGCGCGTCATCCGCCTGCCCCGCCACGGCGCAAGCTGCCCGGTTGGCATCGGCGTATCGTGTTCCGCCGACCGTCAGGTCAAGGGCAAGATCACCAAGGACGGCGTGTTCCTCGAACAGCTCGAACACAATCCGGCCAAGTACCTGCCCGACATCACCGACGCCGCGCTGGGCGGTGACGTCGTCGATATCGACCTGCGCCGGCCGATGGCCGACGTTCTGGCCGAGCTGTCGAAGCACCCGGTCAAGACCCGTGTATCGCTGACCGGCACGCTGATCGTGGCGCGCGATATCGCGCACGCCAAGCTCAAGGAACGGCTCGATGCCGGCGAAGGCCTGCCGCAGTACTTCAAGGATCACCCGGTCTATTACGCCGGTCCGGCGAAGACGCCCGAAGGCTATGCCTCGGGCTCATTCGGGCCGACCACGGCGGGGCGCATGGACTCTTACGTCGAACAATTCCAGGCGGCGGGCGGTTCCATGATCATGCTCGCCAAGGGCAACCGCTCACAGGCCGTGACCGACGCCTGCAAGAACCACGGCGGGTTCTATCTCGGCTCCATCGGCGGCCCGGCGGCGCGTCTGGCACAGGACTGCATCACCAAGGTCGAACTGCTGGAATACGAGGAACTGGGCATGGAAGCGATCTGGAAGATCGAGATCGAAAACTTCCCGGCCTTCATCGTCGTCGACGACAAGGGCAACGACTTCTTCGCCGAGTTCAAACGCCCGGTGCCGGCGTAAGGCAGAAATCCTTATTCTTCGAGACGGCCTTCGGCCTCCTCAGAATGAGGATTCTCTAGTAACCTCCTCATCCTGAGGAGGCCCGGACCCTGTCCGGGGCGTCTCGAAGGATGACGTTGGGAGATATACGCAAGTGACCGACAAACGCATAGAGACCGACAGCATCGGCGAGATCGACGTTCCGGCGGATAAATACTGGGGCGCGCAGACCGAACGCTCGAAGCGCAATTTCCCGATCGGCGACGAACGCGAGCGCATGCCGGTCGAACTGATCCACGCCTTCGCGATCCAGAAGGAAGCGGCGGCGCGGGCCAACGTCGCGCTCAAGGTGCTCGACGAAAAAATCGGCGCGGCCATTTCACAGGCGGCATCCGAGATATCCGACCGCAAGCTCGACGACCATTTTCCGCTGGTGATCTGGCAGACCGGGTCCGGCACCCAGACCAACATGAATTTGAACGAGGTCATCGCCAACCGCGCCATCGAGATCATAGGCGGCGAAATGGGCTCGAAGACGCCGGTGCATCCGAACGATCACGTCAACATGTCGCAATCGTCGAACGACAGCTTCCCGACCGCCATGCACATCGCGCTGGCGCTGGAAACCACGGAGCGGCTGATGCCGGCCATGGACGGGCTGCAGAAAAGCCTCGAAGCCAAGACAGAAGCATTTGCCGATCTGGTCAAGATCGGCCGCACGCACCTGCAGGACGCGACGCCGATGACGCTGGGCCAGGAATTTTCCGGCTATGCGCACATGGTGGCGGAAAACATCGAGCGGCTGAAGAAGTCGCTGAACCAGATTTACGAACTGGCGCAGGGCGGCACCGCCGTCGGCACCGGTCTCAACGCGCCCGAAGGCTTCGACACCCTGTTCGCGGAAGAAGTCGCCTCGATCACCGGCCTGCCGTTCCGCACCTGCCCCAACAAGTTCTATGCATTGGCAAGCGAGGATGCGCTGGTCAATCTGGCCGGCAAGCTCAACACCATCGCCGCCAGTATGATGAAGATCGCCAACGACATCCGGCTGTTGGGCTCCGGCCCGCGCTCGGGACTGGGCGAGTTGATCCTGCCCGCCAACGAGCCCGGCTCGTCGATCATGCCGGGCAAGGTCAACCCGACGCAGGCCGAAGCGCTGACGCAGGTCTGCTGTCAGGTCATGGGCAACGCGACGACCGTCACCGTCGCCGCCTCGCACGGCCATCTGGAACTCAACGTCTTCAAGCCGGTGATCGTTGCCGCGTGCCTGCGCTCGATCCGGCTGCTGGCCGACGCCATCCAGAGCTTCCGCGTGCGTTGCGTCGACGGCATCGAAGCCGACGAAGCGCGCCTCAAAGAACTGACCGACCGCTCGCTGATGCTGGTGACGGCGCTGACGCCGGAAATCGGTTACGACAAGGCCGCCGAGATCGCCAAGAAGGCACACACCGAGGGTTTGAGCCTGAAACAGGCCGCCCTCGCCCTCGACTATCTGGATGAAGCCACGTTCGACAATCTGGTCCGCCCGGAAACCATGGTCGGGCAGAAGGGGAGCAGCGATGACGCCTGACGCCAACGATCCGGGACATTTTTCCAACTCGTCGCTCGACACCGACGAGATCCGTCAGGCGCGCATCGATCTCGCGGCGTGTTTCCGGATGGCGGCCAGGCTCGGCATGCACGAAGGTATCTGCAATCATTTTTCATACATGGTGCCGGGACGCGACGACCTGTTCCTGGTCAACCCCGACGGCTATGCCTTCAGCGAAATCACCGCGTCGAAGCTGTTGATATGCGATTTCGACGGCAACGTGATCGAGGGTAACGGCACGCCGGAAGATACCGCGTTCTTTATTCACGCACGGCTGCACATGCGCCACCCGACGGCGCGCGCCGCCTTTCACACCCACATGCCGAACGCGACGGCGCTGGCCATGCTGGAAGGCGAACCGCTGGTCTGGGCCGGGCAGTCGGCGCTCAAATTCTATGGCCGCACCATCGTCGACGAAAATTTCAACGGCCTCGCGCTGAACACCGATGAGGGCGACCGCATTGCCGACGCCATGGGCGACAAGGCAGTCGCGTTCCTCAAGAACCACGGCGTGATGGTCACGGGGCCCTCCATCGCCAAGGCTTGGGACGATCTTTATTATCTGGAACGCGCCGCGAAAGCGCAGGTCATCGCCATGAGCACCGGACGCCCCTTGAAGGCCGTGTCACCGGAGATCGCCGCCAAGACGGCGCACCAGATGACGCTCGGTCATCGCGACAGCGCCGGCCTGCACCTTGAGAGCATCAAACGTATCCTGAACCGCGAAGAACCGGATTATGCGGACTGACAATTAACCGAGAACCGAGGGGAAGAACATGGCAGGCGTCACCATCGTCACCGGCGGATCACGCGGCATCGGCGCTGCGACCGCGAAACTCGCCGCCAGCCACGGCGATGCGGTCTGCGTCAATTACGTGAGCGACAAGCAAGCCGCCGACGCCGTTGTCGCCGAAATCATCGCGGCAGGCGGCAAGGCCATCGCCGTCAAGGCCGACGCATCGAACGAGGCCGAGGTCGTGGCCATGTTCGAACAGGTCGACAAGGAACTCGGCCCCGTCACCGGGCTGGTCAACAACGCCGGCAGCAACGGCCGCTATTGCCGGGTGGAAGAGCTGGGCGCCGACGAGATCAGCCGGCTTCTGGACATCAACATTACCGGGTGTTTCCTGTGTGCGCGCGAGGCGATCAAGCGCATGTCGACGAAACACGGCGGCAACGGGGGCGCCATCGTCAATGTATCGAGCCGCGCGGCGGGGACCGGCAACCCCGGTCTCGGCGTGCTCTATGCGACATCGAAAGGCGCCTTGAACTCGTTCAACATCGGCCTCAGCCAGGAAGTCGCGGGCGAAGGCATCCGCGTCAACGCCGTCTCGCCGGGCATGACCCGGACCGACATGCCGAGTGCGGAACGCATCCGCGAACAGGCCGCAAACATCCCCATAGGCCGCGTCGCCGAACCGCTTGAGATCGCCGAGGCGATCTGGTTCCTGCTCAGCGATGCCGCCAGCCATATCGCCGGCGCCAATATCCGGGTCACCGGCGGCAGACTTTAAAACGCAAACAAACATGAAAGGCCTTACATCATGAGCGGTGTTACCATCGTCACCGGCGGATCGCGCGGCATCGGCGCTGCAACCGCGAAACTCGTCGCCAGCCACGGCGATGCCGTCTGCGTCAATTACGTGAACGACAAGCAAGCTGCCGACACCGTTGTCGCCGGGATCACCGCAGCGGGCGGCAAAGCCATCGCCGTCAAGGCGGATACCGCGAACGAGGCCGAGGTCGTGGCCATGTTCGAACAGGTCGACAAAGAACTCGGCCCCGTCACCGGGCTCGTCAACAATGCCGGCATCAACGGCAACAGAAAACGGGTCGAGGAACTGACGCCCGGCGAAATCACCCAGCTTCTCGCCGTCAACGTGACGGGCTGCATGATCTGCGCGCGCGAAGCCATCAAGCGCATGTCGACGAAACATGGCGGCAAGGGCGGCGCCATCGTCAATGTCTCAAGCGGGTCGGCGAACCTGGGCAATCCGGGGATAGGCGTGCTGTATGCGACGTCCAAGGGGGCGCTGAATTCGTTTTCCATCGGGCTCAGCCAGGAAGTCGCCGCCGAGGGCATCCGCGTCAACGTCGTCGCGCCGGGGATGACCCGCACCGATATGCCGGGCGAGGACAGGCTCAAGGCGCAGGCCGAGAAAATCCCCATGGGCCGTGTCGCCGAGCCGGAAGAGATCGCCGAGGCGATCTGGTTCCTGCTGTCCGACAAGGCCGGCTACATCGCCGGGGCCAACATCCGCGTCGGTGGCGGGCGTTTGTAATTGCCGGAAGCGCTTTTTTATCCCGTTCACCGAACAATCCTGTAAAGTCATTCCCGCAATTATAGAATAAGCATTGAAGGGAACGGTCGGGATGGAAGAGTTTTTTCAGTTTTTCAGTGGTTTCTCGGTGTTTGCCGTGGCCGTGCTGGTGCTGGCGGTCATACTCGTTTTTCTCGGCGTCAAAACCGTGGCGCAGGGATATGAATATACGGTCGAGCGATTCGGCAAATATACCCGCTCACTGTCTCCCGGCCTGCATCTGATCATTCCAATGATCGACCGGATCGGGCGTCATATGAACATGATGGAACAGGTGCTCGATGTGCCGTCGCAGGAAATCATCACCCGCGACAACGCCATGGTCACCGTCGACGGGGTCGTGTTCTTTCAGGTCCTCGACTCTGCCAAGGCCGCATACGAGGTCAATTACCTTGAAAATGCGATCCTCAACCTGACCATGACCAACATCCGTACGGTGATGGGATCGATGGACCTCGACGAGCTGCTGTCCCAGCGCGATCACATCAATACCAAGCTGCTGACCGTCGTCGACGAAGCGACCAACCCCTGGGGCGTCAAGGTCACGCGCATTGAAATCAAGGATATCTCGCCACCGCGCGATCTGGTCGACGCCATGGCGCGCCAAATGAAAGCCGAGCGTGAGAAGCGGGCCCAGATTCTCGAGGCCGAAGGCAGCCGTCAGGCGGCGATCCTCAAAGCCGAAGGCGAAAAGCAATCGCAGATACTCGAAGCCGAGGGCCGGCGCGAAGCCGCCTTCCGCGACGCCGAAGCCCGTGAACGCGAAGCCGAGGCCGAGGCCAAGGCGACGGCAATGGTGTCGGAAGCCATCGCCAAGGGTGACGTGCAGGCGGTCAATTACTTCGTCGCGCAGAAATACGTCGAGGCCCTTCAGGAAATCGGCACCGCCAATAACGAGAAGGTCCTGTTGCTGCCGTATGAAGCGACGAGCCTGCTCGGCTCGCTGGCCGGTATCGGCGAACTGGCGAAAAGTGCATTCGGTGAAGGCGCGAAGCGCACCGGCCCGTGGGAGGATAAATAAGCCGCATGCAGGAAGGTTTCGACATTCACACCGTCATGAGCGGCATCACGTTCTGGTACTGGTGGATTCTCGCCGTCGTGCTGGTAATCCTGGAACTGATGGCACCCGGCGTGATTTTCCTCTGGCTCGGCGCTGCCGCCGTTGTGTCGGGGTTTATATTATTCGCGGTCCCCGACATTGCCTGGCAGCAGCAGTTCCTGATTTTCGCCGTGCTGTCCGTGGTCAGTGTTGTCGCCGGGCGTCTCTGGTGGGCGAAACGTTCACCGACGGAATCCGACCATCCGACGCTCAATCGGCGCGGCCAGCAATACATCGGCCGTACTTTCAAGCTCAACACGGCGATTGAAGACGGCGTCGGCCGCATCACCGTCGACGACACCACGTGGCGCGTGAATGGTGATGACATGCCGGCGGGCACGCATGTGACGGTCACCGGTGTCGACGGCGCCACGTTCAAGGTTGAGCGGGTCGCACTGAGCGAAGAATGAGCCATCCCGACTACCTCATCGACGGCCCGAAATCCGCGCCACTGACGCTGGCGTTGGCACACGGCGCCGGAGCACCGATGGACTCGGACTGGATGAACAAGGTTGCTGCCGCCGTTGCCGCGAAAGGCTTCCGTGTCGTGCGCTTCGAATTTCCCTACATGGCGGAGCGCCGCGAGACCGGCAAAAAACGACCGCCCAATCCGGCGCGTGTGCTGGAAGAAACTTGGGCGAGCGTGATCGCCGATCAGGGCGCGGACAAGCTGGTCATCGGCGGCAAGTCCATGGGCGGGCGCATCGCCAGCATGGTCGCCGACGACGCGGGCGTTCGGGGGCTTGTCTGTCTCGGCTATCCGTTCCATCCGCCGGGCCGCCCGGAAAAGCTGCGCACCGAGCATCTGGCGGCGCTCAAGACGCCGACGCTGATCTGTCAGGGCGAGCGCGACCCGTTCGGCACCATCGAAGAAGTGCCGGGGTTTACGCTGTCGAAAAAGATCAAGCTGCACTGGGCACCCGACGGCGATCACGGTCTGAAACCGCGCAAGAAATCCGGATTCACGGAAGAGCAGAACATCGCCGATGCCGTCGACGCCATCTGCGCGTTTATAGGGAAATTGTAATCGCACGACAAACCGTCACCCTGAACTTGATTGGGGATTATCCCCTTGCGTCATGTAAGTGGATTTGCTATTATCTCTGTATTGGAGGTAACAGAAATGACCACGCAATCCGTACTTCAGTTTTTCGAACGCTTCCCGAACGACGATGTTTGTTTGGAACACCTTTGGAACGTCCGCTTTGGCAATCAGGGCGAATGCCCGAAGTGCGCCAAGCCGAGCAAGTTCCATCGTGTTAAGAAGCGCCCGGTTTACGAATGCGCGTGGTGCGCTCACCAGATCAGCCCTATGGCCGGGACGCCGTTTGAGAAGTCCCGTACCCCGCTGCAAAAGTGGTTTTATGCTATGTACCTGTTCACCACGACGCGGCACGGTGTCAGCGCCAAGGAATTGCAGCGCCAGCTTTCCGTGACCTACAAGACGGCGTGGCGGATCG
The DNA here is from genome assembly GCA_021555105.2 of Thalassospiraceae bacterium LMO-JJ14. NCBI lineage: Bacteria > Pseudomonadati > Pseudomonadota > Alphaproteobacteria > Rhodospirillales > Thalassospiraceae > Thalassospiraceae bacterium LMO-JJ14. The sequence continues at coordinate 3,440,670 of CP134604.1, forward strand.
GCCACGAAATCCGCAAGTATATGGGCGACGTGGACGGCAACGCCCCGCTTGGCGGTGTTGGCCATGACGTTGAAGTCGATGAAACGCTGATCGGCGGTTCCGTCAAAGGCAAGGGTCAGGGTTACAAGGGCAACAAGACGTGTGTTGTCGGTATGCTTGAGCGTGGCGGCGAGCTTGTGACCAAGGTTGTCAGCGCCCGCGACAAGGTGTCCATGAAGGGCGTGATCCTCTCCAACGTGCTTCCGGGGTCCACGATCCAGACCGACGAATTTGGCGGCTACAAGGATATCGACCAGTCCGGTTACAACCACGTCAAGGTCAACCACAAGCTTGGCGAATACGCGACCAAGGACGGCGCGGGCGTCAACGGGATCGAAGCCTTCTGGGCGCAGTTGAAGCGTGGCATCAACGGTACTCACGTCCACGTCTCCCGTAAGCACCTGCCGAAGTACCTTGGCGAGTTCGAGTTCCGGTACAATCTCCGCAAGCGCCCGGACCTCATGCTTCCGGCCCTTTTGCAGGCGTTTTAGGCTTAACCATCCGGTCAAGGAGACGGTCAAACGTCTCCTTTTTGCCCTCGGACGGGTGCTCCTTGCAGAACTGGTCTAACTTGTCCTGCTCTCGGGCCTCTTCAAGGCTTAAGAATTTTCCTCGGGACATGTCATCTCCGTGGTCTGCCAATCTTTGGTGTAGTTCAACACCAAATTAATGGTTTCAGTTGGGGTGTTTGGTACGCTCGATGCGACTTGAACTCTTAATCTGTATGATCCTGGATTAGAAAACAGCTTGGATATTGAGTTTGGAATCCGCCCCCCCACGGTCTTTAAATGGAACGCCCCCCCTTGGGTAATAAACCCAATGTCCAGAAATTCGGGCGTCCCGCTTATTAGCACCTTTGATGTAGCATCGGCGTCCTCGCTGGCAGCAAATGGCAGTGGCAGGCTATTCCCAAAGCCTCCTTGTGTGTTGTCGCCAGTAACGTCAACAAGGCGACCGAAACAACCAGAGAGCGTCCCTGTCCCAAGGTATTCGACGCGGACCCGATAATAGATCGCGTTCGGGCCTTGATTGAGGTTTGTTTGCACACGGCACCCAGTAACTTTAGGGTCAAAAGTAAGCCGTAATACAGGGTCGAATCGGCTCTTTAGTTTAGCGACTTCTTCCTGCCCTTCTGCCCACATTCGAAATGGCGTGATAATCACCATTAAAAGGAGAAGCCATCCAATAGCGATCCATGAAAGCACCCTCTGGAAGGCGTCACTTATTGCTGATTCAATGACGCCGATCCCGGCAAGCGCAAGAATCGCGATTGCAAAGTAAGAGGCCAGCGCGAACCAAGTGTCAGACCCTCCCCAATGCATAATGCTGCGCTTGAGTACGGTCACGGCGTAACGCTCAAAAGTTGGCTCTTTTGTGTCCATACCTCACATCCTGCCCCAAACCCGGGGCGGGAGTCTCCAGTCCAGTTGCTACTGGTTTTCAGCATAACCCTGAATCTCCATCATGTACATGACGCAAGGGGATAATCCCCAACTTGATTCAAGGTCCATGAACATAGGTGCCCATTGTGCCGGGCCCCATGGGTCCTGAATCGAGTTCAGGACGACGTAATGAGTGTGTTGGCGGATTGCGGTTATCCGAATAAGATTCCCCGCGACGGAGGAACGGGACCATGAAGCTCGATCACATCAACGTCTGGACCGATGACCTTGAGGGCACGACGGCATTTTTCACCGAAGTGCTCGGCCTCGAAGCCGGATACCGGCCGCCGTTCAAATTTCCCGGCGCCTGGCTGTATGGCGACCCGGACACGCCGGCCATCGTTCATCTGGTCGAAGCCGCACCGCAGGACGGTGGCACCGGCCCGCTCGATCACGTGGCATTCAAGGCCGACGACTTTGAGGGCCTGAAGCAGCGCCTTGAGGCACATGGATATGAATATGAAGTCCGCGTCATCCCCGCCAGCGGCGACCGGCAGATATTCTTCACCGCGCCCTTCGGCCTCAAGATTGAGGTCAACTTTCCGCCTGCGGACGCCTAGATGGAAGACACCGGCGGCGATCCAACCATCATCAAGAAGCGTTCTGTCAGTATTGCCGGACATGCCACCAGTATCTCGCTGGAGGATGCCTTCTGGACCCGGCTCGGCACAATCGCCAAAAGGCGCGGTCAAAGCCTGAGCGCGCTGATCCGCGATGTCGACGAGGCGCGTACCGGCAACCTGTCGAGTGCGCTCCGCGTTTTCGTTCTGGAAAACAGCGCGCCGGAATAGAGAAACAGGCTTACTTGAACAGCTTGTTCAACAGATCGGCGGGATTGATCGTTTGCTGCTGTTGTTGCGGCGCGGGCTGCGGTGGTGGCGTCGCACCGCTGTCGCCCGTGGAGCCGCTCTGCGGCGGCGGTGCCGTTTGCTGCTGCGTCGACGAACCGCCGCCGAGGATTCCCTGCAACAGATTGCCGACACCCGGCACTTTCTTTTCCAATTTGTCGAGGCCCGGCACCTTGATGCCCTGGCCGCCGGCGCTGCCGGCACCGCTGAACGACTGTATCTTGACGTTCGGCTTGTCGATGTTGCCGGTGACCTGGAACGGAATTTCGCTCGGCAGGCGCGCAACATTGGCCAGCACCGCCCCCAGCAAACCCTGATCGACCTTGACCGTGCCGCCGATATTCATCGACCACAAAGGCAGGTTGATATCGCCGGAGATATCCCCCTCGTAGATATTGGAGAGGATCTTGGTGTCCTTGGTGTTGATGGTCCCGTTGGCAATGGTGAACGAACTGGTGACATCGGTCTCGCCGATTTTGGTCTTGCCGCCGGCGCCGATCAGCCCGCCAAGGCCGCTGTTCAGAACCTCGAAAATCTGCATCAGCGGTCCGAGCGCCAGACCGATCACCGGCATGTCGTTCAGCGACGACTGCCCCTTGATGCCCTTGACCTCGATCGCCCCCTTGCCGTTCAGTGCACGGACCCAGTCGGCGACGCTTTGTCCGGCCGTGGACACATCGATACGCGTCGTCAGATTCCCCGTTGTCCCGGCGATCCCGGCGGCCTTCGACGCCGCGCCGATGTCCATGTTGCCGACCGTGACCCGTCCCGCCAGCATCGGTTGTGCCCCCGCGGCATTGACCGTCGCCTGCGACTGTACGGCACCGCCGAAGACGACACCGGAAAATTCGTTGACCTTGAGGACGCCGTTCTCGACACCGCCCAGCAGCTTGGCGCCATCGAGATTGTACTCGTGATAGGAAATGCGCGGCGACGTCAGTGTGATATCCGCATCGGCGGCCGTCAGCGCCGACAGATCGATCGGCGTCGTCGGCCAGCGCTCCGACACCGAGGCGATCAGATGCCTGAGGTCGGCTCTGCCGCTTTCCGGCACGATAAAGCGCGCCGGGATCACACGGGCCGGCGCATCCGGTTTGAGCGACGCGGATTTCTTTGCCGGCAGGAACGGATCGATGACGACATTCCCGGTGCTCAGTGTCGTCGTGATTTTCGGCCGCGCCCCGGCAAGGCGAACCGTCCCTTCGCCGTTCACCTGAACCGCGCCGATGGCCGCCGTCAGCTTGGAGAACGAGAATGCATCCGCACCGCCCTTGAGCGTCGTCGTCAGATCGAGCCCACCGATATCCCCGGCCGGTCGGTAAGCCGCGCCGAGCTTGCGCAGCAGGCCCGCCGTGTCGCCATGACGCACGCGTACACCGAGATCGAACATGTTCGCCGGATCGAGCAGCTTGAGCCGGCCATTCGCATCCAGCGTCGCCGCCATCGCCTTGATGGTTGACGTCAGCGACGGCTGGGTCAGGTCGCCGTTGATATCCGTCGCGACACTGACTTTGCCCAGCGTTTTCGCCGGAACAGGCAGTTCCGCGCCGGTCAGGGCGGCAATTTTACCCAGATCGCGCAACTCGGCGCGCACCGCCAGCGCCTTCGCCGTCGGTGTGCCGTCAAGCCCGAGGATCGCACCGGTGATCGACACACCCGACGACAACGCGTCGGCAACGGAAATCTTGTTGATCGTCAAATCGCCCTGCACGAGGCTGATGTCGGCGGCGATATTGCTGGCAGCGATGCCGGCCACCTTCAACTTACCGACATTGGCGCGCAGATTGGCATCGAACGAACCAAGCGGCCTCAGGGCATCGAACATCCCGCCGTCCGGCCCCGGCCCGGCATCGCCCGTGGGGGCGGCGGTCCCGCTCTCGGCGCCTGTGTCCCGGGGCGCGGGCTCATTCACGGCGGCGGGCGTATCGGCCAGATAGGCATCGAGATCGATCTGGTCGACAACCACAGACGCACCGATACCCGGGCGCGCCCTCAGCGCAATCGTCGCCGCACCGCTGATATTCGTTTTGTCGAAAGCCAGCGACAGCTTGCGTACCGACACCGCATCCGGTGTCGCACCGGCTTCGAGATTGAGGCTCAGCGCACCTGGCTTGCCCTGTTTCAGGGCGGCGGTGTCGGCCCCGGCCCATTTCATCAGGGTCTGCGGCTCGGCGACCTTCGCCTGTACCTGACCGTCAAAGGCAGGCTTGCCGTCCTTCGCAGAAAGGAACCCGAAAACCGCCAGATCGGTGCCGCCTGGCCCCTGCAGGGACAACTGCGACAGGGTCAGTTCGCCATTTGCCAACTCGGCATTAAGCACGGCGTTGCGGATACGATCGCCTTTCAGCGACACCTCGCCGATGCGGAACGACAACGAAGCGGCGATGCCCGAGGGCAATGCGAACGGCGCGGCAGCAGCATCGGAAGCGGCGGGCATTGCCCCGCTCACGGCCGATGCGGCCCCCCCGCCATCGACTGCGGCGGCCTCGGATGTTTCCGGCACGGCCTTTAACCATGGATCGGCATCGATCTTGTCGATGCTCATCGTTGCGGTGATCTTCGGCACGCCGCTGAAGCTGCCCGCGACCTTGCCTTTGCCCTTGGCGCCGCCGAAGTCGAGACGCAGGTCATCGAGCGCCAGCGACTGTGCCGAGGCATCCAGTGACCCTGCCATCGACAGCGGCTGGCCCAGCGGCGCCGGCAACGATGCGCCATCGGCAAGCGCACTGACGACCTTGCCGATATTGGCGCTGGCGAGGTTCAGCGTGCCACGGAAGCGCGGTGTTTCGTTCAGATTGAGGACCGTGCCTGAAAGGCTCAGCTTGGCGCTTTCGCCGCCGATCATGACGGACAGATCAAGCGGGAACGTGCTGGCGCCGATAATCTCGCCGATGTCGGCACTGATACCGAGGCGCATCCCCTTGGCGACCAGCGATCCCTGCGCGCGGAACGGCCCTGCCGTCAGCGAGGCGGCATCCAGTGTGAGATCGATGTCGGTAATCGTTTCGTGCGTTTTCGAGGCCGCGTCCTTGTAGGTCAGCGATCCGTCGACGATTTCAAAATTGCCGAGCGCAATGTCAGGTCCGCCGCTTGAGCCGTTCCCCGATGCCGGTCCTGCCGTCGCCGTCTCGGCTTTATCGGCGGTATCGGTTTTTGGCACGGCAATGTCCCAGGACGTGCGGCCATCCGCCAGCACTTCGAGGAAAATCTGCGGCTCGACGAGACGTACCGTCTCAACGCTCAGGTTGCCGCCCAGCAGCGGCGCCAGCGCGATGCGCACCTCCACCGAACGCAACGACGCCAGATCGGGCGACTGTGCGCCTTCAATGCTCGACAGCGAGACCTTCTCGGCGATCAGCACCGGGGACGGCAGAATTTTGAGGTCGATATCACCGGCGATGACCAGATCGCGGCCGGTCAGCTTCCGGACTTGTTCGGAAATTTCGGGCTTGTAGGAATTCCAGTCGATGACGTTCGGCACAACCACGACCGCAATCACCATGAGGCCGATCAAACCACCGATTGCCCACAGAATTTTCTTCACGGAGTCGTCTCCAGTCCGGATAAAGCTTATCTCTTCAGCGCGCAAGATACATTGCCGAGGTGCATATGGTAACGACTCATCGGGACACGGGCAATCGGCTGCACGTAACGGTTACGTGACAACAATTGCCCGGAAATCGTTGACGTTCGTATATGTCGGGCCGGTCACCAGAAGGTCGCCGGTGTTATCGAACAAGGTGTATGCATCGTTGTTCGCAAGCGCTGCGGCGACGCTCAGGCCGGTCGCTTCGGCACGCGCCAGTGTGGTCGGATCAATGAACGCGCCGGCATTGTCCTCGCTGCCGTCGACGCCGTCGGTATCGCAGGCCACGGCATAAATACCGTCCGCCCCGCCGAGCCGCGCGCAAACCCCCAGCAGGTATTCCGTATTGCGCCCGCCGCGGCCGTTGCCGCTCATCGTCACGGTCGTCTCGCCGCCCGACAGAATGACGCAGGGCGCTTTCGCCGGGCCGCTTCCGTCCCGGCATTTCAGCGCCAGCGCGGCGTGCTCGCCGCCGACATCCCGAGCCTCGCCCTCGACCAGGTCGCCGAGATCGACCACCGCGTACCCGGCCGCCCGGGCCACCTCCGCCGCCGCTTCGATGCTTTTGTCGGGCTTCGCGGCGAACACCAGTTCGTTCCCGCCGAACACCGCAGAGTCCGGTTTCGGGGTTTCGTCGGCGCCGGCTTCAAGATGGCGGCGCACGCTTTCAGGCAACTGCATTTGATACTTTTCGACCACCGCCAGGGCATCGGCGAAGGTCGTCGGATCCGGCACCGTCGGCCCTGAACCGATGACCGCCGGGTCGTCGCCCGGCACATCGGAAATCAGGATGCTCAGTACCCTGGCCGGGTGCGCCGCGGCGGCAAGGCGGCCGCCCTTGATGGCCGAGATATGTTTGCGGATCGTGTTCATCTCGACGATGTCCGCGCCCGAGCGTAACAGCTGTCGGTTGACCTCCTGCTTATCGGCAAACGAAATTCCGTCGGCGGGCGCCGTCAACAGCGCCGAACCGCCGCCCGACATCAGCGCGATGACCAGATCGTCGGCACCTGCGCTTTTCGCCATTTCCAGAATACGCCGCGCCGCCTCACGCCCGGCATCGTCCGGGACCGGGTGCGCCGCCAGCACGATTTCGATGTGCGCGCATTCCACATCGTAGCCGTAACGCGTGACGACGATGCCGGACAACTCGGTGTCGGGCCACGCCTGTTCGATCGCCCGTGCCATCGCCGCCGACGCCTTGCCCGCGCCCAGCACGATGGCTTTCTTCGGTTGCGCGGGCAGGATCGGCGGGACACGGACGGCGGGATCGGCGGCGCGGATCGCGGCATCGGCCAACTGACGGAGCAGGTCTTTCGGTTCAGGCATAACGGGGTCGTCCTATCGTCGGAATGTTTTCTTACTCAGGGTGTTCTACAGGCGGATGATCTTGCCCGGATTCATGATGTTCCCGGGATCCAGCGCACGTTTGATGTCGCGCATCACCGAAAGCGCTTCGCCGTGCTCGGCCTCGAGGAAACCGATTTTGCCGTAGCCGACACCATGTTCGCCGGTGCACGTCCCGTCCATGGCGAGCGCGCGCATGACCATGCGTTCGTTCAGGGCCTCGGCGCGGGCCATTTCATCGGCATCGTCGGGGTCGACGACCATCACCAGATGGAAATTGCCGTCGCCGACGTGGCCGACGATGGGCGCGATCAGACCGCTTTCGGCGATATCCTTCTGCGTTTCGAGGATGCATTCCGCCAGTTTCGAGATCGGCACGCAGACGTCGGTGGCGATGCCCTTGGCGCCGGGACGCAGCGCGATCCCGGCATAATACGCATCATGGCGGGCCTGCCACAGTTTCGAGCGGTCTTCCGGTTTTTGCGCCCATTTGAACTCGGAGGCGCCGAAATCCCCGGCAATCCCCTGCACCTGCTCGACCTGTTCGACGACGCCGCGCTCGGAGCCGTGAAACTCGAAAAACAGGGTCGGTCGCACCGGATAGTCGAGGCCGGAGTACTTGTTGCAGGCATCCATCTGCACATCGTCCAGAAGCTCGATGCGCGCCACCGGGACGCCGGACTGAATGGTCAGGATGACCGTGTTGACGGCGCTTTCCATATCCGGAAACGAACATACCGCCGCCGACATGGCTTCGGGAATGCCGTAAAGCCGCAGCGTCACTTCGGTAATCACGCCAAGCGTGCCTTCGGAGCCGACGAACAACCGTGTCAGATCGTAGCCGGCGGAGGTTTTCTTGGAGCGTCTGGCGGTACGAATAACCCGTCCGTCTGCCATGACGACTTCAAGCGACAAAACGTTCTCGCGCATCGTGCCGTAGCGCACCGCATTGGTCCCCGACGCCCGGGTCGCGGTCATGCCGCCCAGCGACGCATCGGCGCCGGGGTCGATCGGAAAGAAAAGCCCCGTATCGCGCAGGTATTCATTCAGCTGCTTGCGCGTGACGCCGGGCTGTACGCGGCAATCCAGATCCTCGGCATGCACTTCCAGAACCCGGTTCATCTGTGAAACGTCGATGCTGACGCCGCCTTCGAGAGCCGCGACGTGGCCTTCCAACGAAGTGCCGGTGCCGAAAGGAATGATCGGCACGCCGCGTTCGGCACAGGCGCTGACGACCCTTGAGACCTCATCGGTGGAATGCGCGAAGACCACCGCATCGGGCGGAATACAGGGGTGGAACGACTCGTCGCGGCCATGCTGCTCGCGGATCGCGTCGGCCGTCGTCACCCGCTCGCCGACAATCTGACGCAGCACGCCCAAAAGCGCATCGTCGAACCGGCTTTGCACGGCTGTTTTCATCGAAAACCTCTCCATTCGCAGTGTTGCGCCCCAATTTAGGGCGCGCGCGGGGATTCCGCAAAGCCCGATCACATGTTAGCGTGCGCAAATGCTGTATTTGATCCTCGCCGTACTGTGGCCGCTTGCCTTTGTCGGGCTGTATTTCGGCTATCCGCTGGTCTTTCCGGACAAGACGCCGCCGGACGAGGCGATTTTGTTCATCGCGGCACTGCTCGGCATGGCGGCATTCACCTTCGCCGGTGCCTTGCGCATACTGGGCTTTCTGCGCGACGACAAGATGCGGCGGGAGAAATCCCGCGACGACGCCGCCAACGACGGGCCCGGCTGATCCCCGTACCCGCTAATACCGTGCAAATACCGTTTTGGCATACTCAGGTTTTCTTGGCGGCGATGATGTCGCGCAGTTCGCGCATCCGTTCATCGAGACCGGGCATGCCGGGATAGATTTCCTTGACCTGGATCAGTACGTCGAGCGCCTGTGCTTCCAGGCCGATAGTCTGATAGATCAGCGCCAGGCCCGACAGGGCGCCGAAATGACGCGGCTCAAGCGAGAGGGTTTTGCGGATGTCGAGCACCGAACCTTCATAATCGCCAAGGTAATAGGCGACCGTTGCCCGCTTGTTCCAGCCTTCGGCGAAATCCGGTGCCGTTTCGATGACGTTACTGAACAGTGCGCGGGCCTGTTTCAGCTTGCCCTCGTTCATCGAAATCACCCCCTGCGCGAAAGGGATGCTTGCCTTGCGGTTATCGGGAAGGCTCCAGATCCGCCAGATCTGACGCTCCGTATCGGCGACAGCGACGGGATCGGTCACGATTTGCAGTTGCTTGAAAAGTCCGGCCAGCATCGGGCTCTTCTGATCGGCACCGGCTGTACCGGCGCTGAACAGCAGAAGCATGAGACCCGTGAAAAAGAGAGTGCGCATTTTCCTGATATGGGAACTCCGGTTTTTGCGGCAACACCCCCAGCTTACACGTTTTGGCGTGGCAGGGTGACCGTAACCCGGGTGCCGACACCGGGTGCGCTTTCAATCGACAACCGCCCGCTGTGCGCTTCGACAAGCGACTTGACGATCGTCAATCCGAGTCCGGTACCGGTCCCGGCAATATGCGGATTGCTGTGCGTTTGCGAAAACGGCTCCGTAATCGTCGCCAGATTCTCGGTGGCAATACCGATACCCGTATCGCTCACACTGAATGAAAAATTCTTATCGTCGTACGATGCTTCAACGGTGACACTGCCGCCCGGTTCGGTGAACTTTACCGCATTCGACAGAAGATTGAGAACAATCTGATAGACAGAACGTTTGTCGGCGTGGACATCGGGCAGATCGGCGGGCAGGTCCTGATTCAGGGTCAGGTTCTTCTGTTGCGCCTGGGTTTCCACATTGCGAATACCGTCCCTGAGGATGCCCGCAAAGGAGAAATTTTCCATCAACATCTGCCGCTTCGACGCCTCGATCGCCGAGAAATCGAGGATGTCGTTGACGAGGTCCAGCATGTGCTTGCCGCTGCGATGGATGTCCGCCGCGTAATCGAGATAATTCTGGGCGCCAAGCTTGCCGAAGTATTCCTCCTTGAGCATTTCGCTGAAACCGATAATCGCATTCAACGGTGTGCGGAATTCATGGCTCATGGTCGCCAGAAATTCGGACTTCGCGCGGTTCGCCTCTTCCGAAGCGACCAGGGCGTCATTCAGGGCTTTCTGGTTGGTCCTGCGCTCGGTGATGTCCTGACCGACGCCACGGTAACCGATAAAGTCGCCGTTTTCGTCATACGCCGGCCTGCCGCTGATCGATATATAGGTTTTAATACCGTTGGGTTTGATGCGGGAATGCTCGAAGTCACGGAACGGCAGGCGGTGCTGCATGTTGTCGAGCATCGCCTGATACTGATAGGGATCGGCTTCCGGCGCCCCCACTTCCTCGCGCGTCTTGCCGATAAAGCGGACCGGTTCCACGCCTGAAACTTCCTCGAAACGGGACGAGAAATACGAGAAGCGCAGTTTGTTGTCCGTTTCCCAGAACCAGTCGGAGCTGATATCCGCAAAATCGGCAAGCCGGCGCTGGGTGGCGCGAAGTTCGGCGTTCCGGCGCAACAACTGAAACAGAATCAATGGCAGCAACAACGAGAAAACAAGACCGAACAGCAAGATGAGATTGTTGCTGGCGGTTGAATAATCACTTCGGCTCAGGACGGTCGGCGCTGTCGAGATTGTCCAGGTCCGGGTGCCCACTGCGAAGCTCTTGAGATGCGGCTCGATTATATGCGTCGCCTTGTGATTCTCATAAACGAGCTTGTCCCCGTCATAAATGTGCAGGTCGAAATCCTGTTTCCCATCGACGGGCAGGGCGGAACGGATAAAAGCCTCGGCACGAAACACCATGTTGATGAAGCCCGTGATGCTTCCGCCGTCGATAACCGGCACGTAAATCACGAAACCGCGTCCGCCCTGGGCAAGTTCGAACGGTGCCGTGATCTGCGGCACGCCGGTACGTTCCGCATTTCTGAGTGCGGCGTTCGGCACGGCAAGCTTGCGAATATCCAGGCCCAGCGCCCCCTCGTTGCCCTGCAGGGGATTAACCCAGCGGATGACGCCATCGGCACTGACCCAGTTGATGGCCTGAAAATCCATGAAGCGCTGCAGCTTGGAGTTGACGATCGCCGTGAATGCCTCGGGAGTATGCAAGTAGGAATCGAGCCATTCCTGTCGGATCAGTTCGCCAATAACCAACCTGACATCCAGATGCGCCTCAAGGTGCGCCGAGACGAATTCAAGGGACCGGTTGGCGTCGGAAACCTGCTGCGCGAGATGATATTTCTTTACCTCCAGCCAGACATACCCGGTTGCCGACAGCAAAAGCACGAACACCACGACCGGCACCAGCACCATGTGCTGAACCATTCTCGTGAAAAGGCGTCTGTCTTTCAGCCCTTCCGCACTTTTCATACCCCAGGCCCTCTAGAGGTTGCTTGCCCGTATACGGTTCGTTTCAGGTCAAATCACTGGTAACGGCCGGATAAAGGCAATCGTGCCACGATTCGGCATAAATGACCATGTTGTGGAAATCCGAGCCCCCGGACACCAATGCGCAGGCATACGCGAGGCAGAGGCTGCCGACCCGGCGTTAACGGACTGAAAGCATTGCCGGTTTCGGCCCGCCCGTGGCCCAGTCGAGAAGCTCGACCGTGTGCAACACCGGCGGATCCCCGGCATCCGACATGGCCGAGGAGATCTGCGTCAGGCAGCCGATGTTGCCGGTGGCGATACAGGCCGCGTCCAGGTCCCTGAGATGCCCGGCCTTGCGCGCACCGAGTTCCGCTGCCCATGACGGCTGCATGATGTTGTAGGTCCCGGCCGAGCCGCAACACAGATGCGATTCCGCCGGTTGCACGACGTCGAAACCGGCGGCACGGAGAAGCTCGACCGGTTCCGTCTTCAACTGCTGGCCATGCTGCATGGAGCATGCCGAGTGATAGGCAACCTTCGGCCGTGGCTCGCCGGTCAGATCCTTGAGACCCAGTTGCAACAGCACCTCGCTGACGTCGCGGGTCTTGGCCGAAATCGCGGCCGAACGCGCCGCCCAGCCCGCTTCGTTCCTGAGCATCCAGCCGTAATCCTTGACCGTGGTGCCGCAGCCCGACGCGTTGATGACGACGGCGTCGATGGCGCCATGAGCCTTTTCGGCATTTTCCCACGCCGTGATATTGCGTTTCGCCGCATCGTGACCTTGTCGTTCCAGCCCCATGTGATGTACCAGCGCGCCGCAGCAGCCCATGTTCTCGGCGATCACCACCTCGCAGCCGAGCCGGGTCAGCAGCCGGACCGTGGATTCGTTGATCGACGGGCGCAGCACCTGCTGCGCACAGCCCGACAGCAGCGCGACCCGCATCCGCGGCGCGCCTTCGGGGCGGAACACGCCGGGACGGTCGGCATCACTCGGGCTCGTCACACTGGCCGGCGCCAGTTCCAGCATGGCACGCAAGCGGCCCGGCAACAGCTTGCGGAACGGCCGCCCGAGCCGGGCGCCGATCAGCGACAGCCGGAACATGCCGGGATACGGCAGCACCTTGGCCAGCACCCAGCGCAGCAGTGTATCGTGCAGCGGACGGCGGTAGGTTTCAGCGACGAAGGTGCGGCCGTAATCGACCAGATGCATGTAATCGACGCTGGCCGGGCACGTCGTCATGCACGACAGGCACGACAGGCAGCGATCCAGATGCTTGGCCAGTTTCGGCGTTGCCGGCCCCCCGCTCTCGAACGCTTCCTTCATCAGGTAGATGCGCCCGCGCGGACTGTCCAGTTCGTCGCCCTTGAGCACGAACGTCGGGCACGTCGCCGTACAGAATCCACAGTGCACGCATTTGCGCAGGATATCGTTGGCGGCCGCGAGGTTCGGATCGGCCAGTTGCGCGATGGAAAAGTTGGTTTGCATGGTGCGGCTTAAACCCCCGGATACATACGACCGGGGTTGAGCACCGCTTCCGGGTCGAAGCCTTCCTTGATTTTCGCCGCCACCGTCATCTCGGCATCCGACAGCGGCTGGAATACTTGAACCTCGGCGCGGATATCCGCCGGCGCGCGGAGCAGCGTCGCATGCCCACCGACGGTGGATACATGGGACCGCACGATATCGGCACCGGCATCGGCGACCGCAGCCAGCGCCAGCCACACCTGCCCGCCGCCCCAGTCGTAGAACACTTCGCCCTTGAGATCTTCGAGGATCGACAGCGCGACCTTGGCGCCCGATGCCGGCGGCACCGACAGCCGCCACACATAAGGAAGCTCGGCCCGGCCTACGAACGGCTTGACGTCACGGACCTCGCGCCAAAAGGTTTTCGAGTTGCTGGTATGCAGTTCTTCGATCGCGCTGAATTCAGCGATCTCGGACTTCAGCGCCGCTGTCCGGTGTTCGACCGACGGTGCCGGTCCTTCAATTCTCAGCGCCGTCACCCCGCCGCCGCTGCCCGACACATAATCGACCGCCGATGTGCCCGCCGCAATCGCCGGCAGGTGCGCCGCTGCGGACACGTCGTGCGCGCTGCCCAGCGCTTTCGACATGACCTTCATGGCGCCGTGATCGTAGACCCCGTCGGCACGCCAGCGGACCAGCAGCGTGCGGACCTTTTCCGGTTGCGGCAGGGTTTTCAGCGTCACTTCAGACATCACCGCCAGCGTGCCGAACGAGCCGGCCAGCAGTTTCGACAGATCGAAGCCTGTGACGTTCTTGACCACCGTGCCGCCGGACTTGAAAACCTCGCCCCGCCCCGATACCGCATGAAAGCCGAGCACATGATCGCGCGCCGCGCCTTCCTTGATGCGCCTGGGGCCTGCCAGGTTGGTGGCGACGATCCCGCCGATCGTCGCCTTGTCCGCGTCCGCGCCCAGCAACGGCCCGAAATCGGGCGGCTCGAACGACAGATGCTGGTTGGCCTCATCGAGCGCCTTGTTGACCGCCGCCATCGGCGCGCCGGCCGCAAGCGTGATGAACAGCTCTTCAGGTTCGTACACCTTGATCGCCGACATCGCCGACATATCCAGCGTCGCCGCCGTCTGCATCGGCCGTCCGAAGGCGCGCTTGGTGGCACCGGCAACGATCTCCAGCGGTTTCTTCTCGCCAACCGCCCACTTGACGGCCTCAAGAAGCTGATCTTCGGTTTCGGGCTTCAGGGTATCGGTCATGGGCAGGTTCTAGAATCTCGGAATGTCGGGGAACGGCAGCTTGCCGTGGTGCACGTGCATCTTGCCCAGCTCGGCGCAGCGGTGCAGCTCGGGATAGACCTTGCCGGGATTGAGCAGATGGCCGGGGTCGAAAGCGCATTTGAGCCGCTGCTGCTGCTTCATGTCGTCTTCGGTAAACATCGCGCCCATCAGGTCGCGTTTTTCGACGCCGATGCCGTGCTCGCCGCTGAGCACGCCGCCGACCTCGACACACAAGGTCAGAATTTCGCTGCACACGGCTTCCGCAGCTTCAAGCTCGCCGGGCACGTTGGCGTCGAACATCACCAGCGGGTGCAGGTTGCCGTCCCCGGCATGGAACACGTTTGCGACACCCAGCCCGTGCTTGTCGGAAATGCCCTGCATACGGTGCAGTACCTCGGCCAGCTTCGTCCTGGGGATCGTGCCGTCGACGCAGATGTAGTCGGGCGAGATACGGCCGATGGCGGGGAAAGCGTTCTTCCGTCCGGACCAGAAACGCAGGCGTTCCTCCTCGCTTTCGCTGATCCGGATGGTGCTGGCGTTGGCTGCCTCGGCGATGGTCCGGACCCGTTCGACCAGGTAGGCCACCTCGGCCTCGGGACCGTCCAGCTCAACGATCATCAGCCCCTCGACATCCAGCGGATAGCCGGCGTGCACGAAATCCTCGGTGGCGTGAACGATCTGTTTGTCCATCAGTTCCATGCCGCCCGGAATGATCCCCGCCGCGATGACGTCGGCAACGCACTGCCCGGCATCGACCATGGTCGGGAAACCGATCAGCAGGGCGCGCGCCACTTCGGGTTTACGGAGAATCCGTACCGTCACTTCCGTAATCACGCCGAGCAGACCCTCGGAGCCCGTAATCACCCCCAAAAGGTCATAGCCGCCGGCATCCAGATGCTTGCCGCCGAGACGGATGATATCGCCGTTCATCAGCACCAGTTCGACGCCGAGCACGTTGTTGGTGGTCAGTCCGTACTTCAGGCAATGCACGCCGCCGGAATTTTCCGCCACATTGCCGCCGATGGAACACGCAATCTGCGACGACGGGTCGGGCGCGTAATAAAAGCCCGCATGCTCGACCGCCTGTGTGATACCCAGATTTGTCACGCCGGGCTGGGTCACGACGCAGCGGTTCTCATAATCGATTTCGAGGATTTTCTTGAATTTGCTGAGGCCCAGCGTGATCGCATCGGCGAGCGGCATGGCGCCGCCGGAAAGGCCGGTTCCCGCGCCGCGCGGCACGATCTTGACGTTGTTGGCGTGGCAGTATTTGAGGATCTCGGAAACCTGCTCTGTGGTTTCCGGCAAGACCACGATCAACGGCAACTGCTTGTAGGCCATCAGCCCGTCGCAATCAAAGGCGCGCAGTTCCTCGTCGGTATCGATGACACCTTCGCCCGGCACGATCCCGCGCAATGCCTGGGCCAGTTCGGCGCGGCGCGCGATGACGCTTTCGTCAGGTTTGGGCATCTGCATGGCAACGGCTTCCCGCAAATTTTCTTATACGTGATTATTGGTGCCGCAGTGTGCCACGTAAAAAGCGTGCCGTCACCCGTGCAAAGGCATTATCGGAAGTGTGCCCCGCCATGATACAGCGGTAAATCCGGGCACCGCGAATCAGCGAATAATTGTCACCGGTAACATTCGACCGATGCGTTCATGGTGCACGATTTCAAACTGCAAGTTTGACGCTACATTTGACTTAATGATTGATTTTAATGCAGTCTTTCTACTTTTAATGGTCATACAGAAAGGAAGATCGATGGCCTTATACAAACACAGTGAGTATTTGGAGAAAGTAGACGACGAAGGATTTGATGAGGAATATTCACCCGGAACGGATGCACCGTATTCCGGCATTTACCGATGCATGGGGTGCAATAAGGAGGTTGCCTCTAATGAAGGCGAACCATTGCCGCCGCAAAACAGCGACCAGCATTCCCCATCCCAAGGAAAGGTAAGGTGGCGGTTGGTTGTTTATGCTGATCACGAAGGTTAATTGGGAAACAGCGTTTCCAGATACCGGAGCACTTAAGATTCGCCGGATTAATTTCGATCCCATGGCGCAGACAAACGAAAACCGCGCCCATGTCCGCATGGGCGCGGCCAGAGGATCGCTCAGACGCGGGTCAGACCCGGCTAATCACCCTTGGCGGGCTTTGAAACGCGGGTTGCGCTTGTTGATGACGTAGACCCGGCCACGGCGGCGCACAATACGGCAGCCTTTTTCACGCAGCTTGGCCGACTTCAGCGAGTTTCTGATTTTCATAACTCGATCCCCGGCAAACAAAAAATGGCGATACAAACAAATACGCCCCCCAGACCACCCGGGAGACGAAAGCGCGCGGAACATACGGTCCGCATCGGGCACTGTCAACGGGGAAAGCGTGCTTTTAGCACCCGAAAACCCTTAAATTCGGCGTCTTGCATCGGCCAAACCGTCAGCTATGCTGACCTTCGATCCCCGGAGGACCCTGTATGTCAGACCCGACGCCCGCCACGCCAGACGCCGGGAACACGGCCAGCAATGAAGAAAAGAAGGCGGCTGAGAATCTGCGCGGGATACTCTGGATGCTCGGTTCGACGCTCTGTCTGGCCTCGATGCACACCACGATCAGTTATGTCTCCGACACCGTGCACCCGTTCGTGGTGGTGTTCTGCCGGCTTCTGTTCGCACTGATCGTCGTCATTCCGTTTTTCGTCAAACAGGGGACCGCGCCACTCAAGACCGGCCGGCTCGGCTTTCTGATCCTGCGCGGCGTCCTGAATTTCTGCGCCATGCTGGCATTTTTCACCGCGCTCAGCCTGTCGCCGATCGCAGATGTCACGGCGCTGTCGTTCACGGCGCCTATTTTCGCCACCCTGCTTGCCGTGGTCCTCCTCAAGGAACGGCTCGGCTGGCGGCGCATCGCGGCCATCGTCGCCGGATTCGTCGGCACCATGATCGTGCTCAGGCCGGGATTCGAGGAAATCGGCACCGGCAATGTCCTGGTCCTGATCGCCACCATATTCTGGGGTGCGTGCGTGATCATCATCAAAAGCCTGAGCAAAACCGAATCCTCGGTCACCATCACCACCTATATGTCGCTGGTCATGGCGCCGCTGGCGCTGGTCCCGGCGCTGTTCGTGTGGTCATGGCCGAGCACCACCGATCTCGCCTTGCTTGTTCTGCTCGGTCTGTTCGGCGGCTGCGGCCAGTTGATGGTCTCGCAGGCGCTCAAGCACGCCGAGACCCATGTCGTCATGCCGTTCGATTTCGTGCGTCTGGTCTGGGTTTCGATCAGCGGCTACATCCTGTTCGGGGAAATCGCCGATATCTATGTCTGGAGCGGCGGCGTGCTGATCTTTGCATCGACCGCCTACATCACCATCCGCGAGCACCAGAAACGCCAGCGCATCAGCGCTGCGGTCTCGGCCAGTGACGAGGTTATCCGCTAGAGCGTGATGAAGTCAGTCGGTCAGAATGGTTCAACCTGACTTCATCACGCTCTAAGCTCGTCCAGCCATGCACGGGTTCTGAGCGCAAGGCGTTCGAGAAAATCGTCCGGGTTACGGCTGAGGAACGTTTCCGCCAGATTTTTGCGGCGCTCGCCGTCGGCCGCCAACCGCTCGACGATCACCCAGCGGTTCCATTCGACAACGGCGCCCCAGCCGGGATCGGTGAAGTTGGTATTCGGCAGGCGGTAGTGATAGGTCGGACGGGCCTTGATCAGCGGATCGTCCAGCCGGGCGCGGACCCGGTCCTCGTCGAGATGCGCGAACAGCGGCAGCATGTCGAGTTCGCGGTTGCGGGTCGGATTGCCGCTCAGATAGTCATCGATCAGCGCGGCGATATCCGGTGCATAGTCCGGATCGAGAATCTTACGCGCATAGGCCAGCGGGAACGGATCGACATAAGGCAGCAGCCGGCGCATCGGATCGACGTCGATGCGTCTTCGCAGCAACGGCGACATCAGCACATACGCCTGCAGGGTGGCGAGAATATCGCCGGCGTCGAGCGACGCCACTTCCGGGTTGAGTTGCAGCCCGAAGGCATAACTGATGCCGTCCTGCGTGCCCTCGGCCCCGGCCTTGCGGAGTGCATCGATCAGCCGGTCGAAATCGTCCAGCGATTGCAGCGGCGCCGGCGGACCGACGATCTCCGTCGGCACGAAACCGCTCGACAGATCCCCCGCCAGTTTACGGGCCTTGCGTTCGATTTCGTCGTCTTCCGACTTGGGGTGCACAAGCTGCGCATCCAGTTCGATCCCGAAGTCGCCGATCCCGGTCCCGCGGACAGCGCGGACATGCGCACTGGGCGCGCCGATCTCGCCACCGAAAATTGCACGGACCAGTCCGGCCGCCTGGTCGAGGTCGATGCCGCCGAATTCGATCTCGACGCCGATGCGGCGCGGTTCGCCTTCGGCGTTGGTGGTTTTCGGTGGTTCGCGCCGTTCCGTCATGGCCCGACTATACAGGGACAGGCACGGACTCGACAGCCCCCCCGAACCTGCATAACGTGACGCATGGACACAGCATCCCCGCCTCTCGGCAGCCAACGCCACCTGTTCGACATCGAAGATGGCGTCGTGTTTCTCAATGCCGCGTCGAAATCGGCATTGCTGAAAGCCTCGCTCGAGGCCGGACGCATCGGAGTCGGCGCCAAGGGCCGGCCATGGGCCATCGACGAGCCGGCCCGTTATGTTCAGGCCGACGATATTCGCGAACGCTTCGCCAGCCTGATCGGCGCCACGGGCGACGACATCGCCATTCATCCCGCCGCCAGTTACGGCATTACCACGGCGGCGAAGAACCTGAAACCCCGGGCCGGGTCGCGGATTCTGGTGATCGAGGGACAGTTTCCCTCAAACGTCTATGCCTGGCAGCGTCTGGCCGCGGCCTCGGGCGCCGACCTCGTGACGGTGCCCTGGCCAGAAGACGGCGACTGGACAGCCGCCGTGCTCGCTCAGATAGACACCGACGTTGCCATCGCCGCGCTGCCGCCATGTCACTGGACCGACGGGTCGCTGCTCGATCTTTCGCGGATCGGCCCGGCGCTGAAGGATGCCGGTGCGGTGTTCGTCGTCGATGCCACGCAGTGGGTCGGCGCATTGCCGATCGATGTCAACGAAATCCATGCCGACTATCTGGTGTGTGCCGCCTACAAATGGCTGCTCGGTCCTTATGGCCTGTCGTTCATGTACGCCGCCCCCAAACACCAGGACGGCCTGCCGCTCGAAGATCACCTGTTCAACCACGGCGGTGTCGACAGCATCACCGGCGGGCTCGGTTATCCGCAAGGTTTCACCAAGGGGGCGCGGCGCTACGATGCCGGCGAATACCTGAGCCTGATCACCCTGCCGATGATACAGGTCGCCCTGAAACAGCTTCAGGACTGGCGGCCGGAACGGATTTCCGCCGCGCTGGCGCCGCTCACGGCACGCATCGCCGAGGGCGCGGCTTCGCTGGGGCTGCGCATCGCACCGGCCGAATTCCGCACGCCGCATATTCTCGGGCTGCGCCTGGACGGCGGTTTTCCGGCCGATATTCTGGCCCGCCTTGAAGCCGAAAAGGTTTACGTCAGTTCCCGTGGCGGCGCGATCCGGGTCAGTCCGCACCTGTGCAACGACTTGGCCGACGCGGATGCTTTCGTGGCGCGAATCGGTAAGGTGCTGCACAACACCTAGATCGGCCGCCCTTTACGCTTATTTAACCCTGTTTTCTAATTCCACATACTTCGAATGGCCATTTTTATTAGTTTTATCAATATGTTAAATGATCGAGAATTATTCTCATAATGTGATATGGCGCACAGCCAAACGACCGGGGAAATACTATAAATGGTGTCATCAAGGTTCGGGATGGCATATATCCCCGGGACCACGAACAGGCAAACCGCCGGCGACGGCGGGGCGCAAAGCCACCGGCCTCAAAAACAAAAAGAAATGAGGCAGCGGAGCTACCGAAGGGAAAGGGAATTTGAAAATGTGGATATCCGACATCATCTCATCGAAGCGCTGGTTCATCATAAGCCTTCTCATCACGCTCATGATCCCGGGCGCGGTCCTGGCGACACTCAGCTTTTATGCCGAGGACATGACGCAGGAAGAAGCGCTGGAGGTCGCCGCCGTCGCGGTCAAGAATTACATCGACGAGAACCCGCCCCGTCAGGGCTGGCAGGCGACCAACATCTACATCAACGAGGACATGAACCTGATGGTCGACGTTCATGTGCCCCGGTTCGATCATGCCGAAGTCATCCGCACCCGATCGGAGCGGATTCGCTATTCGTACCTGAAACTGGCCTGTCCGCCGGCAGACGCCTGGGTTTATGAATGGCTGCACGGCCGTGACCGCATCTGGATCAACCTGCACCACCACGGCAAGTCCCTGATGCAGGCCCCGTGCCCGAGCAACAACAAGAACAGCTTCTTTTCCTGACCGCCTGTCAAAAGAGGCCCGAGACTGAAAAGGTCCGCTGAACCGTAGCGGGCCTTTTTCGTGCGCGTCCGGCATTGCCTAAGGACCGGGAGACGGGCTTATATGTCGACCTGACAGAAAGGACGGCACATGCGCGCAATGGTATTCAAGACCCCGGACGGCCCCGATGCCCTGACGGCGATCGACAAACCGATGCCCGAGCCCGGCCCCGGCGAGGTACTGGTCAGGATCGGCGCGGCGTCGATCAATTACCGTGATCTGCTGATCGCCAAGGGCGGCTACCGCTCGCGCCAGAAACAGGCCGATCTGGTGCCGCTGTCGGACGGCGCCGGCACGGTCGAAGCCGTCGGCGCGGGCGTGCATGAATTCAAACCAGGCGACCGTGTCACAGCTTGCTTTTTCCTCGACTGGCCGACCGGCACCGCAACCGAACACGCCATGGAAAGCGACAGCGGCCGTGCTGTCGACGGCATGCTGCAGGAATACCGGGTGATCCCGGTTTCCGGTCTGGTGCACACGCCCGCCCACCTGAGCGACGCCGAAGCGGCAAGCCTGACCTGCGCCGGGTTGACGGCATGGTCGGCCATCGTGCGGCTGGGCCGGGCCGAGCCGGGCGACGCCATCCTGACACAGGGTACCGGCGGGGTGTCGCTGTTCGCGCTGCAATTTGCCAAAATGAACGGTTGCCGGGTGTGCGTCACCTCGTCATCGGACGCCAAGCTGGAACGCGCCCGGACCCTCGGCGCCGATCACGGCATCAATTACGCCACGACCCCCGAATGGGGGCCCGCGGGCAAGGAATGGGCCGGCGGTGACGGCGTCGACAACGTGATCGAACTGGGCGGCACCCAGACCATGAAACAATCGCTGATCGCCGTCCGTCCGGGCGGCACGTTGAGCCTGATCGGGGTGCTTTCCGGCGCCACCACGGGCAATGTCCTGCTGCCGTTCATCGTCAGCCGCGATGTGCGCCTGCAGGGCGTCACCGTCGGCCCCAGGGACGCCATGCAGCAAATGTGCAAGGCGATCGAGGCGGACGGCATGAAACCGGTCATCGACAAGGTTTTCGCCTTCGAAGATGCCGCCGAAGCTTACCGCTACCTGCAATCGGGCGCGCATTTCGGCAAGGTCTGCATTTCCGTTTCGCAAAGCTGAGCCGCGTGGACGCACCGGCCCCCTTCGTCCAGCGCCAGTTACGCGGCGCGCTTTTCATGCTGGCCGCCGCGGCGCTGCTCGCGGCCACGTCGATGCTGGCGAAATTGCTCGGCAACGACCTGTACGGTCCCGCCCTGCATCCGCTGCAGGTGTCTGCCGGGCGTTTCGCGTT
Source organism: Thalassospiraceae bacterium LMO-JJ14 (assembly GCA_021555105.2). Classification (NCBI taxonomy): domain Bacteria; kingdom Pseudomonadati; phylum Pseudomonadota; class Alphaproteobacteria; order Rhodospirillales; family Thalassospiraceae; species Thalassospiraceae bacterium LMO-JJ14. The sequence continues at coordinate 3,462,799 of CP134604.1, forward strand.
CGCCTTCGCGGCGTTGCTGATCGTCGCGCCGTTCATGAAATTGCGTCTCGACAGGACAACGCCGTATCGCTGGCATTTCCTGCGCTCGACCCTGGGCTGGCTCGGCGTCAGCTGCACCTTTGCCGCGGCGGCGCGGATGCCCCTCGCGGAAGCCACCGCGATCAGCTTTCTGAGTCCGATCTGCACGATGATCTTCGCGATCCCGTTTCTCGGCGAGAAGGTCGGGCCGGTGCGCTGGTCGGCGGCCGCCATCTCGATGCTCGGCGCGCTGATCCTGATCCGCCCCGGCACCGATGCCTTTCAGGTCATCGCCCTGGTGGCGCTGGCGTCGGCGGTGCTGCTCGGCCTCGAGATGGTGGTGATCAAGCGCCTTTCGGGCGCAGAACCGGCGATCCGTATCCTGTTCATCAACAATGCCTTCGGGGCCACCATATCGATCACGGCGGCAACCTTCGTCTGGGTCCCGCCGAGCCCCGATCAATGGCTTTTGCTGATCGCGCTCGGCCTGATCATGGTGAGCGCGCAATCGTGTTTCATTCAGGCCATGAAATCGGCGGACGCCAGCTTCGCCGTGCCGTTTTTCTATATGACACTGGTTTTCGCCGCAGCTTACGATTTCGGCCTTTTCGGCGTGATCCCGGAAATGCTGAGCTGGATCGGTGCCGCCGTGATCATCGCCGGTGCATTGTTCCTGGCTTATCGGGAACGCCAGCTCGCCATGCGCCGGAATGTTTGCGGCTAACGCCCGTTGGGCTTCGGAAAATCGATGCGGACGGTCAAGCCGGGGGCATTGTCGCCCAGGCTCAGCGTCGCCTGATGCAGCTTTGCGACGGCGGCGACCAGCGACAGGCCGAGACCACTGCCCGGTGTCGAGCGACTGCCTTCCAGCCGCACGAAGCGGTCCAGCACGCGGTCGTGTTCGGCAGGCGGAATGCCGGGGCCGCTGTCGCTGACGGAAACGAACGGCTGGTCGCCTTCAACCCCCGCCTCGATACAAACCCTGCCGCCCTTCGGTGTGTACTTGAGGGCATTGTCGAGCAGATTGACGACCGCCTGCGAGATCAGGTTCGGGTTGCCCCGCACGCCAAGCCCGTCGGCGATATGCGCTTCCAATATCAGGTCGGCTTCTTCCGCCGCCGGTTCGTACAGTTCCACCACATCGCCGAGCCGTGTCGTGAGGTCGACCCATTCCAGCTTCGAGCGGTCGAGACCGGATTCCGCCTCGCCGATCAGCAATAACGCGTTGAAGGTTTTCAGAAGCTCGTCGGTTTCCGCCATGGTTTCGCTCAACGCATCGCGGTAGACCTGATTGTCCTGATCCGACATCAATGTCACTTCAAGGCGCGTCCGCAACCGGTTCAGCGGCGAACGCAGGTCGTGTGCAATGTTGTCGGTGACCTGGCGGAGGCCGGTCATCAGCGCCTCGATGCGATCCAGCATGTCGTTCAGATTGCGCGCCAGACGGTCCAGTTCGTCGTCGGTACCGCTCAGCGGCACGCGTCTGGACATATCGCCGTCCATGATCTCGCCGGCCGTCTTGTTGACGCTGTCGACACGGCTCAGCCAATGCCGGGCCATCAGAAGCCCGCCGCCCAGACCGAGCACCAGCGCCAGCGCACCGATCCAGATCATCGAATGGCGCATGCGCTGTTCGAGCCGCACCTGGTCCTGCACGTCATAGCCGACCAGCAGGTGAAATCCGCCCGGCAGCACCAGATGACGCGCATGCGCGCGGTGCTCGACGACGGCGCTGCCGATCGGGCGCTGATAATCGAAATCCAGCCATTCGCCGGGTTGCGTATTGGCCGGCCAGGAATTCAGGTTGCCGGCGATCGGGCGCCGGTTCGGATCGGTCAGCAAATACAGACTGAGCCGCTGCCCCTGGGAGCGTTCCTGAATGACCTCGGTCAGTCCGAACAGCCCGGCCTGGCGGTAATGCTCGGCAAGGCCGGTGATTTCGGCCTCGATGGTTTCCTCGGTCTGCTCGGCGACGAATACCGCCGTGTTCCAGTACAGAAACGCGAACAGCATGGTCACGGAAACGATGGAAAGGACCGCATAACCGAGCGCCATGCGAAACCATGACGTGCGGATCAGGCGCGCGTTAATCAGGCGCATGCAACCTGTATCCGGCGCCGCGCACCGTTTCCAGCAGGGGCTGGTCGAATCCCTTGTCGATCTTGCCGCGCAGGCGGCTGATATGCACATCGATGACGTTGGTCTGCGGATCGAAATGATAATCCCAGACGTTTTCCAGAAGCATCGAGCGGGTCACCACACGCCCGGCGTTCCTGAGCAGGTATTCGAGCAGTTTGAATTCCCGGGGCTGCAGATCGATCTTCGTGTCTGCACGCACCACTTCGCGGGCAATCAGATCCATTTCCAGATCGCCGCACACCAGTTTGGTCTGCGTTTCGGGCGCCCCCTTGCGCCGGCCCAGTGCTTCGACACGGGCCAGCAGTTCCGCCATGGCGAACGGTTTGACCAGATAATCGTCACCGCCCGCGCGCAGACCGGCAACCCGGTCATCGACCTTGCCGAGCGCGCTGAGAAACAGCACAGGCGTCGCAACACCCTGGGCACGGAGCTGTTCGACCATCTGGATGCCGTCGAGTTTCGGCATCATGCGATCGACGATCATCACCTCGTGCGCCTCGTTTGCGATCGCCAGCGCATCCTCGCCATTGCCGGCGACGTCGACCACGTGGCCCGCCTCGCCCAGCGCCTTGGCGATAAACGTTGCCGCATCCTTATCGTCTTCGACTACCAGTATCCGCATCGAATTTTCCTGTTCTTCCTTAAACATTTAGGCCGATTGACGCCGCAGCGCCAAGCTTGAAAGCAAAATAATGGCCCCGGGCACGATAAAAAAAGAGATGAGCGGCGCCGGCAAACCTGACCGGACGCCGCCCATCTTCGGGGGAGGAGAAACTACGGGGCCGACTGAACGGGGGGAATTCAGCCGGCCCCCAGGGGAGAGGCCGCCTCTTCAAGCGGCCCCTACGGGGAGAGCGACAAAGCGTTGTTCGGTGCCGCGTTTGACCAGGGCGAGAACGGATTTCCGGCCGTCCTTGCGCGCCTGATCGAGACGCTCGGCAAGCTCGCCGGGCGAGGCGATATCCCGGCCGCCGGCCTTGGTCACCACGTCACCGCGGCGAAGGCCTTTTTCTTCCGCCGGGCTGCCCGGCTTGACCTCGACCACGACCACGCCCTTGGTGTTTTCCGGCATGCCCAGCTCACGGGCGATATCCGGATTCAACTCCTGCAGCGCGAGGCCGACCTGATCGGTGGACGTTTCGGACGGCGTCGCGGATGCGATTTTCTTGCTCGCCGGCTGCGTGCCGATTTTCACATCCAGGCTCTTTGAGGAGCCGTCGCGCCAGACCGTGACGTCGCTTACCTTGCCGGGATCGATATCGGCGATCAGACGCGGCAGTTCTTTCAGTTCCTTGATGGTCCGGCCATCGACGGCAAGGATCACGTCGCCTACCTTCATGCCCGCCTTGCTGGCCGGGCTGTCGGCGTTCACATCGGCGACCAGGACACCCTCGGTGGATTTCAGACCCAGTCCCTCGGCGATATCATCGCTGAGCGACTGAATGCTGACACCGAGCCAGCCGCGTTCGACCGTGCCGTTGGTCTTGAGTTCGGCAACCACCTTCGCGGCGATTTCAGACGGGATTGCGAAACCGATCCCGACGTTGCCGCCGTTGGGCGAGAAGATCGCCGAATTGACGCCGACCACGTTGCCGCTGACATCGAAGGCCGGGCCGCCCGAGTTGCCGCGGTTGATCGGCGCATCGATCTGCAGGAAATCGTCATACGGTCCGGCGCCGATGGTCCGGCCGCGTGCCGATACGATGCCGACGTTGACCGAATGGCCAAGGCCGAACGGGTTGCCGACGGTCAGCACCCAGTCGCCGACGCGCACGTCATTCGACTTGCCGAAATTCACATACGGCACCGGTTTGTCGGAATCGATCTTGAGCAATGCCAGGTCGGTCTTGTCGTCGAGACCGATCAGCCGCGCCTTGGCCGACGTGCCGTCCTTGAAGGTCACGGTAATCTCGTCGGCGTTATGAACCACGTGCTCGTTGGTGACGATATGGCCTTCGGCGTCGATCACGAAGCCGGAACCGGCACCGATACGTTTTTCACCCTGCCCGCGTCCGTCGGGCGCGCCGAAGCGCTTTGCGCCGGGTTGATCGGGCATGTTGAAATAACGCTCGAAAAATTCACGCATGTTCGCGGGTGCGTCCTGCATCTGCGTCATCACCGGACTGGCATGCGACGTCACCTGAATATTGACCACCGCCGGCGAAACCCGTTCGACGATGTCTGCGAAGCTGGCCGGCAATACGCTGTCGGTCTTTCCCAACTGAACAGGGCTTGGGGGCGTTTTTGCCTGCAACGGCACCGAGAATGCGCTTGCGACCATAACCGCCGCACCCAGCGCCACGACCGCGACAATGCGCTTCTTGTAGCGGCGGCGCGGGTGTAATGCCGGTCCTTTTTGCTTATTCTTATATGCCAACATGTTCTGTCTTCCTTGCATCTGGTTCGTGGATTTCTTCACCACACATCGAGAAAATAGCGAGGCCGACATTACGAGGGTATTTCCAGAGCATTAATTCTCGTTCATGTTCCCATGATGCAGGAACTGGAAGGCGTACTCGGCGCCACAACAATCGTCGTTCTGTCCGCGCTCGGGCTGCAGTTCTGGACCCTTGTCCGGTCCGCGAGGCATCTCGAGGACAAGGTTTCACTGACTTTGTTTGCGGCATCGGCGGCGCTGGCGGCCCGGGGCATTGCCGCGCTCTCAGGCGTACTCGCGGTCGAAATGATGGGCGATATCCTGATTCTGGCGGTCTCGGCGGCGCTGCTGGCTGTAAGTTATCTGCATAAATCCGCCATCGTCGATCTGGACTATTTGGCCCGCACCCTGATGGACAGGTCACCCAATCCGATCATGATCAAATGTGCCGACGGCACCTATGAATACATCAACCCCGCCTTCGAGACGGCATTCGAGGTCTCGCACGCCGATGTCATCGGACGCAAAGCCGAAGAGATCTGGGACGACCAACTGAGCAATGCCGCGATTGAAGCAGATCAGCGTGTGATCGAAACGCGTGCGCCGTCGATCCACAAGGTCCAGTTCCAGACGTCCGATGCTCAGGTCAAGGACTGGCTGGTCTCGAAATTCGCGATGCCGATGCCCAGCGGCTTGCTGTGCATTGCCACCGTCTATACGGATTTCTCGGAACATGTCGAACTTGAAAAACGGCTGGCGGAGAGTGAAACGCGCATTCAGACGCTGCTCGATAACTCGCCGGCGCCGATTTATTTCAAGGATCAGAACTTACGCTTCATCATGGCCAACCGCCGTTATCTGGAAGTCTACGGCGTCACCCTCGAACAGATACGCGGCAAGACATCCCTCGAAGTGTTCGACGATAGCTGGGGCCCGGCATTCATTGCCCATGACCGGGAAATCCTCGAGAAACGCCGGCTGATCATGCACGAGGAGAGTATCAATAAAGCCACATTCCTGACCGCCAAGTTCCCGATCATCAACAATAGCGGCGAGTTGATCGGTGTCGGCGGCATCGAAACCGATATCACGGACCGCGTTGCCGTGGAGCGGGCATACCGCAAGGCCCGCGACGAGGCGGAAATGGCGAACCGGTCGAAATCCGCGTTCCTCGCCAACATGTCGCATGAATTACGCACGCCGTTGAATTCGATCATCGGCTTCTCGGACAGCCTGCTGGCCGGCACGCTGGGCAACGTCGAGAACCCGTTGCATCGTGAATATCTCGAGATCATCCGCACCGGCGGCGAGCATCTTCTGCAGTTGATCAACGATATTCTGGATCTGTCGAGAATCGAGGCCGGCAAGCTGAAACTCGAGGAACAGCCGACCGACCTGCATGTCGTGTTCAGCGACTCGATCCGCCTGACCGCCGAACACGCGGGAGCCGAGGGCATCTTCATCGACAACCGCATTCCCGACGATCTGCCCCTGCTAATGGCGGACGAGCGGCAATTGCGTCAGGTGCTGATCAATCTGCTGTCCAACGCGATCAAGTTCACCGATCCCGGTGGCAAGATTACGGCGACGGCCAGACGCATGGAAGGCGGCGGTCTGGAAATCAGGATCGCCGACACGGGCGTCGGCATCGACCCGGAAAATCTGAAACTGGTCCAACAGCCGTTCGTTCAGGTCGCCGATGCCCTGACCCGTAAACACAAGGGCTCAGGCCTCGGTCTGGCCATCGTGCAGTCGATCGTCACATTGCATGGCGGCACCTTCACCCTTGAAAGCACGGTGGGCAAGGGGACGGCGGCAATCATCGCCCTGCCGCCCGAACGCGTTCTGCCATAACCTTTCCGCAACACCCGGGTGCGCGCCGTGACGATTTCGTCGCTGCAGCAATCCGAACCGCATAAGCGCACGTATCAGGGGCATGCAAACACGCAGCCGGCATATCATGACATTCGCGGTCCCTGTTGCGGCGGTCTTGATGACTGTGCCGGCACTGCCGGGACATGCCAGCATCAATCAGCCCTGGCAAGACGCCCCGGCGCGCGCAACCGTCCCGTTTGACCCCATCGAAGCATATGGCGAAGAGATCATCTTCGATGTTTACCGCAAGGGCGAACGGATCGGCAGCCACACCGTCCAGTTCGTGCAAGATGACGCCTTGTTAACCGTGACCAGCCTGTTCGACATTTCCATCCGCCTCCTCGGCCTTTCTCTATATGCCTACAGCTACACCTCACGTGGTTCGTGGCGTCACGGTGAACTTGTCGCGATTGAAGCAGAAACCAATGATGACGGCACTGTAAGCCGTGTGGTCGCCGGGCTGCGCGATGATGCGCCCGGCGAAAGCATGCTGAGCGTATCCGGGCCGGACAGTCAGTCCCAGGTTCCTGCCGGTATATATCCGACTACGCATTGGAATCCGGGCGTGATCGGCGCCACGAAAATCCTGAATACGATCACCGGTCATGCAAACACCGTCTCTATGTCGGATCTTGGTGTCGAGGTTGTTGAAACCGGTGGGGCACAACGCCGGGCCCGGCATTACGCTTACCGGGGGGAGCTTGAAAACCACGTATGGTACGATAGCAAAGGACGCTGGGTAAAAATGCGCTTCCCGGGGAAAGATGGTATCGACATAGAATACAGATGCCGTAAATGCGGCGCAGATATACCGCCGCATCATTCCGAAACGAACGCCGGACACCGGCAAACTCAGGGGCAGGCTTCGCGATGACAGCGGGATTTGACACATACTGCGATTATCTGCAGCGCATGGATGGCACGAACGTCGGCGAGTTGACGGACCACGTGTCGCCCGGCGTGCATTTCAAGGACCCGTTCAACGATGTGCACGGCGCCGGCGCCATGCGCGCCGTCTTCATCGACATGTTCGAACATCTGCACGATCCGGACTTCACCATTCACCACCGCATGAACGACGGCGACATCTGCGTCATTGTCTGGACCCTGTCCGGGCGCCTGATGAACCGAGACTGGTCGGTGGACGGTGCCAGCCAGCTCCGCTTCGACCAGCAGGGCATGCTCAGCGAACACATCGATCACTGGGACGCGGCATCCGGATTGTACGAAAAAATCCCCGCCGTCGGCTGGTTCATACGATACCTGCGAAAACGGCTTGAGGTCGCCCGCTGATCAGCCAGGGCCGTGCAACATGATATGCTTCTTGATGAGGTCCGCCAGATTGCGGGCTTTCATTTTTTCCATGACCTTGGCGCGGTGCACTTCGACGGTCCGCTGCGAGATATTCAGATCATAGGCAATCTGCTTGTTCATCGCGCCATTGACGACGAGCCGGTAAACGTCGATTTCGCGCGGGGTCAGCGATTTGTAAGCTGCCGTTGCCTGCGCTTCTTCCTCGGCCTCCAGGGCCTGCGCCTTGCGTTGTTCCAGCGCGCGGTTGACGCTTTCAAGAAGGGCCTGGTTGTTGATCGGCTTTTCGTGAAAATCGAAAGCCCCCTGTTTCATGGCCTGAATAGCCATCGGCACATCGCCGTGCGCGGTCGCCAGAATAACCGGCACACGAATGCCGTCTTCATTGAGTTTTTCAAGCAGCTGCAGACCGCTCATCCGAGGCATCCGGACATCGAGAATCAGGCACCCGGCCGGTTCCGGGTCGAAATTTTCAAGGAATTCGATGGCGCTGACGTGGCTTTCCCAGGGCAGGTCGACGGAGTCCATAAGGTCCTGAAACAACTCCATATTGGCCTTATTGTCTTCGACAATGTGAACGATAAATTCTGTATTCATAAAAGCTTGCCCAACCGTTGGTCCAGCACCTCGTTCACGGCACCGAGAAATTCATTCACCTTGAACGGTTTGGCAAAAAATTTGTCGATCCCGGCCTTTTCGCAGCGCTCCTGGGTGGTTTCCTGAACATCGCCGGTCAACACGAAGATCGGAATGTTCCTGATCGATGCGACATTGCGGATATAGCGGGTTGCGTCGATACCGTTCATGCCGCTCAGGTTCAAATCCATGATAATCAGATCGGGAAGCTGATCCAACGCCATGGCGATACCCTCTTCGGCCGTCGGCGCGGTCAAAACCTGAACGTCGGTATATTCGCTCAGCATGTCTTCCATCAAAAGCACGTTGGAAGCGATATCCTCGATATACAAGACCAGCCCCTGCGGTCGTTTGCCCAGATTGACCGGCGTCATTTCAAGCTGGGCATCGGCTTCAGCCGGTTTTTCCGTGATCGGCAGGTCGAACCAGAAGCGCGATCCCTCACCTTCCCTGCTTTCGAAATCCAACACCCCTTCCATGGCGTGAACAAGCAGCCGTGTCAGCACCAGCCCAACGCCACTGCCTTCAATATCGGTTTCTTCGCGACCGAGGCGGGAAAACGGCCGAAACAGTTCATGGTGTTTGTTTTCAGGGATGCCGAGACCACTGTCGCCGACCGTGATCCGCAGCCATTGATCCTTGAAAACCCGAGCGTCGATCCAGACCTTGCCGTCCGGCTTGTTGTACTTGCAGGCATTGCTCAGTAAATTGATCAGACACTGCTTGATGCGCAGGAAATCGCCCAACGCACCGGGCATATCGAACCCGGGGTCGATGCGGTTTTCGAAGGTCACGCCGCCTGTGCCGATCAGCGGCGAAATCATCTGCAGGCTTTCGGTGATCACCACCTCCATGTCGACGGCTTCGATATTGAGATCCAGATTGCCGTTTTCGATTTTCGACAGATCGAGGACATTGTTGATCAGCCCGAGCAGATGCCGGCCGCCGCGCAGAATATGGCGGACCTGTTTTCCCTGCCGCTCGCTCAGGACTTCTTTCTTGCTGTCCAGCAGCAGTTGCGAAAAACCGATGATCGAGTTCAGCGGCGTCCTCAGTTCGTGGCTCATCTCGGCCAGGAATTTGCTTTTCGCCGTGCTGTTCAATTCGGCTGTAATTCTGGCGTGTTCAAGCTCGGCGGTGCGCTGCTGGATCAGCATGTCCAGATCGCGGTTGGCATCTTCCAGCCGGACGACGGAACTGCGCGCATTGCCGAGGACATTGTTGATCTGTGCTGCCAGCAACCGGATCGCGGGGTCGTCCGTCTGCGGGTCGACACGCATGAGGCGCCCGTCAAGCTGCGTCTGCCGCAACTGCTCGGCAAGGTCCTCGATCCCGGCGCTCAGGCTGCCAGTCACATTATCCATGTCGGCAACGTCGCTCATTGGCGCGTATCCCTGCGAAGGCTTGCACACACGGCGCCACGCCGGCACCGCAAGACGAATATTCTAGCAAGGATTGCCGCAACAACAACTTATGGGTGATGCAGGGGCTTTATACGCCGGCTCCGCGCCCGCGCGCTTATGCGCGCAAAATTGAATACCCGCGCTTATGCGCGCTCACATCCATATTTGTCGTGCCCACAAGAAAACAAAAACCCAGGCTTTTGGCCTCATACAATGACATTGGGTTTTTCATGGTGGGCACGCCCGCGCGCTTATGCGCGCTCTCATCCATATTTGTCGTGCCCACAAGAAAACAAAAACCCAGGCTTTTGGCCTGGGTTTTTCATGGTGGGCACGACTGGGATTGAACCAGTGACCCCCTCGATGTCAACGAGGTGCTCTCCCGCTGAGCTACGCGCCCTTCAAACCGCTCTAAAACAACGATTTTTCGGAATGTATGCCGCGAAGGCACACTTCGGGCACACGTTGTACTGAAATGCCTCCGGGAAAACAAGCCGTTAGATTTGAAAAGTGGCCTGTCACCATCCCCGTCAAGTGGGAACGCACGGGATTGGCACACATCGTATCACGCAGGCATCTTATATCGGCACAACTTATACGCCATTCTTGAAATCGGCCCTTCTTGGAACGTAAGATTGATCTTCATACACGTTAACCCGTTTCGGTTGCGAACGGTGTATTATGCTTACGTCCATGGCTCTTTCTTTTAAGGGTTTGAAAACAAGGAGGGTTCAATGCTTAAAAAAACTGTCTGCGTCGGTTTGCTCACGGCAACTTTAGCCGCTTGCCAAACCACGGGCGGCTATGAACCGGTATCGGATAAGCTTGCGTCACTGTCCGTTGCCTTGGCCGATCAGGCCTGGACCGGCGGACAAATTCCGGATGGACAGCAGTGCAAGAAATTCGGCGGTAACGGCGCAACGCCGGCGTTGACGGTTTCCGGTATTCCCGCCGGCGCGAATGCAATCATCGTCGAATTCAATGACGAGTCATATACCCCCCTGAGCACGAACGGCGGTCATGGCAAGATCGGCTTTTGGATAAAAGGCGGCAGCACCGCTCAGCTTCCCTCGGTGCCGGGCGCCACCGATACGCTGACGGGCAATGCTTTTGTCGAAGCAAGAAACCGTGCGACGGGTTCCTACACATCTGCCGGATATCTGCCGCCGTGTTCGGGCGGCAGAGGCAACACCTACTCGGCGGATGTTAAGGCTGTCTATAAAGCCAAAGCCGAAGGTGAGAAATCCAAGCTTCTGGCAAAGGGCTATATCGTCATCGGTAAATATTAAAGCCGGGGCCAGTGTCACCTCTGCGCGACGGTGGAAAGAAAATCATCCGATCTTGCCAGTCCGCGGCGAGGGCGGTTTAATTGTCGGCGATTCCGTCCCGGGCATTTCGCGCCTTGCTGTACCGGGGACGTTCTTGGACCAAATAACCAGCAGAGCGGACGGCCCCACGCATGAGCGGTGACGACATACAGCCCAGCCATTTCGACGACGCGCTGACGCCCGGTTTCGACATCCAGCGCCCGGATGTGCTGGGATCGCCGGTGATCTTCGCCTCGCCGCATTCCGGCCGGCGCTATCCCGTGGATTTCCTCAAGGCGTCCCGGCTCGACAACCGGGCGATCCGCCGCTCCGAAGACGCCTTCGTCGACGAGCTGTTCGCCGCCGCCCCCGAATTCGGCGCGCCGCTGTTGCGCGCACACTTCCCGCGCGCCTATGTCGACGTCAACCGCGAGCCGTACGAGCTCGACCCCGGCATGTTCAACGCCGCATTGCCGGGTTGGGTCAACACCACCTCGCCCCGGGTCGGCGCCGGGCTCGGCACGGTCGCCAAGATTGTCGCCGGGGGCGCCGAGATCTATGACCGCAGGCTCGATTTCGAGGACGCGGTGCAGCGCATCGAGACCCACTACAAGCCCTATCACGCGGCCCTGCAGGGGCTGATCGACGAGGCGCTGGACGCGTTCGGGCGCTGCCTGATCGTCGATTGCCATTCGATGCCGTCGATGGCGCTGCCCAGCGCCAACACCAGCTTCGGCAACCCCGACATCGTGCTCGGCGACTGTCACGGTTCGTCATGCGTGCGTGAAATCACCCACATCGCCGAACAGACGCTGCGCGATCTGGGCCTCAGCGTACAGCGCAACAAGCCCTATGCCGGCGGCTTCACGACGCGCCATTACGCCCGCCATCACGCCGGCGTGCAGACCCTGCAGATCGAAATCAACCGCGCGCTTTACATGGATGAAGTGCATATCCGCCGGACTGCCGGTTTCGACCGTCTGGCCGAACGCATGCGGCTTTTGATCGCGCGCCTCAGCGATCTGGCGAGCGATGTCCTGGCGCCGCCGCTGGCCGCCGAATAACGGCCCCGGCCATGCAGCCCCCGCTTATTCGCCCGCGCACCGATGCCGACATGGCGCAGATCACCGCGATCTACACGCATCATGTCCTGCACGGCGCATCGAGCTGGGAACTGACGCCCCCGGATGAAATCGAAATGATCAGGCGCGCGCACGCCATCGAAGACGCCGGATATCCGTATCTGGTCGCCGAACGTGACGGCGTGGTCGCCGGATATGCCTATGCAAGCGCCTACCGGCCCCGCCCGGCGTACCGTAATACCGTCGAGTTATCGATCTATATCGACGACACGCAGCGCCGCGCCGGCATCGGCAGCGCCCTCATGACAACCCTGATCGACACCTGCACCGACATGGGATTCCGCCAGATGATCGCCATCATCGGCGATTCGCAGAACCGCCAATCCATCGATTTCCACGAGAAAATGGGTTTCGTTCACGTCGGCAAGGTTCACGAGATCGGCTACAAGTTCGGCCGCTGGATGGATCAGATCATCATGCAGCGCCCGCTCGGCGCGGGTGCCTCAACGCCGCCGGACAGGCCCTGAACGGCGCCTGAGATCCCCCTGGACACCTGTCCGCCCCGTATTCGGCAATAATCCGTACTAAGTGCGCCTTCAGGGCCCGCAGAAGATCATCTATACCGCAGCGCAAAAAAGGGCCGTGCCTACGGCACGGCCCGAGTATTTGGGAGGAAACATCCAAGTTTGCAGCAGCTTACCGACAATATGAAATCACCAGTTCGTTGCTGCAATGCACAAATTAAAGGCTTTTCTCGCAGATGCAAACAAAAAAGTCATTTTTTTTAAATCTGCATATTCATCCCGTACCGATGTGACGTTTTTGCCACGCAATTTCTACCTAGCGCGCCGCTCTTTGCCGGTGTTATTTCCGCCCGCCTTCACCCGCACGTTAATAGTTCCTTGATTTTATTGCGCGATTCTTGGTTAACGCGGCGATGCGCACTTGGCATCGCTCTTGCTTCGTTCGGGGTGGGTTAAGGAGCGGGACAGTGAGATTCAACAACGAAACACGGCCCTGGCTGATTTTGTTCAGCGCCACCGTCGGCGCCGCCATCATGATCCTGGTCACGGCATCGGTCGCTTTGTCGGACACCAACCTGTCGGCGAACGCCGAAGAGCGGGCATTCGCCGTCTGCGAGCGCGCCACGACCCGCTGGGAGCGGATTTCCGAGGTGCCGGACAGGCTCCTGCAGGCCATTTCACTGGCCGAATCGGGCCGCTGGTCGAAGACCCGTAAGCGCGTCCGGGCCTGGCCGTGGACCGTCACATCGGGCGGGCCCGGCAATTATTTCGCAAGCAAGGCCGAAGCGATGGCCGAGGTGCGGCGCCTGCAGGCCGCCGGTGTCGAAAACATCGACGTCGGCTGCATGCAGGTGAACCTGCATTTCCACGGTCACAACTTCAACAATGCCGCCGAGGCCATGGACCCGGATATCAACGTCGCCTATGCGGCGCAATTCCTGACGGCGCTGCGCGACAGTGCCGAAAACTGGGGCGAAGCCGCCGGCTATTATCATTCCAGAACCCCGGAACGCACCGATTACTACCGCGGCAAGGTCGAGAAATTCTGGGCCGAGCTGACCGATGGCCGGTCCGCCGAGACCAGCGTCGCCGCCCGCAGCCCCCGCAGCGAACCCGCCCCGGCGCCCGATGTTTACAGAATTACCCCCATCGACCGCAGCCGTACGGCGGCGCTGAACGCGCGTTTCACAAAGCTCAAAACGGCGGCACGCAAGCTGCGCGACGACCTCGACCCGGAACTGCGGCGCCAGAAGCAGCTTGAAGCCTGGCGCACCGCGCGCGGACGTGCCGAGCAGCTCCAGCATCTGCTGGCGGTCCGCAAGGCGGAACTGGAGGACAAACGCAAACGGGAACTGGAAAGCGCCTTCAAAAGAGACCGCGCGTCCAGGTTCTCGGAAAACCGCCGCCGCCAGCTCGCCGAATGGCGTGAACGGGTCACATCGGGCGTCCTGCCGATCCCGAATTAACGCAGCACCGTCATCCCGGGCACGACTTTCGTCCGATCAATGATCGGCAAGGAAAGTCAGCGACCCGGGACCTATTCCTACGATGGGCACCGGTATGTCCATGGGTCCCGGCTCTCCCCCGGATCTTGACCGGGGTTCGGCCGGGATGACGGGTGGGGGACTAGAAAGACCGGGGCATGCCGAGCACGTGTTCGGCTATATACGACAGGATCAGGTTGGCCGAGATCGGCGCCGTGCGGTACAGCCGTGTTTCGCGGAACTTCCGCTCGATATCGTATTCCTCGGCAAAGGCGAAACCGCCGTATGTCTGCATGCAGGTATCCGCCGCGTGCCACGATGCGTCGGCGGCTAAAAGCTTGGCCATGTTGGCCTCGGCGCCGCACGCCTCGCCGGCATCGAACAGATCGGCGGCCTTGGCCGACATCAGCGCGGCGGCTTCGGTGTTCGCGTAGGCCTGCGCGATCGGAAACTGGATGCCCTGGTTCTGGCCGATCGGCCGGTCGAACACGACCCGCTCTTTCGCATAGGTGCTGGCCTTTTCGATGAACCAGCGCGCATCGCCGATGCATTCATGTGCGATCAGGATGCGTTCCGCGTTCATGCCGTCGAGGATATAACGGAACCCCTTGCCTTCCTCGCCGATCAGGCTGTCTGCGGGAATACGCATGTCGTCGAAGAACACTTCGGTCGAGTTGTGGTTGAGCATGGCGCGGATCGGCTTGATCGTCAGCCCCTTGCCCAGAACTTCGCGCATATCGACAAGAAAGATCGACAGCCCGTCGTGCGGCTTCTTGCCTTCGTCGCGGGGCTGCGTGCGCGCCAACAACAGCATCAGATCGGAATGCTCGGCGCGCGACGTCCAGACCTTCTGGCCGTTGACGATAAAGTCGTCACCGTCGCGGACGGCGGTGGTGCGGATGCGCGACGTGTCGGTGCCGCTGGTCGGTTCCGTCACGCCGAATGCCTGCAGACGCAACGCGCCAGACGCGATGTCCGGCAGATAGGTCTGTTTCTGCTCTTCCGAACCGTGCCGCAGCAGCGCACCCATGATGTACATCTGCGCGTGGCACGCGGCGCCGTTGCCGCCCGAGCGGTGCACGGTTTCCAGTATCGCGGCGGCTTCGCGGATGCCGAGGCCCGAACCGCCGTATTGCTCGGGGATCAGGCAGCCCAGATAACCGGCATCGGTCAGCGCTTGGACGAACGCCGTCGGATAGCCCCGTTCGCGGTCCAGTTCACGCCAGTATTCGCCGGGAAAATCCGCGCACAGCTTTTCGACACTGTCACGGATCGCTTGTAATTCGTCGTTCAAGTCCTGATCTTTCATGCAACCGGTTTACACCACGCGTCCCCTCATGGAAACTGGGGACAACGCATTCGATAGCGACACGATAACGAGGAAACATCCATGCTGAAACTCTATGATGTGCCGGTTTCCGGCAATTGCCACAAAGTCCGCCTGATGCTGTCCATTTTGGGCATCGATTACGAAAAAGTCCCGGTCAATCTGATGGAGGCCGAGCAGAAAACGCCCGAATACCTTGCCATCAACCCCGTCGGCAAGGTGCCCGCCATCGACGACGACGGCACCGTGATCTGGGACTCACAGGCGATTCTCGTCTATCTCGCCAGCAAATACGGTTCGACCGACTGGTATCCAGATGACGCCGAGCAACGCGGCCAGGTGCAGCAATGGCTGTCCCTCGCCGCCAACGAAATGTTCAACGGCCCGGCCATTGCCCGCGCCATCGTGATCTTCAACCGCGAAGGCGATCAGGAAAAAGTGCGCAAGGCCGGCGAAGCGACGCTGGCCATCCTCAACGGCTGGCTGGAAAACCACGACTGGCTGGCGTGCGGCCGCCCGACCATCGCCGATATCGCCGTCTATCCGTATGCCGCCATGGCCTGGGAAGGTCACGTCGACATGTCGGCCTATCCGGCCATGAACGCATGGATCGAGCGGGTCGAGGCACTGCCCGGCTACGTCGGCATGAAGAATATGCCAAGACCGGCGTAACAAACGTCGTCATTCCCGCCTGCGCGGGGGTGACGACTTAAGCTGCTTTAGTCCTTCAACCGATATCCGGTTTTGAAGATCCACGCGATCAGCGCCAGACAGATACCGAGGAACACCACCGACATGGCGACGCTGGCAAGAATGCTGACGTCGCCTTTGTCATAAAAGGCCCAGCGGAAACCGCTGATCAGGTAGACGACCGGATTCAAGAGGCTGATTTTCTGCCAGATCGGCGGCAGCATATCGATGGAATAGAAGGTGCCGCCCAGGAACGTCAGCGGCGTGATGACCAGAAGCGGCACGATCTGCAGCTTCTCGAACCCATCCGCCCAGATACCGATGATGAACCCCAAAAGCGAGAACGTGACCGAGGTCAGCAAAAGAAAGCCCAGCATGGCGAACGGGTGGGCGACCTGCAGCGGCACGAAGAAGCCCGCCGTCGCCAGAATGATCAGGCCGAGGATCACCGATTTCGTCGCCGCCGCGCCGGCGTAGCCGATGACGATTTCCAGATACGACACCGGTGCCGAGAGAATTTCATAGATGGTGCCGGAAAAGCGCGGGAAATAAATCCCGAACGACGCGTTCGACACGCTTTGCGTCAGCAACGACAGCATGATCAGGCCCGGCACAATGAACGAGCCGTAACTGACGCCGTCGACCTCGGTGATGCGCGACCCGATGGCGGCGCCGAAGACGACGAAATACAGGCACGTTGAAATTACCGGCGAGACGATACTTTGCATCAGCGTGCGGGCCGTGCGCGCCATTTCGAAGCGATAGATTGCGAGGATGCCGCGGACATTCATGCGCCGTCCTCCGCTTTTTCTTCGTGTACCAGATTGACGAAGATATCTTCGAGCGAGCGTTCCTGCGTCGCGATGTCGGAAAAACGGATTTCGGCATCGCCAAGATCGCTCAGCAGACCGGTGATCCCGGTGCGTCCCTTCGCCGTATCGTAGGTATAGACCAGCGTTTCGCCGTCGCCCGACAGGGCAAGGCCATACTTTGTCAGCGCCGCCGGAATTTTATCCAGTTTCGATTGCAGATGAATGGTGAGCTGCTTCTCGCCGAGCTTGCGCATCAGCGTGTCTTTCTGTTCGACCAGAATGATCTCGCCCTTACGGATGACGCCGACGCGGTCTGCCATCATCTCCGCTTCCTCGATATAGTGCGTGGTCAGGATGATGGTGACGCCGCTTTGCTGCAGCCCGCGCACCACGTTCCACATGTCCTTGCGCAATTCCACATCGACGCCCGCCGTCGGTTCGTCGAGAAACAGGATCGACGGTTCGTGCGACAGCGCCTTGGCGATCAGCACGCGGCGTTTCATGCCGCCCGACAGCGTCATGATGCGGCTGTCTTTCTTGTCCCACAGCGAAAGCTGCTTGAGGATTTTTTCAATGTGCGCCGGGTCCTTGGGCTTGCCGAACAGCCCGCGCGAAAAGCTGACGGTCGCCCAAACGGTTTCGAACGCATCGGTGGTCAGTTCCTGCGGCACGAGACCGATGCGCGACCTGGTCTCACGGAAATCCGCATCGATATCGAAGCCATCGACCGTGACGGATCCTTCTGTCGCGTTGACGATACCGCAGACGATGCTGATCAGCGTCGTCTTGCCGGCGCCGTTGGGCCCCAACAGGGCGAAGATCTCGCCACGATTTATGTCGAGATTGATGTCCTTGAGCGCCCGAAAGCCGCCCTCGTAGGACTTCTGGAGATTCTTGATCTGGATGACCGGTTGCATGAGGGGTTAATTAATCCCTCAAACCGTGGATGGAAAGCCCTTGGATAGAAAACACCATTAATTCGTCATCCCCGCGAATGCGGGGACCCATCAGCGTTCAGTTGCCTGACGTTTCCATGGGTCCCGGATCGCAAGCCTTGCCGCCGAAATCCAAAGGATTTCGGGCGCGGCTACCGTCCGGGATGACGACGTGAGGTTAGCCCCAAAGCTCGGGTTTCGGCGGATGGATCATGCCGCCGGTGAAGTCGAGGCCGGGTGTGCGGTCTTGCTTCAGCAACAGCGGCCCGTCGAGATCGACGATTTTCGCCCCCTGCGCGACCAGCACCGCCGGGGCCATGGCCAGCGACGTGCCGACCATGCAGCCGACCATGATGCCGAAGCCCATGCTTTCGGCCCGGGCCTTGAGCGTCAGCGCCTCGGTCAGGCCGCCGGTCTTGTCGAGCTTGATGTTGACCATGTCGTACTTGCCCTTGAGACCTTCGAGGTCCGCCGAGGTATGCAGCGCTTCGTCGGCGCACAGCGCGACCGGGCTATCGATCCCGCGCAGACCCTCGTCATCGCCGGCGGGCACCGGCTGTTCCAGCATTTCGACACCGATCCGTTTCAGGTATTCGCCCTTGGCGGCAACGATCTCGGCGCTCCAGCCTTCGTTCGGGTCGACGATCAGCCGCGCCGCCGGCGCCGACGCCTTGATCGCATCGAGGCGGGCTTCGATGTCGTTGGCGTCCATCTTGATCTTGAGCAACGGCGCATGCGACAGCTCCGCCGCCCGTGCACCCATCTCGCCGGGCGTGCCGATGCCGATGGTCTCCGCCGTGATTTCCGGCCGCAACGCACCCAGTCCGCACAAATCCGCGACCGAGGCATGCGCTTCCTTGGCGCGCAGATCCCACAGCGCACAATCAACGGCGTTGCGTGCCGCCCCGGCGGCCATCAACTCCTGCAGGGTCGCGGGCTGGATATCGCCCTCGACGGCGCGGCGCACGGCTTCAATCTCGGCGACGACGCTTTCGGTGGTTTCGTTGTAGCGCGGATAGGGCACGCATTCGGCCCAGCCGCGCGTCCCGTTCTCGACGATCTCGACGACGACCACGTCGGCCGCCGTCTTGACGCCGCGCGAGATGGCAAACGGACGCGCCAGCGGCCAGCTTTGCACCGTTACGGTGAGTTCACGCGCCATGATCAGTCGAGCGTATCGACGATTTTGGCAACACCCGTGCGCACCGCATCGACGGTCGGCAGACCGAGACTGTCCTCGGTATCCTTCATCAGTTTTTCCGCCGCTGCGTCATCCAGACTTTTGGTATTGATCGAAATCCCCACCACCTTGGCGTCGGGATTGACGTTACGGGCCGCCCACAACCCGGCGTCGATGACTTCCTGGAAGCTCGGCAACCCCTTGTCGCCGAGCCCGCGCGCCGTCTTGCGGGCCGCATCGTGACAAATCACCAGTGCGTCCGGCTGCGAGCCGTGGATCAGGCCCAGCGTCACGCCCGCATAGGACGTGTGATACAGCGAGCCCTGCCCCTCGACCACGTGCCAGTGATCCGCGTCGGCGTCGGGCGACAGCCACTCGGCGGCCCCGGAAATAAAGTCGGCGATCACCGCATCGACGGAAACCCCGTCGCCGCCGATGAAGATGCCGGTCTGCCCGGTGGCGGCGAAGGTCGCCTTTCTCCCCCGGTTTTCCAGCTCACGCCAGATCGCCAGCGACGTGTACATCTTACCGACCGATACATCCGTGCCGATGGTCAGCAGCCGCTTGCCGGTCCGCTTCTTGCCGCTGGCAACGTCGAAGTCGCGCGTCGGGTGACGCACATCGGTCAATGTACGGCCATGCTTTTCGGCGGCTTCGGCGATTTTCGGATTGCTTGCCAGCTTGCGGTGCAGACCGCTCGCCACGTCCATGCCGTTTTCGATGCACTGTACGATCGGGTCGACCCAATTGTCGGGAATGATGCCGCCGCGGTTGGCGATACCGACGATCAACGTGCCGCAACCGGCCTGGGCGGCATCGGCGGGTGTCATCTCAGGCAACCCCAGATCGGCCTTGCATCCGTCGAGCCGAAGCTGGCCGACGCACCATTCCGGTCGCCAGTCCTTGACGCCGATGGCGGTTTTGGCGGCCAGTTCATCCGGCGCGTCCCCCAGGAACATTAAATACGGTGTGCGAAATGCCATGCCTCGTCCTCTCCTCTACGCGATTGCTGTTTCGGCGCAGTGTGTCGGATTGCCCCTGCCCCGTCCAGAGTCCAGTCTGCGAGCATTGTTGGTATCAATGCATGAACGACATTGACCCGGCGGTGAAATACGGAGATAAAAAGCTCATGGTAAATGTCATCAAAATTCCCGAACCCGTCACCATTCCGGTCGCCGGTTCGGACGATTCGTTTCCCGTCCACCGCATCTTCTGCGTGGGCCGGAACTACGCCGAACACGCCCGTGAAATGGGTCACGACCCGGACCGCGAGCCGCCGTTCTTTTTTGAAAAACACACCAGCTCTTTGCTGTTCGCGCCGATGCCGGACGGGGCCGAATTCCCCTATCCGCAGCAGACATCGGACGTACATCACGAAGTCGAGCTTATCGTCGGCCTGGCCAAGGGCGGCAACGACATATCCGTCGAGCATGCCTTCGATCATGTCTGGGGTTATGCGGTCGGCATCGATATGACACGCCGCGACCTGCAGGGCGTTGCCAAGAAAATGGGCCGCCCCTGGGAAGTCGGCAAATCGTTCGACAATTCGGCACCCATCGGCATGTTCCATTCGATCGCCGAAGCCGGCCATATGAGCGAGGGGCATATCCGTCTCGACGTCAACGGCGAACGCCGTCAGGACGGCAACATGGATGCGATGATCTGGAAAATCCCCGAGACGATCAGCTATCTTTCCGGCCTGTTCACGCTGCAGCCGGGCGATCTGATCATGACCGGCACCCCCGCCGGCGTCGGCCCGGTTCAAAAAGGCGATGTCCTTGAAGGCCATATCGAAGGGCTGAGCAGCATCAAGATCACCGTCACCTGATTTAAGTCCGGCCGCGCGGCTTCCGCCCCGGGCCGGTAATATTTCAGCCACGCCGGTTTCCAGAAACGGCGCACCGACAAGGAACTGCATACGTGAACAATCATCACAGAGACCGATCGCGTCTTGGTGTCCTTGTCCCGATTTCGATTACGTATCTTGCCATAACCTTCCTCATACGACTCAGCCTGCTGGTTTTCGAAGGCAACTGGGCGCTGTTCTCGCCCCTGCCGCTGGCACGGATCTTTTCCATCGGCCTGCTGTACGATGTCGCCGCGCTGTCGTGGATTCTGATCCCCTTCGTCATCAATGCGCTTGTCTGGCCGGATCGTCCGTGGGGCCGCAAGGCGCATACCAGTGTGGCAATCTTCCTGGTCATGACGGGGGCCGTTATTTTCGGCGCCAACACGATCGGCGAATTTCTTTTCTGGAACGAGTTTTCCGCACGCTACAATTTCATCGCCGTCGACTACCTGATTTATACCCGTGAAGTCACCGGCAATATTGCCCAATCATATCCGATGGTCTGGCTGGTGCTGGCCTGTGCCGGGATTATCCTGGTCATGATGTTTGTGACCCTGCCGTATGTCTGGCGGCGCGCGCGGGGTGCGGCGCCCGCTCTGAAACGGCGCGCGATCATCGCCGTCGGTTATGTATTTCTGTTGTGCGGCGTCTTTTTCGGCGTCAATGAAACCCCGCACACCTGGATGCACGGGGCGGCCGAGAAGGAACTGGCAAGCAACGGTCACTATGCGCTTTTCCGCGCCTTCCGGAACAACGATCTCGACTATGAAAAGTTTTACGCAACGCTCCCCGAAGACGCGGCATTCGCAACGCTGCGCCGGCAGTTGAAGAATACCGGCCTGACGCCCGATGAAACCGCGCAAAACAACGGCTTTGCCCATGTGGTCGAGCAGACAGGGACGCCGAGCGGTAAAAACATCGTCATGGTGACGATTGAAAGCCTTGGCGCCGACTATGTCGAAGCATTTGGCGGGGCCAAGGGGATAACGCCTTATCTGAGCGCATTGGCCGATGAAAGCCTGATCTTCAGTAATTTCTTTGCAACCGGTCTCAGGACCGTGCGCGGGCTGGAAGCCGTCACGCTGTCGATGCCGCCGACCCCCGGCCGTGCGGTGCCGATCCGCAAAAACAACAAAGGCCTCATGTCGCTGGGATCGGTGCTCGAAGAGAACGGCTATGAAAACCTCTACATTTATGGCGGTTACAGCTATTTCGACAACATGAAGGATTTCTTCGGCGGCAACGGTTACGAGGTTCTGGATCGCACCGACATCGACGACAAGGACATCCATCACGAGACCATATGGGGAGTCGCCGACGAGGATCTGTTCACGCTGGCACTCAACACGCTCGATGAAAGAACCAAGGCGAGCCGCCCGGTTTTTGCCCATATCATGACGACCAGCAACCACCGGCCCTATACCTATCCGGAAAACCGGATCGATGTCCCGTCAGGCAGCGGGCGTGGCGGTGCCGCCAAATATACAGACTGGGCAATCGGGAATTTCCTCGAACAGGCCAAAACCAAGCCCTGGTTCAAGGATACGATCTTCGTGATCCTCGCGGATCACACCAGCCACGGACGCGGTCGCACCGACCTGCCGCCGGAGCATTATCAAATCCCATTATGGATCTATGCTCCTGGAATGATTGCGCCAGGAAATATCAAGCAGTTGTCTTCGCAAATCGATGTGCCGCCAACTATTCTGGGTCTGCTCAATATCGGCTACACGTCATCGTTCTTCGGCCAGGACATTCTCAGGGAAGGGCAGCAGAATGAACGCGCTTTCATGGCCAATTACCTGACCGTCGGTTATATGAAAGACGGTATGATTGTCGAACTTGCACCGCAGGGACGTGTCAAAACCGTCCGCGCCAATGACGGCCGCCTTGTCGACGCCGACGACCCGGCGGTAAAGCAGATTGTCAAAGAAGCGATCAGCTACTATCAGACCGCTTCGCATGAGATTAAACGGCTGACGCGCCCCTGATCAGGTCCGGTGTTTCCCGTTTCGACCGATCAGGCATCCGAAAGGTAACGGCCCCGATGCACAACCGTGAGCAGATATTTCCCTCCGAACAGCCGTTCCCGCTGGGCCGGCTGTTCCGGCGCCGTTTCATCCCCGCGTTTCTCGGCTTTACCGGATTGTTTCTGGTTCTGCTGGGGATTACGGCCAGGCATGTCATCGAAGAGATTTACCTGGAACAGGCGCAACGCCGCGCCCAGACCATCGCCCGCGCCGTCGCTGACATCGCGCCCGCGCCTTGGGCGCACCTGATGGCCGGGACGACCCTGGCCGAACTGCAGAACTCGACCGATGCGGCTGTCCTATCCAAGGCATTCACCGATGAAGTCCGCGAAATGAACCTGCCCGAGCTTAAGGTTTATGACATGGAGACACGGGTACTGTTCGCAACCAAAGCCGGTGAAATCGGCTCCACCGAACCCGCGCAGGCGCTGCGCAACACCATCGACAATTCGACATCGAGCATCGTCACCAAAAAACTGCCGGACGGGACCAGTCAGTATGAGCTGTATGTTCCGGTGTTTGACGATAAGCACAACGTGCGTACGGTTTTCGAGCTATACGAGCCGGTGACGTACCTCAACGCCATCCTGATCAACGCCGCGATCCCGACGATGGCTGTCCCGGCGGGCCTTTTGCTGCTGTTGATCTTTGCCCTGAATGTGCTGGTCGGCCGTGCGCAACGCGATATCGATGCCCGGACATCGGCACTGAAGGCATTGCAGGACAGGCTTTCGTCGTTCGTCTCGTCAACAGCGATCAGCGCCGCCCGCAGCGCCGGCCAGGACGGCGGCATCAAATCGCAAAAGGTCGAGACGACCCTGTTCTATTCGGATATTCGCGACTTCACAGGGTTTTCCGAACAGAATCCGGCGGAAACCGTGGTCAGCTTCCTGAACGACATCATGACCCTGCAGGTCGATGCCATCAAAAAACACGGCGGCGATGTCGACAAGATGATCGGTGACGCCGTTCTGGCCCGCTTCGACGGCGACGACGGCGATGCCCGCGCCATTGCCGCGGCGCGTGAAATCCAGAGCGCGATCAAGGCAGGCAACTACCCGCGCAAGCTTGGTATCGGGATTCATACCGGCGAGGTTATCTCCGGTGCCATCGGCCCCGAAGACCGCCGCGATTTCACCGTCATCGGTGATGCGGTGAATATTTCCGCGCGGCTGTGCGCGCTGGCCAAGGCCGATGAAATCGTCGTCGATGCGGATATGGCCGATGACGCTTTCAGTACGTCCGAAACCGTCCAGGTCAAGGGCCGGGTTCAAGGCATCGCCATCAGAAGACTCGGCTGAGATGACCGACCACGAGCAGCCGTCCGCGGGACAAGTCAGCATTGCCACAGCCATGCTGATCATGACGCCCCTGTTCTGGGCCGGGCACAGCGTCGTCGGGCGGATCATCGCCAATGAAATCCCGACATTTACGCTGGTCAGCATGCGCTGGCTCATGGCCTTCGCGATCCTGATGGTCTTCATCGCACCCAAAGTCTGGGCCGAACGCTGGCTGCTGATCAAGCACTGGCGCTATGTCCTGCTGACGGGATTGATCGGCCCGGCGCTGTTCCCGTGCCTGCTGTACACCGGGCTGAAGACGACAACCGTCACCAACACCTCGATCATCCAGACATCGGTGCCGGGGCTGGTGCCGTTCATCGCCTGGCTGTTGCTCAAGGAACGGGTCGCGCTGCAACAGGTGATCGGCATCGGTATTTCCAGCATCGGCGTCGCGCTGATCGCCACGCAGGGTAACCTTCTGGCCATTGCCGAGGTTGAATTCGTACCGGGCGACCTGGTGATCCTCTGCGCGTTTACCGCCTGGGCGATCTATACGGTGGTCATCCGCCTCAAGCCCCGGCAGATGCATGCCAATACACTGCTGGCATCGAGCATGGCGATCGGCGGCCTTGCGACGCTGCCGTTATGGCTGTGGGAATTATCCGAAGGTAAAACCTTCCCGGTCACCGAACAGTCGATGTGGGCTTTCGGCTACATCATGCTGTTCCCGACCCTGCTGGCGTACTTCTTCTATAATCACGCCATCAACATCGTCGGTCCGACCAAGGCCGGGCTGGCCTCGCATCTGGTGCCACCGCTCGGCATCTGCCTCGGCGTGATCTTCCTGGGCGAAAATTTCGAAATCTTCCATGCCGTCAGTTTCGCGGCGATCCTGAGCGGCGTCGTTCTGGTTATTCGGGGCGGGCACGCTTCAGGAAAGCCAAAACCCGCGTAAGCGTCTCGTTGCGGGACATACCCGGCGTGATGTCCTTTTGATACAACGCCCGCAACAACCAGCGGTCATGCTCCGTCAGTTCGAAATAACGGCTGGAATCGTTGAAGATCGAAGGTTTGACGGCATTCGAGTCGTTCGGCAGCCCGAGGATCTGGGTGATTTCCTCGACCGCGCAGGCGCGAAGGTAGCTTTCCGGGTGGCGTGACGGAAAAACGATGACGGCGGCAACGATCTCGCCCTTGCGGGTAAAATAATTGGCGAAGCAGGTCGAATTCTGCACCATCCAGCGGACTTTTTCCTGATCGCCTTTCCAGTACTTCGCCAGCGCCGCAGGAATTTCCTCGTCACTCATGTAATACAGAATGACGTTGACGTTGTTCCGGTCGAAATCGGCCGGCAGTTGTTTTGCCTTCTGTTTGGCAAAAGAATAATACAGCTCGATCCGGTGTCCCGTCAGTTGGTTCAGGTCATGCGCCACGTCATCGATGAAGGCTTCCAGATGGGCCGGATAGTTCTTGCCTTGAATGCCCATCAGCATCGGCTTCGCCCACTTGCGAACGATGTCGTACTTCTTGCCGGTATATTCGTTGCCGAACGCGATGACGTCGAAATTACGCAGCAGATCGGCGTTGGAGAAATCCTCGTCGGCATGGGACGGGACAGCGGATAAAAGCAGGGAAAGGACGAATAGAATACGCTTCATCATCCGAATTTGCCCTATTTATCAGGCACATGCCAGCACATTGAGAAGTTTATTACGGCCCCGCCTGCCTGCAAATTGACGCCAAATTGCCTTATTCCGACCCGCAAATCGCCACACCCGGAGGCGAGCCTTGTCATGGGTAAACAAGCGTCCCCCGCGCTTGGTTTCTCCATCTCTCCCCCAACCGACTGAGGGGATCGCCAAACGGCGGTCCCCTCTTTTTTTAGGCGTACCGAGCGAGCCGGATGAAGGCTTAGCGCGCCAGTTCCAACAACAGCTTCGCCACTTCGCGCGGGCGTTCGATCATCATCATGTGGCCGGTTTCCGGCAACACCGTCAATGCCACGTCCTTGAGCGCGTCGGCCAACGGCCGGGCGTTCTTGAGCGGTGTCATCTTGTCTTCGTCGCCGGATATCAGCGCCACCGGCGCATCGATTTTCGCCGCCGCCGTCAGCGCATCCTTATAGGCATCGCAGGCCTTCAGATCGACGGCCAGCGCACCCGGCCTGGCATCCGCCAGCAATCGTTCCGCGGCGCCCATCGCCCACAATCCGGGCAATAGATGCCCACCCGTGTGCGCGATCGTGCCGAAGCCCCAGTCGGTGATCAGTTCCGGGGCCAGCATGCCGCCGTCTTCCGCCGCCTTGATCAGATCCGGGTGCACCGGCATTTCCGCCGCCGCGCCCAACAAGCCGACCGCGCGCACCTTTTCCGGATAGCGCGCCGCGAAATCCAGCGAGATCAGCGCCCCCATGGAATGCCCGGCCACGCTGGCGGTCTCGACGCCTGCCGCGTCCATGAAGGCGGCGATCCAGTCCGCCATGTCGGCGATACTCGCCAGCGGATCGCCGTCGGAATGACCGTGCCCGGGCAGATCAACGGCCAGCACCCTGATGCCCCGGTGCGCGATATAGCGGCTTTGCAACTGCCAGACCGTGCCGTCCATGCCCGCACCGTGGATCAGGATCAATACCGGCGCTTCGTCGCCGCCCATTGTGGTGCCGCCGGTGACGGCATGCGCCTTAAGGCCGTTTACCTTCGTTTCCATGGCTTAACCCCGCTGCGAGGCGCGCAGCCCCGCCTTCAGATCGGCAATGATATCGCCGGCGCTTTCGATGCCGACCGACACGCGGATCAGGTTTTCGCCGATCCCCGCCGCGTCGAGCGCCTCGGCGCTCATCTGCTGGTGCGTCGTCGAGCCGGGGTGAATGACCAGCGTCTTGGCGTCGCCGACGTTGGCCAGATGCGAGGCCAGCTTGACGTTCTCGATAAACTTGCGCCCGGCTTCCCTGCCCCCCTTGATCCCGAAGCTGAGGATCGCGCCCGCGCCCTTGGGCAACAGTTCCTTGGCCAGTTCGTGATCCGGGTGTGACGGTACCGACGGGTGATTGACCCATTCGACTTCTTCCGCCGCATCCAGAAACGCCGCAACCTTGAGCGCATTTTCCACATGCCTTTCCATCCTGAGCGGCAGGGTTTCCGTCCCCTGTATCAGATGAAAGGCGTTGGCCGGGCTCATGCAGGCGCCGAAATCCTTCATGCCCTCGGCGCGCATCCGCATGATCAGCGCCTGGGTGCCGAATTCCTCGGCAAAGTCGATCCCCGCATAGCCGTCGTAAGGCTCGGTCAGGGTCGGGAACTTGCTGCCCGCTTCCCAGTCGAACGCACCGGAATCGACGACAATCCCGCCGATGGCGACCCCGTGCCCACCGATGAACTTGGTCAGCGAGTGCATGACGATATCGGCACCGTGTTCGAACGGCTTCATCAGGTACGGCGTCGCGAAGGTGCTGTCGATCATCAACGGCAGACCCGCATCGTGCGCGATATCGGCGATGACGGGAATATTCAGCACCTCGATCCCCGGATTACCCAGGGTCTCGCCGAACACCAGACGCGTCTTGTCGGTGATCGCCGCCCGGAAAGCATCCGGGTCGCGCGGATTGACGAACGTGGTCTCGATCCCGAAGCGCGGCAGCGTGTAGCTGAACAGGTTGTGCGTGCCGCCGTACAGCGAACCGCTTGAAACGATATGGCCGCCCTTGTCCATCAGCGTCGCGATGGCGAGGAAGATCGCCGCCATGCCGCTGGCCGTCGCGACCGCACCGACGCCGCCTTCCAACGCGGCGATGCGTTCTTCGAGCACGGCCACCGTCGGGTTCGACAGCCGCGAATAGATATGCCCCGGCTGTTCCAGGTTATACAGCGACGCCGCATGGTCCGTATCGTCGAACACATACGATGTCGTCTGATAGATCGGCACGGCGCGCGAGCCCGTTTCCGCATCGGGTTTGTGACCCGCATGCAGGCTGAGCGTCTCGAAGTCGTAGAATTTCGGCTGGACCATGGTCCCCCCTTCGTCGCAATGGACTTTACAAAATCTGTCCTCCTCATTAGGCAGAAGCTTCGGAACCGTCAAACGAAAGTCCTGAAAGAGAAAAACATGAGCCGTGAGATCAAATCCGTCGCCGTTCTGGGCGCGGGCACCATGGGCACCGGCATCGCCGGGCTGGCCGCCGAAAAGGACTGCAAGGTCCTGTTGCTGGACGTCTCGATGGAAGCCGCCGAAAAGGCGCTCGATAAAATCGTCAACGGCCGCCCGCCGGCCATCGACACGCCGGGCAAGGAAGCCAACATCACGCTCGGCACGCTGACGGACGATCTCGAAAAAATCGCCGACTACGACTGGATCTGCGAAGCGGTGATCGAGGATGTGGCCACCAAGCGCAAGCTGTTCGAGCGTTTCGAGCCGCTCAGGAAGGACGGTTCCGTGGTCTCGACCAACACGTCGGGCATTCCGCTCAGGGACATCACCGAAGGCATGCCGGACCGGTTGCTGAAGGACGTCGCGGTGACGCACTTCTTCAACCCGGTGAAGATCATGAAGCTGTGCGAACTGGTGCCGGGCGAAAAGACCGACGCCGACGTCATCGACGCCTTCCGCGCTTTCCTCGGCGGCGAAATGGGCAAGGGCGTGGTCAACGCCAAGGACACGGTCAACTTCATCGGCAACCGCATCGGCTGTTTCTGGATGCTGCGCGGTCTGCACGCGGCGACGGACGCACGCGCTGCAGGGTTGTCGCAGGAACGCATCGACGCGCTGATGTCGGCACCGATGGGGCTGCCGCCGACCGGGCTTTACGGGCTGATCGATCTTATCGGTCTGGATATCATGGATTTCGTCGGCAAGAACCTCGCCATCAACCTGCCGAAAGGCGACATGGGCGAAGCCTTTACCAAGTTCCCGGCCGCCGAACAGGCGATGCTGGAAGCCGGCCAGCTCGGCCGCAAGACCGGCGGCGGGTTTTATAAAATGATCAAGCTCGACGACGGATCGCGGAAAAAGGAAACCTTCGATCTGAACACCGGCGAATGGCGCGATGGCCTCGACGTTGCCGTCGATGTTTCCGCCGATGTGATGTTCGCGGACAGTGCCGATGGGAAGTTCTGCTGGGACATCATGGGCTCGACGCTGGCCTATGCCGCCGATTTAATCCCGGAAATTTCCGACGATATCGTCAACGTGGATCGCGCCATGCGTTGGGGCTTCGCGTGGGGCAAGGGGCCGTTCGAGCTACTGGATGCCGTCGGGCCGAAACGCTTCGCCGAGAAATGCCGCGAAGGCGGTGCGGTGCCGAAGATGCTCGACGTGCTGGAAAATGCCGGCGCCGAGACGTTCTATCGCAACGGCGGGTCTGAATACCTTGGCCTCGACGGCGCATATCACCCGGTGCCTGCGGAATAATAAGCCCCCTCTCCCGGCTCACTCCGTTCGCCACCCTCTCCCAAGGGAGAGGGGAAGTGCGATCCTGCCCTCTCCCTTGGGAGAGGGCGCGTTACCCCAACGCCCGGGGATTGCTCTCCGTGAGGGTGGCGCGGACTTGGGCGAGTAACAGAGCATGATCTACGGCCGTTCCTTCGCCTGAGCGGATTCTTGACGCCAGTGCCGCCGCATCCGCGTTGCCGGCGCTATCCGCGCCCCCGATCTGGCGCATGACGATGCCGAGCGCGTTGGCCGCCATCAGCGCCTTGTAGCGCGCCTCTCCGTCGAGCACGTTGGCCAGATCGCCGCGCACGATGTCCCGCGCAATTCCCAGCAACGCATCCAGCGACGGCTGTGGGCGCACCGGTTCAATGCCATCCGGCAACCGCGCCGGGTCGGCGGGGGCGGTCTCGGATAAAATCTCCAACTCAAGCTCGGGCACGATGTGCGCCGTCAGCGCCAGTTCCAGATTGCGCTCGCCGCCGCTGACGAAACGGTCGGCTTGTTGTAGCGCGATCACCGCCCAGCGCATGGTCGCCATGACCTGCCAGTAGCCGACCATATCGCGGTCGACCGTGCGGCCGCTTTCCGCCTCGTAGCCTTCGATCAGCGCATCCAAGGAGCCGACACCACCGCAAACGCGGTCATTGGCACCGAAGCGCCAGCACTTCGCCGTCAGCCAGCCGATATCCTCCATCGGGTCGGACCAGCCGGCGAATTCCCAGTCCAGCACCGCCGTCAATTTGCCGTCGGCGACCATGTAATTGCCGGTGCGGTAATCGCGGTGACAGAACACCGTTGCCGAATTTTCAGGCGCGTTCTCTTCGAGCCAGCGCAGACCCCATTCCAGCGCCGGATGCGACCCCGGCAGCGCGTCCAGATGGCGACGGTATTCGGCGACCGACGATGTTGCCGGCGGCCCGTCGGGCTTGTCGACGAAGGCCAGATCGGGGGCGTCGGCAATCGTGTGGATGCGCGCCAGATTACGGCCCAATTCGGCGGCGAGCGCGTCGTTGGCATCCATCTTCGCGAGCTTGTGACCGGCCGCCGTGCCTTCGGCGCGGTGCATGATGAAGAACGGCGTGCCGAGCACGTCCAAATCCTCACACAGTACACACGGCACCGGCACCGTAACCCCGGCTTCATGCGCGTGTTTCAGGATCGTGAATTCCTCGGCGCGGCCATGCGAAACGGCGACGTTCGACGGTGCGTCCTTGCGCAACACCAGATCGTGCGACCCCGGCCAGTCGCCGCCGTCCAGGTCCAGCTTCAGCGCCCAGTTTTCCTGAATGGCGCCGCCGGAAAGCTGTTTCAGGTCGCGCACCTGCGCGCGGCCGCCGGACTGGCGCGCCAGCCAGACCTCGAGCCGTTTGATGGCGTCCCGGTCCATGTTGGTGACGGCGTCGTCGTTGCGCCCGCTCACTGTTCAGGCTTTCCCCATGACCAGAAGTCCATGCCGCGTTCCTTAAGCGCACCCGCCAACACCATCTTGTGCACCTCGGACGCGCCGTCGACCAGCTTCGCCTGACGGGCGTAACGGTAAATCCATTCCAGCACCGTGTCCTTGGAATAACCGCGCGCACCGTTCAACTGGATCGCCGTGTCGACCGCCTTGAACAGCACATCGGCGACGGCGACCTTGGCCATCGAGACCTCGGTCCGCGCCCGCGATCCCTGATCCAGCGCCCACGCCGCCTTCATGGTCAGCAGACGCCCGACCTCGATATCCATGGCCGCATCGCCGAGCAGAAGCTGCACGCTTTCACGCTTCGACAGCTTCATGCCGAAAGCTTCGCGGTTGGAAATATACTCGTCGGCGATTTCGAGCGAGCGCTTGGCCAGCCCCAGCCAGCGCATGCAGTGCGTGAGGCGTGCCGTGCCGAGACGTATCTGTACGCACTTCATCCCTTCGCCGACGCCCATCAGGCGGTTCTCGTCGGGGATTTCCATGCCGTTGAACATCAGCTCGCAATGCCCGCCGTGTTCCTCCGGCCCCATGATCGGGATGCGCCGTTCGATTTCCCAGCCGGGGGTGTCCTTGTGGAAAAGAAATGCCGTCAGGTTGCGGCGATCTTCGTCTGACGTGCGCGCCAGCAAAATGAAATGATCGGCGACACCGGCCCCGGTGATGAACCACTTGCGGCCCTGGATGACCCATTTGTCGCCTTTCTTCGTGGCGCGGGTCAGCATCATGCCGCCAGGATCGGAACCGCCGCCCGGCGCCGGTTCGGTCATGACGATGGACGATTTCACCTTGCCGTCGATGATCGGCTGCAGCCACTGTTCCTTTTGCGCGTCGGTGGCGACCTTGTTCAGCACGTACATGTTGCCGTCGTCGGGGGCGGCGGCGTTGAAGCACACCGGGCCGAAGATCGAACGGTTCATTTCCTCGTAACACGCCGCCATGCCGACGGTATCGAATCCGCGCCCGCCCCGCTCCTTCGGCATCGACAGGCACCACAGGCCGGCAGCACGGGCATCCGCCTGTATCTGCTTGGCCAGATCGAGACGGATGTTCTCGTGATCGTCATAGCTGGCGGGGTCGTCTTCCAGCGGCAGAATGCGCTCGGCGACGAATTTACGGATGGCGAGGCGCGTTTCCTCGACCTCGGGCGATAATGTGAAGTCCATATTGTCCTCTCAGGGCGGTGTTACCTGATTTTGGCCCGCGCGCGTCGGGGTCTCAAGGCAAAGCCGCGCGGCTAACGCGGCCCGATCCCCGCATAATTGCCGTCAAAGGCTTCGCGCACCGGCCACACACCGGCGCGGGTCTGTTTCAGGAAGTCGTCGATCTCGGCGTTGAAGGTCGCCGGGTCTTCAAGATTGATCAGATGGCCCGACTTCGGAAATACCCTGAGTCCCGCCGTCGGCATGGCGCGCTTCAGCCATACGTTCACATCGAGACACACATCGTCCTCGTCGCCGACCATCAACAACGTCGGCACCGGGCAGGCGTTGAACTCGGCCTCGAAATCATACAGCGACGGGCGCTCGCCCTGCACGTGGCGCAGCGTATAGGCGGCGCCGATGGCCGGGTGTTCGGCCAATTGATCGCGGAACTCCGTCCAGCCGCGGATGTCCTTGCGCTTCAACTGGGTGCGCGTCGGGCCGTTGGCGAACGGGTCCGCCAGCATCTTGCCGGCGTCGAGGTATTCTTCCGAGCGCGCATAGGCCTCGTCATGGAAAACCTGCTGCTGCTCGCGCGGCGAGCCGGCACCGCCCGAGGCCGCGACCAGCGCCGTGACGCGGTCCGGATGATGAATGGCCAGCCTGAGCCCGGTGTAGGCGCCCATGGAAAGCCCGATCACGGTGGCCTCGGCAAGGCCCACCGCATCCATCACGGCGATGGCGTCGGCGTTGGCATGATCCTGACCGTAGAGGGATTCGTCTTCCGGCACGTCGGACGGCGGATAGCCGCGCGAACACATGACGATGCAGCGGTGATCGCGGGAAAAATGCCGCACCTGCGGCTCCCAACTGCGCTTGTCGCCGCCGTATTCGTGCAGGAACAGGATCGGCGCACCGCTTCCGGTTTCCTCGTAATAGATATTCACCCCGTCACGGTCTGCGTATGCCATTCGTTCGATCTCCCTAAAGCGTGTTCACCAGATGCCCGCCATCAACGGGAATGACCGCGCCGCTCATGTAGCTCGAGGCATTGGACGCCAGCAAAAGCAACGGCCCGTCGAGATCGTGCAGCCGTCCGCAGCGGCGCATCGGGATACGCTTGATCATCGTCTGTCCGGCATCCGATTGCAGGTAATCCTCGTTCAGGTCGGTTTCGATATAGCCCGGCGCCAGCGCGTTGACGCGGATCTGATAGCGCGCCAGTTCCAGCGCCAGAACCTTGGTCATCTGGATGACGGCGGCCTTGGATATGGCATAGGGCGCGACCCCCGCCGATACGCGCAATCCCAGGATCGACGCCGTGTTGACGATGTTGCCACCGCCGTTGTCACGCATCCGGCGCGCGGTTTCCTGGGCCACGATCCACGCCCCTTCGAGGTTGGTGTCGATGACCTTGCGCCAGTCGGCATCGGTGACGTCGAGGGCCGGGCCGCCCGCCGCGACCCCGGCGTTGTTGATCAGCACGTCGGGGACGGCCAGATCGGTGGCGATTTCATCCAGGGCCGCGGTGACGCTGTCACGGTCGGTGACGTCCATGCCGACGGCCAGCGCCGTGCCCCCGGCTTCGGCGATTTCGGCGGCGAGATTTTCCAGCCGGTCGCGGCGCCGGGCCGTCACGGCAACCCTGGCCCCGGCCGCCGCCAGGACGCGGGCAAAGTGCAGGCCCAGCCCCGAGGACGCGCCGGTGACCAGCACCGTCTTGCCGCCCATCAACATGGAAGTCATCTAGTCGTCCTTCTCGTCAGCAATGTCAGCGGCGATTTCCCTGGCCCGCTCACGCAACACGAATTTCTGGATTTTGCCGGTCGAGGTTTTCGGCAGCGGACCGAATTCGACGCGCGTCGGCGCCTTGAAGCGTGCCATGCGGTCCTTGCAGAAATCGATCAGTTCCTTGGCGTCCAGCGCGCCTTCGGCGGCGGCGGTCGTGGTGACGAACGCCAGCGGGGTCTCGCCCCACTTTTCCGACGGCATGGCGACCACGGCGCAATCCATCACGCCGGGGTGCTTGTACAGACATTCCTCGACCTCCAGCGACGAGATGTTCTCGCCGCCCGAGATGATGATATCCTTGGCCCGGTCCTTGACCTCGATATAGCCGTCCGGGTGCTGCACGGCCAGATCGCCGGTGTGATACCAGCCGCCCCGGAACGCGTCCGCCGTGGCCTTTTCATTTTTCAGATACCCGCGCATGACGGTGTTCGACTGGAACATGATCTCGCCGATGGTCTCGCCGTCTTCGGGTACAAGTTCCATTGTCTCGGGGTCGCGCACCGACTGATGGAACTGGGTCGGATAGCGCACGCCCTGGCGCGCCATCTTGGTGGCTTTTTCTTCGAGCGGCAGATCGGCCCATTCGTCCTGGAATACGCACACCGTCGACGGCCCGTAGGTTTCGGTCAGGCCGTAAAGATGCGTCACGTTAAAGCCCATATCCGCCATCCGCGATATCACGGTGGACGGCGGCGCGGCGCCGCCGGTGGCGACCTCGATGGAGTGAGTGAAGGTGCGTTTTACGCTGTCCGGCGCATGCACCAGCATGTTGAGCACAATCGGCGCACCGCACATGTGCGTCACCTTGTGTTCTTCGATCAGCGGAAAGATCAGCGCCGGATCGACATCGCGCAGGCAGACGTGCGTGCCGCCGACCGACGTCACCGCCCAGGTGTAGGTCCAGCCGTTGCAATGGAACATCGGCAGCGTCCACAGATAGACGCTTTCCGGGCCGAGGCGGAATACCAGCGCATTGCCGAGCGCATTCAGATAGCCGCCGCGATGATGATAAACGACACCCTTGGGGTTGCCGGTGGTGCCGGACGTGTAATTCAGGCACATCGCCTGCCATTCGTCGGCGGGCGGCTGCCAGACATGATCCGGATCGCCCTCGGCCAGCAACTCCTCGTAGGTTATCTCGCCGAAAAGCTGCCCCCCCTTGGCCAGCGGATCGTCGACGTCGACAACCAGAAGATCCGGATTATCGAGGATCGTCACCGCGTCCTTCATCACATCGGCATACTCGCGGTCGGTGATTAGCACCTTGGTTTCGGCATGTTTCAGGATAAACGCGATGGTCTCGGCATCGAGCCGGTAATTCAGCGCGTTCAGCACGCCGCCCGACATCGGCACGCCGTAATGCGCTTCCAGCATCGCCGGCGCGTTCGGCGACATCACCGACACCGTATCGCCGACGCCGATGCCGCGTTTTTGCAGCGCGCTCGCCAGACGGCGGCAGCGGACATCGAACTCGGCCCAGGTGAACCGGTGCGGCCCATGGATCACCGCGGTCTTCGACGGGAAAACGCGCGCCGCCCAATCGAGGTACGACAGCGGCGTCAGCGGCTGGTAATTGGCCGCGTTCTTGTCCAGTCCCTGCGTGAATATGTTTTCATCCGAAGATGCGTCGGACATCCCCATTCCTCCCAGATTGGCGCCATTGGATCATTGGTAACACTTGCAACGCCTTGCCGAAAGTTTAGCGCGGCTGGACAGCTTCGCAACGTCATGATTAAACGAAGCGACGAATGGGAGTGCAGAAATGACCGATACCTTCAAGATCGCCCTGGTGCAGACTTCGGCACAGGCAGATATGCATACGACGCTGGACCGCGCCGGTGAAATGGCCCGCGACGCGGCCGCCCAGGGCGCGAACATGCTGCAGTTCGCGGAATTCTTCTCTTGCTACAATGTCGACGAAAAAGGCATTCACACGGGCCCCCTGCCCGAGGAATCGCATCCGGCCATCGTGCAGTTCTCGAAACTTGCGGACGAACTGAAGGTCTGGATCAACTTGGGCTCAATCACCGTGCCGGCGCCGGATGGGCGGGCCTATAACCGGCAATACATGATCGACGATCAGGGTATCGTCCGCGCCACGTACGAAAAGATTCACCTGTTCGACGTCAATCTCGCCGACGACGACCGCTACCGCGAAAGCGCCAGCCTTTGCCCCGGCGAGCGCGCCGTCATCGTCGACACGCCGTGGGGCAGGACGGGCCTCACGATCTGTTACGACGTGCGCTTTCCGCACCTGTACCGCGACCTCGCCAAGGCCGGCGCGGATTTCCTGACCGTGCCGGCGGCGTTCACGCACCGCACCGGACAGGATCACTGGCACGTCCTGCTGCGTGCGCGGGCGATTGAGACCGGTTGTTTCGTCTTTGCCACCTGCCAGTCGGGCAAGCACGGCAAGGCCCGGACCTACGGCCATTCGCTGGTCGTCAATCCGTGGGGCGAAATCATCGCCGAAGGACCGGAAGACGACGAAGCAATTGTCATCGCCGAAATCGATCCCGCAGAGGTGGCCCAGGCACGGTCCCGCATTCCGGCACTGGAGCACGACAGACCCTATGCCAAACCCGCCCCGGCCAGCGCAGACGCCGCCGAATAACGACTGACAGGCATCATGGACATATTTGACTTTCTGCCCGGCACCTCACCGCTGCTGATCAACGCGCCGCACCCCGGCACGCATATCCCGGACGACATCAAAGCGCGCATGACCGAAGAGGCGCTACGCGTGCCCGATACCGACTGGCATATTCCGATGCTGTACGACTTCGCGCCGGCCATGGGGGCGCACTTCCTGGCGGCGACGCACAGCCGGTTCTGCATCGATCTGAACCGCCCGCCGGAGAATATCAACCTGTATCCCGGTCAGGACACCGAGGGGCTGGTGCCGCTGAAAACCGGACAGAACGAGCCGCTCTACAAACCGGGCCAGGAGCCGGACGACGCCGAAATCGCCGAGCGCACCGAGCGCTATCACGCGCCGTATCACGCCAAGCTGGCCGAGACGCTGGACGCTATTAAGGCCGAACACGGCTATGCGCTTTTGTGGGACGCGCATTCGATCAAGAGCGAGCTGCCGCGCTATTTCGACGGCAAGCTGTGGGACATCAACCTTGGCACCAACAACGGCGCAAGCTGTGCTCAGCGTCTGCAGGACGACCTCGAAGCCGTTGCCGGTGAGGCGGCGGGATATACGTGGAAAATGAACGGCCGTTACATCGGCGGCTATATCACGCGCCACTACGGCGATCCCGAGAACAACGTGCATGCGGTGCAGCTCGAGCTGAGCTGGGCGACATATATGGACGAGATTTATCCTTACAGCTACCGCGAGGACTTGGCAGCGGGCATACGCCCGGTGCTGCAGCGCTTCATCCAGACGATGCTGAATTTCCGGGGTTAACACCCCTCTCCCTGTCCCTCTCCCTGGGGAGAAGGTGGCGAACGCAGTGCGCCGGGATAGAGGGCTTAAACCCTGCCGCCCGCGACCGGCAGCACGCAGCCGGTGATGTACGACGCCTCGTCGGTACACAGCCAGTAGATGCCCGCCGCCACTTCTTCGGTGGTGCCGATGCGGCCCAGCGGGACTTCGTGGCGGAACTGCTCGAAGCGCGTCGCGATCTGTCCGGCGATGGACATTTCCGTCAACGTGTAGCCGGGCGCCACGGCGTTGACGCGAATACCCTCCTCGCCGACCTCGCGGGCCAGCCCCTTGGTCATGATATCGATGGCGCCCTTGCCCGCCGCATAGTCGATCCACTGGTTTGGACTGCCCTGCAGCGTCGCCGTCGACGACAGGTTGACGATGGCCCCACCCTTGCCGCCGTGCACGGTGGACATGCGTTTGACGGCTTCGCGGCACATAATGACGCTGCCCGCGACGTTGACGCGCAGAACGTCCATCACCGTATCCCATGTGGCTTCGTCCAAGCGCCGCTTGGGGCCGGTGATGCCGGCATTGTTGACGACGGCGTCGACATAAATGCCGTCGTCATCCAGCGCCTTGAACAGGGCCAGAATATCCGCTTCGGCGCCGACATCGCCCTTGATGGCGCGGGCCCCGGTCTCGTCGGCGATCTTTCCCGCCGCGTCATCGTTCGAGACATAAGTGAAGATCACGCGCCAGTCCTCGGCGGCGAAGCGCTGCACGACGGCGGCGCCGATGCCCCGGGACCCGCCGCTGACCAAAACCGTCTTTGGCGCGCTCATCTCATGATGAACGGGTTGGGCGTTTCCGTCGCATACGACATCCACACGGATTTGGTCTGCATGAATTCATAGATCGCGTCCTGACCGTTTTCACGCCCGACACCGGACTGCTTGTAGCCGCCGAACGGCGCCATGTAGCTGACGGCGCGGTAGGTATTGACCCAGATCGAGCCGGCGCGAAGTTGCTGCGACATCGTGAAGGCGCGGCGCATGGACTGGGTCCAGACCCCGGCGGCAAGGCCGTAAACCACGTCGTTGCCGACATGCAGCGCCTCTTCCTCGTCCTTGAAGGGGATCACCGACAGAACCGGGCCGAAAACCTCTTCCTGGGCGATGCGCATCCGGTTGTTGACGCCGGTGAAGACCGTCGGCTCGACGAAATAGCCGTCGCCGCATTCCGGGCGTTCGGCCTTGGCGCCGCCCATGCGGACCTCGGCGCCCTCGTCCTTGGCAATGTCGATGTAGCTGAGGATCTTCTCGTACTGCGGCACCGTGGTGACGGGGCCGACCTGCGTGTCCATCAGCATCGGATCGCCCATCTTCGCCGTCTTCGCCAACTGGATCAGCTTGTCGACGAACTCGTCATGGATGCTTTCCTGCACCAGCAAGCGCGAACCGGCGATACAGGTCTGCCCGGTCGCCGCGAAGATGCCGGAAATCGCACCCTTGACCGCATTTTCCATGTCGCAGTCGTCGAACACGATGTTCGGCGACTTGCCGCCAAGTTCCAGCGAAACACGCTTCAACTGTGACGCGCCTGTGGCATAGACCCGCTTGCCGGTTTCCGGGCCGCCGGTGAAGGTGATCTTGTCAACGCCCGGATGCTCGGTCAGCGCCGCGCCGACCTCGTGGCCGAAGCCGGTGACGACATTGACGACACCCGGCGGGAAGCCCGCTTCCTCGAACAGGCGCGCGTATTCGAGCGAGGACGCGGAGGTGAATTCGGACGGCTTGAGAACCACCGTGTTGCCGGCCGCCAGCGCCGGGGCCAGCTTCCATGCCGCCAGCAACAGCGGCGAGTTCCACGGCGTGATCGCCGCCACAACGCCGAGCGGCTCGTGGCGCGTGTAATGGAAGTGATCGGGCTTGTCGATCGGTGTGACGCCGCCTTCGATCTTGTCGGCGAGACCGCCGAAGTAATAGTACCACTGCGGCACGTACTTGAGCTGCATGCCCATTTCGGCAAGCAGCTTGCCGTTGTCGCGGACCTCGGTTTCAGCCAGCGACTCCGCATGCTGCGCCACCAGATCGCCGAGCTTCCTGAGCAGGTGTCCGCGCTGCGTCGCCGTCATCTTCGGCCAGTCGCCCGTGGTAAACGCCTTGCGGGCCGCCGCCACGGCGCGATCGGCATCGTCCGCCGTGGCGCGCTGGAATTCAGCCCAGTTCCGACCGGTATAGGGGTTCATGCTTTCGAATGTCTGACCGCCGGACGCGTCGACCCATTCGCCACCGATCAGCATTTGATATTTTTTGAGGTCGCTCATGCTTCTTCTCCCCCGGATTGATTTAAGCCGCCGATTGTTCGGCGTGATCCTTGATCATGACGCATGTCTTGGAAATGATCTGCCACGTCCCGTCGAGTTTCAAAACCGACAGGTAGTCGACGAATTCGCGGGTGCCGACCAGCACCTCGACCTTGACCATGACCGTATCCGGCCCGGCCTCGTCCATGGAAACAATGCGTTCGCGCCGCTCGGCCCCGGAGGCCTTGGGTGACGGACGGCTTTCGATGACCTTGCGGAAGTCGTCCATCGGCCAGTCGACGAAACCGCCGCCCAGATTGGCGGCATAAAGGTGTGCATTCGGATGAAACACCGAGCCCATCAGCAAATCGGTGTCGCCGCTGTAAAGTGCTTCAAAATAGTTCTGGATGCATGCCTCGACGGCACTCATGTCCTGAGCGTTCATGATACCCTCCCTGTTTGATCGGCGCATGCTAGCGCATCTGGCACCGGATTCCAGTATCTGCTGCAATTCATCCTTCGAGGCGCGGCCCAAGAAAGTTTCGGGGTGCTCCTCAGGATCAGGACGGAATGCTAAACCGCGCCCGGTCCCAGCAGTTCGGCACGGAAGCGGTTCTTGAGGTGCACCCCGTCCTTCGACGGCAAAACGAAATCGAGCGGCTCGGCACGCACCTTGATGACCCGGAACACCGGGCCTTCCGCATTGACGATGGCATCCAGATTGGCGGCGAGCGCATCCTCGTCGGCGATCACCTGGGCGTTCTTGATGCCGAGCCCCTGCGCCGTCAGCGCCAGATCGGCGACGGATGCGGTGTGCGTCGTCTGCATCCCGGTTTCGCCGTAACGTTCATTGTCGAACACACAGATGGCGAGGTTCTTCGGCGCCTGCACGGCAACCGTCGCCAGTGCGCCGATGCCCATCAGCATCTCGCCGTCGCCGGTGCAGACCAGCACGCGTTTCGACGGCTGCGCCAGGGCAAGCCCCAATCCCATCGGCACGGCGCCGCCCATGGCGCCCCACAGCGGAAAGATGCGCGCGCAATCGCCGGCGGCGGTAAAGTCCCAGTTGGTGGAGCCGAGACCGGTGACGATCAGTGAATCGTCGCGGGCATTCAAAAGCGTCTTGGCGACGTCGCGGCGGTGAAGCGGAAAACTCTCTGCACGGTCACTCATGATTTCTTCCTCACTTGCCGAAGGTTTTGACGGGCACGAGGCGCTGGCTCAACAACAGCACAGCCGACTGCTGACCGACGAAGGCCTTGTGCAACGTCGCCGCCGCCTTGGCGCCGACATCGGCCGGGTCCTCGACCTCGTCGACGAGGCAGCCCGCCGTTTCCAGCGCCTGCTTTGTCGTTGTGCCCATCGGCATCTGCCACGGATTGAACTCGTGCCACTGGCCGCGCATGGTGACGAAGGCAGCGAACGGGAAGCGGCAGGTCTCGATCAGCGACAGCATGTTGATGCAGTTGCCGACACCCGACGACTGCATCAGCATCACGCATTTCTCCCCGCCGAGCCAGGCACCGGCGCTCACCGCCACGCCTTCTTCCTCGGTCGTCAGCGAGACCGCCTTGATGTCATTGTCGGCGATACAGGCATTGATCAAAATCTTATGACCGGCATCCGGCACATACGCGACCTGACAGACACCGGCGTCCTTGACCGCCTTGTAGATATCGTTACCCCACTCCATGAATTATCCTTCCGACAAACGATGGCCTTCCGCATCCGCTGGATCGACTTTCCAGCCACGGCGGTGAATTTTGAACAACATATAAGCTGCGATGAGAAGTAGCAGCCCCCCCAGAATCGGCCGGACGGTGCCGACCATCATGAACATTGGCAGTGCCAGCGCCGCGAGCAAGCCCGGCGTGAAAAAAAGCGTCCAGGTTTTGCGTCCGCGCTGTGCCTGATAGCCCGAGAAAAACAGCGAAAACACCGACAGGATCAAAAAGAACAATGACCATGGATGCGTGAAGAAAGGTGTGATCTCGGTCGAAATCGCGGTTGCGCGCGAAAGCCACAATTCAGCAATCCGGCCCAGCACCACACCGAGGATCATCGGCGCCAGCGGGAAACCCAGATTGCGCATGACGTAGCCGACAATCCCGAACCAGAACAGCGTCCACATATCGAACGTGACGTTGTTGAGCGCAAAAATACCGATGCCGCAGTAGGCGAGGATGATCGATGCCAGAATATACATCCGGACCTTGGTCACGAGAACAAACAGCCTGAGCGCACCCGACTGCAATATCAACATCATGAAATTGGCAACGAAGAAGGCGATAAAAATCGAGTACGCCAGCACCGGTGTATCGCTGATGAAGCTCGGGCTCGGGATCACATCATGAATCAGCAGCGCCCCCAGCATCACGGCGGTCACGATGTCGCCCGGGATACCCAATGCCATCATCGTAATCAGCGCACCGCCGGCCGTCGCATTGTTGGCGGATTCCGGCGCGATGATCCCCTCGGCATGCCCCGTGCCGAACTTTTCCGGTGTCTTCGATGCTTTCTTCGCCTGATCGTAGGCAAGGATATTGGATATCGTGCTGCCGGCAGCGGGCAGGATGCCGGTAAAGACTCCGATGAAAGATGAACGGAAAAGATTAACCCAGTTTTTCAGCACCATGACAGCCGCCTTGCGGTGCTCGATCCTGGCGCTGACGGCTCCGGTTTCCGTCAGGGCCTTGCGGGCACGGACCCGGTCTTCGATATCCGACAGCAACTGTGAAAAGGCGAACAACCCGATCAGAACCGGCAGGAAATCGAAGCCCTGCAGCAGCGCATCAGAGCCGAAATTGAATCGTGCTATGCCGTTGATACTGTCTTCGCCGATGGTCGCAACCAACAGCCCAAAGGCGGCCGCCAGCAATCCCTTGATCAGGTTCTCGCCCGCCAGACTGGCGGCAATGGTGAGCGCGAACATGATCAGTGCGAAATAATCCCAGGGCTGGAATTCAAGCCCGATGCGGGCCAGTTGCGGCGCCAGCGTCACCAGCAACACGGCCGAAATCGTCCCCCCGAAGAACGAGGCCCAGACCCCAAGCCCAAGCGCCAGTCCCGGATTCCCCGACCGCGCCATCGGGAAACCGTCGAATGTCGTCGCGACGGAACTCGGCGTGCCTGGAATGCCGATCAAAATCCCCGACATCAAACCGCCAGACAGCCCGCCGACGAAAACCCCGATCATCGTTGCCAGCCCCTGCGCAGGCGGCATGCCGAATGTGAACGGCAACGTCAGAACCACGGCCATGGCAATGGTAAAGCCGGGAATGGCACCTGCGATCAGGCCGGCGATCGTCCCGACGGCCATCAGCAGAACCGTTTTGATGGTCGCCAGTTCCTGAACCGCAGCGAGAATATTTTCCAAAATCATCTGCGGCTCCTACAAGGTTGTGAAGATCATGCCCTGAGGCAAAATCACGCCAAGCGCATAGGTGAAAAGCGCCCACATGCCGGTTATCGACACCACCGCAATGACAGCATGTATAAGCAGATCGCGCGGTGTTCTTTCGCCGAGAACCGTCAACAGGCAGAAAACCAGTGCAACACCGCCGATCAGCATGCCGAGAACCGGCAGCGTCAGCAAAAATAGGAAATAAAGCGCATAGCACCAAAGCGGGTTGTGATATTTGCGGAGCCAGCCCCGAACCGTGAAAGGCTCATCCGCAACCGCATCCGGCCCGGCCTTGATACTTTGAAAAAGATAGACTGCCGTCAGGACAAAAAGGATAATCAGGATACCGCGCGGCCACACCTCGGCCCCCATGGTACCGTAGTCGATTTGACGAAAATCGAAACTGGCCCAAAAAAAGACAGACCACACTATCATCAAGAGTATTGCGATAAATGTATCGCGATTAATCCGGCTCATAGCCGATCACCCGGAAATGTTTAGAGGAAAGGTGATCGGGGATGGCCAATCCGCCACCCCCGACCCAGGTTGCTAACCGGCTTACTTCTTGTACATGCCGATCTTGACGGCGACACGCTCGTGGTCATCATATTCCTTTTTGAACCACGCAGCATAATCCTTGGGACCAAGCCACTTAACGTTCGTTCCCTTGGCGTCCAGCTGCTTCTTCAAATTGGCGTTTTCGGCAGCCTTTTTGAAGACCTGCGACCAGTGATCGATAATGTCGGCCGGTGTTCCCTTCGGTGCGACGACACCGCGAACCAAGGCATAGTTCATATCGACGCCCAGTTCCTTCAGCGTTGGCAGGTCCGGCAGGAACTTGGAACGCTCGTCGTCGGCAATAGCATAGGCTTTCAGCTCACCGGATTCGATGTACTTGCGGCCCGATGCAACGTTGATGGTGCCGAGATCGACCGTGTTCGACAACAGTGCCGTCATGCGTTCACGCGTCCCGTCAAAGGGCACATACTTGAACTTCATACCGGTCAGGTCTTCGAGAAGCAGCCACATGAACTGGCTGGTC
Source organism: Thalassospiraceae bacterium LMO-JJ14 (assembly GCA_021555105.2). NCBI lineage: Bacteria > Pseudomonadati > Pseudomonadota > Alphaproteobacteria > Rhodospirillales > Thalassospiraceae > Thalassospiraceae bacterium LMO-JJ14. Next base: position 3,507,012 of record CP134604.1, read on the forward strand.
GAACCGAACGTCGCGCCGGTTTTGGCTTCGCCGGGGTTTTCAATGCCGAACTTCTTGAATTCGGCGAAATTTTTCCACGGCGCCTTGCCCGACGCACCCAGAATTTCCGGGGTCGAGGTGACTTGCGCCACCATGTCGAACGCATCCCAGGTGAAATCGACGCGACCGTTCAGATAGCTGACGATGGCGCTCTGGTGAATGGCGAACAGCGTGCAACCATCGGGCTTTGAGCTTTTTGCTTCCTTGGCCCCCTTGTTGCCACCCTGGCCGCCAATCGTCACGACCTGGATTTTCGGTTCGGCTTTCACCTCGTTATTTATGATGTTTTCAAAAATATTGAAGATCACCGCGGTGCCGCCACCAGCTTTCCACGGCACGATCAGTTTTGCTGTCGAACATGGAATCTTGGTTGCCGCTTCGGCGCTTCCCGGTGCAATCGCACCGAATGCACCGATAAGGGCAGCGGCACAGATACTGCTAAGGACTGACTTTCTCATAAGGCTATCTCCCTGAAGTTTGATCATCGACACAACAACCGGACGCCCGGCTGAATTTTCTTATTGAAGAAACTTTAACTCAGGAATTTTGACCTCGCCAGCCCAGTGACGATAATAAATACCCTTGGCAATCACTTTGTTCTCACTACATACAAGAATTGGTCTTTTTATCGATCCCACTAACTTAAGGAATCCCTATGCGCGATTTGGAGAAACCCGGCCGGTCACCGGCATACGGCAAACACGGCATGGTCGCCACATCTCATGCGATTTCGACCGCTGTCGGTCTCGACATCCTTCGCCGGGGCGGCAACGCCATGGACGCCGCTGTCGCGGCGTGCGCCGTGCAGTGCGTCGTGGAGCCTGAATCGACCGGGATCGGCGGCGATAATTTCTGCATCTACGCCCCTGAAGGCTCGATCAAGGACATGGTCACCTTTAACGGGTCGGGCCGCGCGCCTGCCCGGGCGACGCCGGAATGGTATGCAGATCAGGGCATCACCGAGATCGCGCGCCAGTCGCCGCACGCGGTCATCGTGCCGGGTGTGATCGATGCGTGGGAAACCCTGATCAGGGACCACGGGTCCATGGATTTCGGCGAATTGCTGCAGCCGGCGATTGAGTATGCCCGTGACGGCTATCCGGTCTCGTCGCGGGTATCGGTCGATTTCGCGAGCCAGATCGAACTGCTCAAGGGCGATCCCAATGCGTCGCGTGTGTTCATGCCGAACGGCAAGACGCCTGCTGCCGGGGAAATGCATTCCCAGCCGGAACTGGCGACGACACTCTCGAAGATCGCCGAACAGGGCCGCGATGCGTTCTACACCGGCGACGTCGCCGAGGACATGGTGTCCTATCTGCAGTCGCTCGGCGGGCTGCATACCCTGGACGATTTCAAGAACGCCAAAGGCGAATACGTGCAGGCGATTTCGACCAATTACCGCGGCTACGACATTTACGAATGCCCGCCGAACGGTCAGGGCATCATCGCGCTTTTGCTGCTGAATATGCTGAAAGACGTACCGACGGACGGCGTCGATCCGCTGTCGGTCGAACGCCTGCACATGGAAATCGAGTACGGCCGCCTCGCCTATCAGGACCGCAATTTCTATTGCGCCGATCCGAACCAGGCCGATGTCCCCATCGACTGGCTGCTGTCCGATGCGCACGCCAGGGAACTGGCCGCACACTTCGACCCGGCGAAAGCGCTCAATCCGCTGCCGCCGGTATCGGCACCGGTCAACGAAAGCACGGTCTATATCTCGGTCGTCGACAAGGACCGCAACGCGTGCAGTTTCATCAACACCCTGTTCTCGAATTTCGGCACCGGTCTGATGGCGCCGAAATCGGGTGTCATGCTGACCAACCGCGGCCAGGGCTTCACACTGGAACAGGGGCATATGAACTGCATCGCACCGAACAAGCGGCCGATGCACACCATCATCCCCGGCATGCTCGGCGACGGCGACAAGGCGGTGATGCCGTTCGGCGTCATGGGCGGCCAGTATCAGTCGTTCGGCCACATGCAGTTCCTGACCAAGATGCTCGATTTCGGCATGGACATTCAGGAAGCGCAGGATGCGCCGCGGGTGTTCCCGATCGCCAACACCATGGACGTCGAGATGGAAGGCACACTGCCCGCCGAGACCATCGCCGCGCTTGAAAAGCTCGGTCACAGGCGCATCAAGCCCGCCAAGCCGATCGGCGGCTCGCAGGCGATCTGGATCGACTGGGAACGCGGTGTGCTGACAGGCGGCTCGGAACCCCGCAAGGACGGCTGCGCGGTCGGCTACTGATCCGTCCGGCCATTTGCTTCCATCGTCATCCCAAACTTGATTTGGGATCCATAGCACCCGTGCACTCTTCGCGTGTTGCTTATGGACCCTGAAACAGGTTCAGGGTGACGAAAGGAGTATTGAATGGTTAGGCCGATTCCCCCACACTCCGCCCATGAGTGACGAGGAATTTTCCAAGATATCCTGCGACATCGATCTTGATGCCGAGGGCAAGCACCATGGCGCGCTGATCGTGCCGTGGTCGCGCGACGAATCGTCGTGGGGATCGATCCCGCTGCCGATCACCGTCATCCGCAACGGTGACGGCCCGACGGTGCTGTTCACCGGCGCCAATCACGGCGATGAATACGAAGGGCCGATTGCGCTGACGAAACTGCGCGCCAGCCTGCAGGCCAAGGACATCCGGGGCCGCGTCATCATCGTCCCGGCGCTGAACCTGCCGGCGTTCCGCGCCGGTGCACGCACGTCCCCCATCGACGGCGGCAACATGAACCGCGCCTTTCCGGGGGATGCGCGCGGCACCATCACCGACATGATCGCGCATTTCGTCACCACCCGGCTGATCGCCCGCGCCGATGTCGTCGTCGATATTCACGCCGGCGGACGGTCCATGAACTTGCTGCCGATGGGTATCATTCACGACCTGCCCTACCCCGCCCAGATGGCCGCGACGCTGGCCGCGCTGAAAGCCTTCGGCGCGCCCTACGGCATGATCCTGACCGAACTCGATGCCGTCGGCATGATCGATACCGTGGTCGAGGAAGCGGGCAAGGTTTTCGTCTCGACGGAACTCGGCGGCGCCGCATCGTCAACGGTCGAAACCATCGAAATCGCCGAGCGCGGCGTGATGAACATTCTCAAACACACCGGCGTCGTTGCCGGCGAACCGGATATTCCCGAACCGTCGCAGCTTATACACACGCCAAAGGGCGGCTGCTTCATCAGTGCGCGTACCGAAGGCCTGTTCGAAATCTGCAAGGACCTCGGCGCGCACGTCGCCGCCGGAGACGTCATCGCCCGCGTGCATTATCTTGAAGACCCGGACCGCGAACCGGCACATCTGATCGCCGAGATTCCCGGGCAGATCGTCTGCCGGCATGTGCCGGGTCTGATCCGCCGCGGCGACTGTGCCGCCGTCCTCGCCGAGCCGTGGCCGAACCAAGGGTCCGGCTAGTCATGGCGGCCCAGCGACCGGTCACGCTCAGCGATATCCGCGACGCGGCCGGGCGGATTGCCGGATGTGTCACACGCACCCCGCTCAGGCTGTCACCGTACCTGAGCGAAAAGCACGACCATCCGGTACGGCTCAAGCTCGAAACCATGCAGGATACCGGGGCCTTCAAGCTGCGGGGCGCGACGAACGCCCTGCTGGCCTTAAGCGAAGGCGACCGCAAAAAAGGGGTCATCGCCGTTTCGACGGGCAATCACGGACGCGGCGTCGCCTATGCGGCACAACAGCTCGGCATCGCATGCGCCGTCTACATGTCGGCACTGGTCCCGGCGGTGAAGGTCGATGCCATCCGCGCGCTCGGCGCCGAGGTGGTGATCACCGGCCGCTCGCAGGACGAAGCAGAGGCCGAGGCCATGGCGCGGATCGAAAAGGACGGCCTTATATACATTCATCCCTTCGACGATCCCGCCGTGATCGCCGGACAGGGCACCATCGGGCTGGAAATTCTCGAAGACATGCCGGACGCCGCCAACGTTATCGTGCCGCTTTCCGGGGGCGGGCTGTTCGCGGGCATCGCCACCGCCGTCAAGACCATGAAGCCCGATACGCGGATGTTCGGCGCGACGATGGAGAACGGCGCGGCGATGATCTCGTCCCTGAACGCAGGCAAGCCGGTCCCGGTCGAGGAAGTCGAGAGCCTCGCCGACAGTCTGGGCGGCGGCATCGGCCTTGAAAACGCCTACACCTTCGACATCACGCGCAAGCTGATCGACGGCACCTTGCTGCTCAGCGAAGCCGAAATCGCCGCCGCCATGCGCACGCTGTTTCTGCACGACCGCATCGTCGCCGAAGGCGGCGCGAGCGTCGGCGTCGGCGCCCTGCTGTCGGGCAGGCTCGATCTGAAGCCCGGGCCGACCGTCATCATCGTCTCCGGCTGCAATGTCGATATGCAGCGGTTTCTTGAAATTGTCGGGTGATCGTTTCAGGCGTCATCCCAAACTAGATTTGGGATCCATGGGCCAGCAGCACCAAAGCCGGTATTTTATGGACCCTGAATCAAGTTCAGGGTGACGGTGAACGAATTATGTTAGGGTTGTCCGCACAATGAGCGAAGAAAACACACCTCTCGTCATCGGCGAGACTAAACTGCGCGAGGCCATTCCCCTCGATACCGCCGTCATCGATTGCATCGCCGATGCCTTCAGCGCGCTCAATGCCGGCAAGGTCGTCATGCCGCCGATTCTGCGGCTCGACATCCCGGATAAAAACGGCGAGGTCGACATCAAGACCGCCTATATCGACGGCTTCGATTGTTTCTGCGTCAAGATGAGCACCGGGTTTTTCGACAACCCGGAGCGGGGCTTGCCGTCGCTGGGCGGGATGATGACCGTGCTCGATGCGAATACCGGGCATGTCCGGGCCGTGCTGCTGGACAACGGCTATCTGACCGATATCCGGACCGCCGCCGCGGGCGCCGTGGCGGCCCGGCATCTGGCCCCGGAAGGGCCGGTGCGCGCCGGAATCATCGGCACCGGGGTGCAGGCACGGTTGCAGTTGCAGGCGCTCGCCCTTGTCCGCGATCTGGCCGAGGTGCGCGTCTGGGGGCGCGATCCGGCCAAGGCGGAAAGCTTTGCCGCCGAGTTGCCGTTCGAAATCGAGGTCTGCACCGACATCGACGCCCTGGTCGGCACCAGCAACGTCATCGTCACGACGACACCGGCAACGGCGCCGCTGTTCGAGCGCGCCGGCGTGCAGCCCGGCACGCACATCACCGCCATGGGATCGGACGCACCCGGCAAGAACGAGCTGGACCCGGTCATCTTCCTCAGCGCCAATCTGGTGGTCTGCGACAGTCCGGTTCAGTGCGCCGAGTACGGCGAGCTTCGCAGCGCTCTCGATGCCGGGTTTGAAGACAGCATCGTCGAACTGGGCATGATCACCGGCGGCGGACATCCGGGCCGCACCGACACGAACCAGATCACCGTCTGCGATCTGACGGGGTGCGGCGTCCAGGATACGGCAATTTCCGATCTGGCGGTGCGCCGGCTCGGCTCGGATTAATCGGAAACAGTGGACGCGCCGACCCGGTAAAGGGTCATCGGTTCCGGCACACCCTTCATTTCGAATTTCCCGGCTTCGAGCAGTTCGACGCCCTGCCCTTTCGATAGTTCCAGAACGTTCCCGGTGACGAATATTTCGCCCTCGCCCGCCTTGTCGCAGACCCTGGCCGCCAGTTGCACGGTAGTGCCGAAGAAGTCGTCTTCTTCCTGCACCGCCTCGCCGGCGTTGAGGCCCATGCGCACGCGGACCTGAAGCGCATCGTTGCGGGCATTATGCGTTTCCAGGGATTCACGGATCTGCATACCCGCGCGCACCGCGTTGGCGGCGGACGTGAAGCTGGCCATGATTCCGTCGCCGGTATGCTTGACCTCGCGCCCGTGATGCCCGGCAAGGGCGGTGCGGACGATGGCATTATGGATGCGGACGATTTCCTGCGCGCCGTAATCGCCGCGTTCGTGCGTCATCTGCGTCGAGCCGACAAGGTCCGTGAACATGATGCAGACAATCCCCTGCGCCTGTGCACGGGCCGCCGAGTCAGACGTCCACATGTTCAAAACATCGGCAAAGTCCGCAAACGGGGTGCTGTCGCCTTCGATGCTTTTCGCCATCGTCGCGCGGCCGGCGTTGATCATCATGCGGTAACGCTCTTCGGTGCGGTATTGTTCGTAATTCCGGCAGAACGCATCCACACGTTCCTCGGAATTGCCGAGCGCGCCGATCACCTCGCGCACCAGGACAAACGCCTGCATGCGCTTGAGCCCCGCGTGCTCGCCATACCGTTCCGCCGCACCGGCGCCGAACAGGTTCAACCCGAAATTGACGTGCTGGTTCATCTTCGGCACTTCGTCCTTGATCGCGGCCAGCGCACTGGCGAGGAACTGCAACACGGCGCGGCGCATCTGTTCCGTCAGACCGCCGCCCGGCGGCACGGACGATGCGGCGTCGGCATCGGTGTCTTCACGTGCGCCTGATTCGTCCGTTGCGCCAGCGCTGTCGTCCCCGCTGTCCGTGTCCTGCGCATCCGGAACCGGTGACGCTTCGGATTGCGGCCGGCGCGGCAGATCTACGATGTCCGGTTGCTGTCGGCGGACGGCGGATACGGGTTCTTCCGGGGCTTCGTATGCGGCGATGCGGTCGATCAGGGCACGGTATTCCCGGTACACCCGCACCATCAGGAATGTCGCGGTGAGCACAAAGATCAGAACCGAAATGCCGAAAATGGCATTCTGTACCCCGGCACCGGCGAGGCCGAAATTCGGCCCGAAATTACGGATCAGCGCCGAAACCGGCACGAACAGGACCGCCGTGATGCCGAGCGCGATGGCGCCTGCACCGAGTATCTTGCCGAGCGCGCGCATGTCCTCGTTGCCGTCGGGTATGTTCACCGGCGGCTGGTCCGATGGCTTGTTCGCCGTGCTGGACGGCGCGGTCGGCGTCGCGCTCGGGCCCTGTTCTTCGACGAGCGATTTCACCGAAGCTACATTTTCCACCGCCGCCGCTTCAGGAGGGGTCGCGGCTTTTCCGGCGGCGGCAGCGGAATTCGCCATCTGCCGTTTAACGGCGGCCATCTTGTTCAGATGCGGGCTGATCCAGGCAAGGGTTTCCAGCGGCGCGCGGCCCGCCCCATATTCGACCACGGCCATGGCACGCACGCCGTCGAATTCACCGCCGCCATCGAGTTCCGAGGACCGAAGCACAGCGGCTTCCTTTTCAACGCCGGTGAGTTCTTCGTGGCGGCGCCAGCGTCCCCCCTGACGCACGTATATGTCGTAACGAGTCGGCGTCACCTGGCTTCCCTCAATATTTGCTGCCTGGGATTGTCCCGTTTGCGGTCAGCAACTTACGGTATTTTTCCCGTTTCAGGATCATTTTATTGATCTTGCCCCATATAAAATCGCCATCCGCAAGCATCCCCGGCTGATCGTATACGCGATGCGCGCGCGGTTTTTGTTGCGGCGGATTTTACTTCCGCTTTAAGTGGAGCATCAGGATTACCTGATAAAGATCAAGTCACGTCCCGCACGTGCGGGAAAAAATCCGGAGACGGGCCGCAAGCGCCTGACGGCAGCATCCCCCCGTTGAAAGTTGCCGTCATTATTGCGGAACCCCCCGTCTCCGGTTTTCTTTATTTGTAATTAGTCGAACCGGTAGGCGGCCGTCTGGCGCATTGACTGAAATGCGCCTTCAGCGCAGTTTTGCCGTCTGATGCGCAGACATATTCACATCACGAAACTGGCCGGCATTGCGGCCCTGACGGCGATGCTGTGTAGCCCCTTGGCGGCGAGCGCGGAAATCGCACTGCGGCACATCGAACCATTGCTCGGGGTTGCCTGCGACGCGCCCTATACCGATCCGGGGCGGTTTCGCAGCGCCCTCGCCGACATCCGCATCATCACCCATGACATCGACGATTTCGCCGGCGTGCCGGGCCGGGCCAGAACCGTGATGTTGCTCGGCGACGGCACACGGCTCGAGGCCAATGCCCTGTTCCCCGGCGGGCGGTTGCGCCGCATCACGTTCGAATGGCAAAGCGACAAACCGCTCAGCAGCCTGTCCGTCGATCATACCTGCCGCATCACCGAGGCCAGGGAAATTCTTTACGACGACGCCGGGCGGGCGCAATCGATCCGCGTCTATGCAGGCGATCTCGAAACGGTGCTGGACGACATCGCCCTCAATCCACCGCCGCCGGCCGCCGTCGATCCGGGCGGTGTCAGCGTCGGCCTGATCGACAGCGGCGTGAATTATACCCTGCCGCCGTTTGCGGACCGGCTCGCGCGGACCGCCGACGGGCAGCTTCTCGGCCGCGATTACTGGGACGGCGACGACCGCCCCTTCGACGCCGACACCGGGCGTTCCGCGTTCTTTCCGCTGCATCACGGCAGTGCGGTGATGAGCGTGCTGATCGCCGAAGCGCCGATGGCACGGGTCGTGCCGGTACGTTATCCCAGGCCCGACATGACGAAGATGGCCGACGCCGTCGACTGGCTGGCGGCGCAAAACGTCCGCATCGTCAGCATCGCCATGGGCTCGAACGATATTGAAGAATGGCGCAACTTCGAGGCGGCGGCGAGACGCCATCCGCGCCTTTTGTTCATCGTCTCGGCCGGCAACAACGGGCGCGACATCGACCGCCAACCGGTCTATCCGGCGGCGCTCCGCCTATCCAACACCCTCGTCGTCACGTCATCAGAGCCGGACGGCCGGCTGGCGCAGGGATCGAACTGGGGGGCGGAAAGTGTCGACATCATGACTCCCGGCGAGCGGATCCCCGTCACCGATCACCGCGGCGCACCGGGCAAGGCGTCGGGATCGAGTTTTGCCGTGCCGCGCATCGCCGCCCTTGCCGTCCGGGCATTGGCGAAAAATCCTGACTGGCACGGACCGGAATTGCGCGACTGGATCTTAAAACGCGCCCGGCCGCTGAGCGGTCCGAAACAAACCCGCTACGGCTGGATCCCCGATCCGACGGACGGCCCGTAAAGTCTAGGGTCGCAGCTTCGGTGCCGGTGGCGGTGCGTCGTAAAACCGCCGTGCCGCCGGCGCCATCTGCGGCAGCACCGCTTCAATCCGCCGCATAGCCTTGTCGGCCAGCGCCTGATCGCCGCCCCATATCCCGGCCTGCAATGCCAGCCTGAGAATCTGCGGCTCGTCCGGCAGGATTTCCAGCGCGTGATGGAGGATCGGGATTTCATCCTTGAAGCGCCCGGCGATGTGATAGGTCACGGCCAGCGAGATCAGCGCATTCGGCGCATTGGGGTCGATACGGTAAGAGGCTTCCAGCATGACAAGCGCGCGTGCAAGATCGCGCCGCATGCCGAACACCTTGCCGGCTTCGTCCATCAACTGGCGGTTGGACGTGGCCAGGCAGGCATCCTGGATTTCAACCGCATCGCCGTCATTCAGCGGCCCCGCCGCATGGCGCACACTGTCCAGCCGCTCGACGCAGCGGCGATAGGCGCGGCCGATGAGCAACGAAGCGTCGAGCCTGTCGGGGCCGGTCATTTCCCTGAGACGTGCGATCTCGGGAACGGCGATGGCCTCGTTCCGGCCCTCGCCGCCCGAGGCGACGATCCCGACGAGACGGCCTTCGGCATCGACCAGCGCACCGCCGGAATTTCCGGGCAGCGAACGCGCATCGTGATGCAGTCTGGCCAGCGGTGTTTCGGCGCGGGGTGCGATCAGCCGGCCCGGCGTGTAGACCCGCACCGCCTGACGGCCGACATCGAAGCCGATCACGTAAAGCTCGCTCTGCATCGTCGGTTGGCCGTTTTGCGGCAGCGCGGGCGGGTCGATCCCCGCCGCGACGAGCGCGACCAGGTCGCCCGGATACGCCGTCGGGGCCACCCGCGCCTGCACCTTGCGGCCGTCGGCGAGGGTGATTTCCACCGCCGCGTTGTCCGCAACCATATGCCGGTTGGTGACCAGCAGTCCGTCACCGATGATGACGGCGCTGCCGATCGGCTCGAACGACGAAATCATCACGACGTTCCCGGCCGCCCGGCAAACCGGCTCAGGCGCAGTGCAGGACGGCGCCCCGCTGCTCTGGGCCTGAAGGCCCGGCGCCAGCGCAATCAGCACGGCAAATGCGATCAAGCATGGCCGCATCGTCAAAGCATCCCCTGTGTCCTGGCCCAGACAAGAAGCATGAAGACGCCTGCGGCGGTCAGCGTGCCGGCGCCGATATGCTTTTTGAAGGCAAAGAATACCACAAAGCCGAGCGCCGTTGCGCCTAGCCGGTCGACCAGTTGCGTGTTTTCCAGAATGCCGACGGGCAGAAACACGATGCGCGATATCAGGGCCGCCAGCAGGCCGTAAGCAACGCAGGCGACCCATTGCAGAAAACGGCTTTCCGGATCGAGCCGCGCGGCAATGACACTGCCCATACCGCGCCACAGATATGTCGCCGCAATGGCCATGAACAGCAGCGCCCACGGCCCGATCGCGCCCAGACTTTGCCCCGCCCCGTTCATGCGCGCACCTTCAAAATCCGGTCGGCATAATACCCGACACTGCCGGCGATAATCCCGGAGATCGGCAGGCTCCAGTCCGGCGTCAGCAGATAGATCAGCGGCCCCGCCACCGCCCCAGCGGCGAACGCCAGCAGGCAGGCCCGCACCCGCATCGCCGCGAACACGAAGGCGAAATAGATCGGATTCAGAAACACCAGCGATACGGTGACATAAAACGGCAGCGTCTCGGCCATCAGGTAGCCGGTGGAAACGCCGACGACTCCGGCGATCATGCAGTTGGTGGAAAACCCGGCAAAGAACGGCGCGCGCTGATCGGGGCTCAATTCCGGGATACGCCTGAGCAATCCGATCCAGGTGTTCACGGACATGAACTGCACCCACAGATAACGCCAGCGCCAGCCGGTCTCTGAACCGCGGAACATCGGCACCAGCGACAGGCTCATCGGCAAAAACCGCATATTGGCCAGCGACACCGCTATCATCATCGAGACCAGCGGCGCGCCGAGCAGAATGTATTCGACAAACGCCACCTGCCCCGGCAAGCCCCAGATACCGAGGGTGGAGACGATGGCGATGGGCAAGCTCATGCCCGCCGAGTGGACCATGGCGCCATATCCGAGCATGCTGGCGGCGACCATGAACGCCGGCAGGCCGAAAGCATCGCGCATGCCCATGCGAAACAAGGCCCAAACGGCGATTTCTTGATTTTGATCGGTGGAAATGGTGACGCCCCCTTTACCGGCCCCATGCTGTCGTAAAGCGGGCGTCGCATCAACAACCTGATTTCTGTGTCACTATTACAAATATCGAGACAAATTTAGGTTATAATTTGTCAGAAAGATGCATTTCTGCTTTGCTTTTCCTGTCTATCGACGGGAGGGGGAAAGAAAATATGCCCGACGGCACATCGCTTTCACACATTGTTCCACCGGACATGGGTTCCGCCCTCGGCAAGGGGATGGCCGTCCTTTCGGCGATTCTGACAGCCAAAAGACCGCCCAGCCTCAACGACATCGCTGAGCAGACCGATCTGCCGCGGCCGACCGTGTTCCGGGTCGTCAGGCAGCTTGAGGAAACCCTGCTGATCACGCGCGCGCCGGATGGCGACAAATATCTGGTCGGCCCGAACCTGATGGCACTGGCGACCAATGCCATGTCGGCCTTCATGCACGCCTCGCCGGTGCGCTCGATCCTCAGCGGTCTCGTCCACGACGTCGGCGAAACCTGTAACCTCGGCGTGCTGGAACGCGACAGCGTCGTCTATATCGACCGGGTCGAATGTTCGTGGCCGCTCAGGCTGCAGATCGGCATCGGCTCGCACGTGTCGCTGCATGCCACCGCGATCGGCAAGCTTCTGGTCGCCCACATGCCGACGCGCAGCCGCCGCCGGGTCATCAACTCGACGCCGCTGGAACGCTTCACCGAGAACACCATCACCGATCCGAAAGCCCTTGAAGCGGAATTCAAGAAAATCCGCCGCGAAGGGTTTGCCCGCAACAACGAAGAAAACACCTTGGGCCTGATCGGCATCGCCGTGCCGGTCTTCGACATCCGAAACCGCGTCGTCGCCGGGCTGTCACTGCATGCGCCGGTGGCGCGGATGCCGATGCAGGTTGCCGTATCGAAGCTGGAACGCTTTCGCGACACCGCGCGGCAGATCGAGCAGGCCATGCGCGACATGCTTGAGCCGCAAACCGCAACCGGGGAGGCCGCCGAATGACCCTGACACCCGAACAACGCGCGGGGATCACACTGATCACCGGTGTCATCGGCGCTGACACGCATATCGTCGGCAACCGTATTCTGTCGATGGCGCTGGAAAAGGAAGGCTTCAAGGTCGTGGCGCTCGGCGCCCTGACGCCGTCCGAGGATTTCATCAAGGCCGCCGTCGAGACCGATGCCGACGCCATTCTGGTGTCATCGCTGTACGGTCAGGGGGAACTGGACTGCCGCGGCTTTCGCGACATGTGCATAGAGGCCGGACTCGGCGATATTCTGCTGTATGTCGGCGGCAATCTGGTTGTCGGCAAACAGGCATGGGATGACGTCGAGCAACGCTATATCGACATGGGCTTCGACCGTGCCTTCCCGCCCGGCACACGCACGCCGGATGTCGTCGCCATGCTGGATGAAGACATGAAAGACAAGGTGGAAGGCGCTGCCGCATGACGGCTGAAAGCGCTCTTCTGATCGATTTCGGCAGCACCTATACCAAGCTGCGCGCCATCGACCTCGAGGCCGGCACGATCCTCGGCGCCGGACAGGGGCCGTCGACCGTCACCAGTGACGTCAACATCGGCCTCGACGCGGCGCTGGCCGATCTTGAACGTACACTGGGGACGCTGCCCGACTTCACGCACCGCCTCGCATCTTCCAGTGCCGCCGGCGGTCTCGCCATGATCACCGTCGGACTGGTCAAGGAACTGACGGCCGAAGCGGCCCGCCTGGCGGCGCTCGGCGCCGGGGCCAAACTGATCGGTGCACATGCCTACAAGCTGACGGAAAAGGATGCCGCGGGGATTGCCCGGCAACGGCCGGATATTCTTCTGCTGGCGGGCGGCACCGATGGCGGCAACGAGGAAACCATCCGCTGGAATGCGGACAGGCTGGCGCAAGCCGGACTTGAATGCCCGGTCATCATCGCCGGCAACCGGGTGGCCTGCGACGATGTCGCGGAAACGCTCTCGGCCGCCGGGATCGATGCCCGCATCTCGGGCAACGTCATGCCGGAATTCAATGTGCTGGACGTGGAACCGGCGCGCGCCGCGATCCGCGACGTCTTCATCGAACGCATCGTCCACGCCAAGGGCATCGACAAGGCCGAAGCCCGCTTCGATGCGGTGCTGATGCCGACCCCCGCCGCCGTCATGGAAGGTGCCAGGCTGCTTTGCGACGGCACCGCCACCGAACCCGGCTGGGGGCCGTTGATCGTCGTCGATGTCGGCGGCGCCACCACCGACATCCACTCGATTTCCGACGGCGCGGCGACGGAAGGCGGCGTCATTCAGTACGGCCTGCCGGAGCCTTACGCCAAGCGAACGGTCGAGGGCGATCTCGGCATGCGGCACAATGCGCGCAGCATCGTCGAGTCGCTCGGCATGGACGCCTTCGCCCGGGACTTCGGATTCAGCAACGATGACATCGAGACCTTTCTGGGCGCGATCGAGGCCGATGTCGAACGTCTGCCGGAAACCGCAGCGGAACGGGATTTCGATACCGCGCTGGCCCGCACCGCCGTCGCCCGCGCCATGAAACGCCACGCTGGACGGATTGAAATCAAGCAGTCGGTCAGCGGCCCGGTCGCGGTGCAATACGGCAAGGACCTGACGAAGATCGAAACCGTGATCGGCACCGGCGGCGTGCTGGTGCACGGCGCGGCACCGGAAGAAATCCTGCGTGCGGTGCTTTTCGACGCCGACGCGCCGCACGCACTGCGCCCCAAGAACCCGCGCCTGCTGATCGACGAAACCTATGCGCTTTATGCCGTCGGCCTGCTGGCCGGCGTCGCCCCGGACGCCGCGCTGCGTTTCGCGCACAACAACATCGACGCCACGCAGACCCCTCGGAAGGATGAAATCCATGGCCGCTCTCCCGCAGCTTGACGCCGACGATATACCGTTTTCGGATACACGAATCCCCGACGATGCGTTCGACGCGATGCGTAAAAAGAACCTCGCCCGCTGGCCGACCGGCGCCGAGATCGATCTTGAAGAAGCCGCCGCCTATCACCGCGCCATGCCGAAGCACAAGCAGCTCGGCTGGGTCATGCGCCAGGCCGACGCCGAGGGGCGCTGCCTGACGCAACCGCGCGGCGGCTTCGGCACGCTGGAATTGCAGAAGGAACTGATGGTCTGCCTCGACAAGGAAGGCCACGCCGACATCGTGCCGACGACAACCGACAGCTATACCCGCAACGAACAATGGGAAAACGCCGCGCGCGGCATCGAGGAATCGAAAAAGGCCGGCCGTTCCATGCTCAACGGCTATCCGATGGTCAACTACGGCCACAAGGTCACGCGCCAACTGATCGAAGCCATCGACAAACCGGCCATCGTGCTTTCCGGCACATCGATGCCGCGGCTGACCTGCGAGATCGGTTTCGCCAGCGGCTATTCCGGGTATCTGGGATCGGGGCTGGCCTATACCACGTCGTATACCAAGGAACTCAGCATCGAGCAGGGCATCCGCAATTACCAGTACCTGGACCGTCTCGCGGCGCGCTATCAGGAACTGGGTGTCGAGTTGCACCGCCGTCAGCCGGGTTTCCTGACCGGGACCAATATTCCGCCGTCGATTGCGATCCTGACCTGCATCATCGATGCCCTGCTTGCCGTCGGCCAGGGCGTCAAGAACTACGGCCTCGAACTGGGACAGACTTTGCATCTGGTGCAGGATGCGGCAGCCATCAAAATGGCCCGCGAGTTAACGCAGGAATACCTGACCAAGCTCGGCCATGACGATATCTTCACGCCGGTCACATCGCTGCACTGGATGGGGGCGTGGCCTTATGACGATGCGCAGTGCGAGGCGCTGGTTGCCTATGGCGGCACGCTCGCGGCGATCGGCGGTGCGGTCAGCGTCACCACCAAATCGTCGCATGAAGCGTTCGGCATCCCGACGCCCGCCGCCAATGCCGCCGGCCTGCGCTCGACCCGGATGGCGATTTATCTGGCCCGCCATATCCGTCTTGATTCCATGCCGGAGTTCAAGACCGAGTGCGACATGATCGCCAGGGAAGTCCGCCCGGTAATGGACAAGATACTCGAGATGGGCGACGGTGACATCGCCATCGGCACCATCCGCGCCTGCGAAGCGGGGGTCATGGATATTCCCTGGTCGCCCAACAACTATATGAAAAGCCGCGTCATGCCGGCCCGCGACGCGGACGGGTATCTGCGCATCTACGATTGCGGCGACATGCCGATGGACAAGGATGTGATGGACTACCACCATGAAAGGCTGCGCAAACGCGCCGAACGCGACAACGTGGCTTTCGATCACGAGCTGGCGGTTTCCAGCGTCTACGAACTGTCGGAAAGCCTTGAGACCCTGATCCCGTTCCCGTGGGCCGCCGAATAATTTTCAGGAGACGTTTTACATGTCGATGCATGCGATCCGCGTCAGCGCCTATGGCGGCGGTGTGGTCGAAGCCGTCGACAACGTACGGACCGGCGAGCAGCTAGCCTGATAATCGGCGTTTAGTTTCCGGCAACGATCTCGACGTAGGTTTCCTGCTTACGGTGCATCAGTTCCAGCGCCTCGCGCGAGAAATCGACGACGACGATAATATGATGGATATTCCAGTCATCATTGCTGAGCGGCAGACGCAGTACCGAGTGCGAATGCATGTACCCGCCTGCGGCGAGGAAAGAATAATGCCAGGCCAGGGGGCGCTTCTTCTCAACCACGGCGCCATGATCTGCCAGAAGCTGCTGCCCGAATTCATACGGCTGCAGATCGTAGGGACACCGGGCCGTCATGTCTTCGCCGTGTATTTCGGTCAGCCTGCTACCCCAGTAACGGAATACGCTGTCTTCGAGCGGTTCGTGAACGTCAACAATCATCGTCGTCGGCAAAAGTCTGGCCGGAAAGCGGACGAGTTCCACTTCCGACCACGCCGGCGCCATGCGCGCACACCGCAATTCGTCCCAGTACTCAAGGACGTCCCGCAACCCTGAAGGCAGATCTTTCAGCTCGGCGGCTAAGATGTGCATTTTGCCCTGCATTCCCGACGCCGGCGACCCGGCATGTATCCAATTTAGAATATACTGTCGAGAGACTAGCCCGAGAAACGTGACCGCAACCTTACATCCCCATCAGGGCCCGCCGGATCATGTTCAGGCCGAACACGAAGATCGTCAGCAGCAGGAGCCTGCGAAACAGCGCCTCGTCGATGTAGCGGCGCAACCGTTCGCCGATCACGATACCGGCCATGCCCGGGATGCAGGCAGCCACCGACAGCCACAGCATATCCCCGCCAAGGACACCGTTCTGCAGATAAAACAGCATCAGCGGAATCCCGCCCAGCAAATACAGCCCGGTGATGGAGCGCACCCACATGTCCTTGTCCATCTTGAGCATGAACAGGAACATCATGATCGGCGGGCCCCAGACGCTGGTCATACCGCCCATGAGGCCGGAGACGATCCCGACGAAGGGGCCTAGAATCTTTTCCGTTCGCGGATGGAGCGGCGGGGCATCCGGTTTATAGAATTGCGAAACCGTGAACACGATTGCCGTGATGCCCATGACCGCAAACAGCACCGGCGCTTCGAACACGTTGATCAGCTCCGAGCCGATATAAAGGCCGATCACCAGCATCAGAGCGACCGGCCAGAACCGTTTCAGCGGCCTGATGAAATCACCGCCGCCGAATGTCTGCCAGATGTTCGTGACGACGATCGGCAGCGATACCAGTGCCAGACCGACGCGCGGCTCGACGAAGTTCAACGCGATCGACAGCGCCACGATCGGCAGCGCGACACCGCTTATGCCCTTGGCGAGACCGCCGGCAAAGATCGACAAAGCAAGCCAGGCGACAATATCAGGCGGCAGGCCAAACACGCTCAGAGCTGACCCAGCATGGCACTGTCCTTAACGGCTTCTTCGTGCGCGCGGAATACCGGCATGCCGGACGGCAACCGGACAGCACCGTTTTCAACGCGTAACGGTTTGGAAAACAGCGGATGGACCGGTTTCAGGAAGCCATTCATTTCACCCGCATTATTGATCATCCGATGTGCGACACAACACTCCATCCAGCAACCGAGATCGGCGGCGACACCGTTACCCAGCACCGGCTTCATGCCGAAATCGCGGATCATCTGCAACTGCGCCATCAGATTGTCGATACTGCCGGCTTTCATCAGCTTCAGTTTGACGTAGCTGACACCGCCAAGTTTCGCCGCGCGTTCGATTTCGCGTTCACCGTATATACTTTCATCGAGCATGAACGGCACATTGGTCGCCCTGGCGATGGCCGCCGAGGCGTCCCAGTCGTCCATGTGGCAGGGCTGTTCAAGCAGCTCGACGTTTGCCGGGTCGACGCGCGAAGCGAACGCCACGCCGTCCTCTTTCGAATATCCCTGATTGCCGTCGATACGGATGGTGACGCCCGGCGGCAGGCAGGATTGAATGAATGCCGTGCGTTTCAGGTCGTCTTCGAGTTCCCAGCCGATCTTGACCTTGATGGTTTTGTACCCGGCGGCAGCATGCGCGGCGACTTCGGCTTCGATCCCGGCCTCGTCCATGGCGCTCAGGATCGCCAGCAATGGCACGTCGATACCGTTGCCCGGCGACAGCACCGGGTGGCCTTCAAGCATCTCGACCGCCGTCGCCAGCGCCGTCACCGTGAAAGGCGCGTCATGATGATGCGCGAGCGCCGCAGCCTTTGCTGCCGGCAGGGGCTGAGCGATCATCTCCTTTGCGATCCGCTGCATCGACTGCCAGCAGCCGGCAATGGTTTCCGGGGTGTACCCGGTGAGGATCGTCGCCTCGCCGAAACCCGACCTGCCGTCATCATTGATGACCTCGGCGATCACCGTGTCGAACGCGGTGACCGGCCCGAAGGCGAGCTTGTAGGGAACCGTGAGCGGCAGTTCGAGACGCTCAAGACGAATAGCGGCGATACGTTCGGATGACATTCCCCCCCCCCTTCCGGCACAGGTTGCCTCGGCGCCGGCCGATGCCTAACATCGCCAGCATAATCAAGACGAAAGGCGCGGTCATGCCCCGAGGAATAGATCATCTCGTTTTATGCGTTAACGACCTGAAAAAGGCGCGTGCGCAATATGAAAAGCTCGGCTTCACCATGACCCCAGAAGCCCAGCACCCGTTCGGCACCGGCAACACGCTGGCCCAGCTCGACGGCTGTTTTCTGGAAGTGCTGGCGGTAACGAAGCCTGAAGACATCACCGAGGCTGAGGGCGATAATTTTTCGTTCGCCGCCTTCAACCGGGATTTCCTGCAACACGGCGAAGGCATGTCGATGCTGGTGCTCGACAGCACCGACGAGGTTGCCGACCGGAACGATTTCAAAAGCAAGGGCCTGCATGTCTATGCGCCGTTCGATTTTCAGCGCCTCGCAAAGCTGCCGGACGGCAGCGATCAAACGGTCGGCTTTTCACTGACATTCACCGCCGATGCGAGCCTGCCCGATATGGGGTTCTTCACCTGCAAGCAATGGCGCCCGGATCTGTTTTGGAAGGAAGAATATCAACGCCACGCCAACGGGGCGGCGTGCATCGACGAGGTGTTCATCGTCGCACCGGACCCTGTGGTGCCGACGGCGTTTCTCGCTGCTTTCGCGGATTCTCTCGACATCGCGAGCGGGGACGGCTTTGCGAAGGTCGTCACCACGCGCGGCAAATTGGGCGTCTATACCCCCGCCGCCTTCGATGACAAGTTCCCCGGTGCGTTTCCAGCAAAGTCACTCACCAAGCCCAGCTTTACCGGCTTCGCCATCGAAACCGCCGATCCCGGCGCGGCTGCCGCGCTATGGAGTAAGAACGGCTTCGACGTTCAGGGCGGCGGAAAAAAGACTTGGCTCGGCCCTTGCGAAGGGATGGGCTGCGTGATTGCGGCTGTATGAAGCGCCTTATTTGCATGAGTAAAATTTATGTATCTGT
The DNA here is from genome assembly GCA_021555105.2 of Thalassospiraceae bacterium LMO-JJ14. Lineage (NCBI taxonomy): Bacteria > Pseudomonadati > Pseudomonadota > Alphaproteobacteria > Rhodospirillales > Thalassospiraceae > Thalassospiraceae bacterium LMO-JJ14. The sequence continues at coordinate 3,526,137 of CP134604.1, forward strand.
ATGATAAATCAATATAATTTCAAGTTTTCAACTGGCATTCGCAGCGCCCGGAGCGTATAACCGTGTCATGAGCAACAACATCAAAGTATCGGTCTGGCGCGGCGCCAAGGACGGGGAATATCAGACCTTCGAGGTCCCCCGCCAGCCGTCGCAGACGGTCCTCGACGTCATTACCTACATCCAGCGCAACATCGATCCGACGCTGAGTTACCGTTTCGCCTGCCGGGTCGGCGTCTGCGGGTCGTGCGCCATGACCGTCAACGGCCGCCCGCGCTGGACCTGCCGCACCCATGTCGACAAGGTCGCCAGCGACGGCACGCTGGAAGTCGCGCCGCTCAGGAATCTTGAGGTCGTGAAAGACCTCGCCTGCGACATGACCGATTTCTTCGACAAGATGAACCGGGCCGAAGGCAAGTTCCATCCGACCAAGACGCGGCATGACGACTTCGCTTTCATCGACCCGAACGACAAGAAGCGCAAACAGGCTGCCGCCGGGATCGAATGCATCGGCTGCGGCGTCTGTTACGCGGCCTGCGATATCGTCGACTGGAACAAGGATTATCTCGGTCCGGCCGCGCTCAACCGCGCCTGGACGCTGGTCAACGACGAACGCGACGGCGGCAATGAAATACGCCTCGCTGCGGTATCCGGCGATGCCGGTTGCCATGCCTGTCATTCGCAGCAAGGCTGCGTCGAGCACTGTCCGAAACACCTGAGCCCGACGCACGCGATCACCGGGCTCAAGCGCGAAACCGCCAAGGCCGTGCTTAAGGGTCTGCTGGGCGGCGACGACTGATGTCCAGCGCCCGCGTCGAAACCAAGCTCTGGATATGGCAGCGCGCGAGTGCCGCGGTGCTGGCGCTTTGTGTCCTCGTGCATCTGGGCATGATCATCTATGCCGTGCAGGACGGGTTGAGCGCCGCCGAGATTATCTCCCGCGTTTCGGGTAACGTGCTCTGGTTTGTCTTCTACGCCCTGTTCATTATCGCCGTCGCGGTGCACGCGCCGATCGGCGTGCGCACGATCCTCAACGAGATGACGGACCTCAGCCAGAAAACCACACATCTGGTCATGGCCGTTCTGTGCCTCGTCATCCTGGTCATGGGCTTTCGCGCCGTGATCGGCCTGTATCAGGCGGGGGCGGGTATATGAGGACCGGGGCACATCGCAATCATCCGCATTACTGGGCGTTCCTGCTGCATCGGCTTTCGGGGCTGTTGCTGGCGCTGTTTCTGCCCGTGCATTTCTATGTACTCGGCCTCGCCATCGAAGGCGCGGCAACGCTCGACGGGTTTCTGAGCTGGTCGGCGACGCCGCTTGCCAAGCTTGCCGAAACCGCACTGGTGATTCTTTTGGCGGCACATCTGACCGGCGGGCTCAGGCTCATGGCGCTGGAATTCATCGGCACCCGCGAAAGCTCGAAAATCGCCGTCGCCATCGGCACCGGCATTGCCGTCTGCACCGGCCTGATCTTTTTGCTCAATGGGACCTGAGATCGCCATCATCCTGAGCGGCGCCTTTCTGGCAGCCTTTGTCTCCGGCGCCGCCGGGTTCGGCGACGCGCTGGTCGCGGCCGCCATCTGGCTGCAGTTCTTCGCCCCCGCCGAAACCGTGCCGCTGATCGTCGCCTGTTTCTTCGCCATGCATATCGTCATGTTGCTGTTGATGCACAAACGTCTCGACTTCGTGCATCTGTGGCCGTTCGTGATCGGCGGCGCCATCGGTGTGCCGATCGGCACGCAACTGTTGAAGATCATAGATCCCACCACCTTCAAACTGGCCGCCGGCGCCGGACTCATGATTTACGGCGTTGTCATGCTGATGCTTTCGAACCTGCCCGTGATCCGCGCCGGCGGGCGGCTGCTCAACGGTCTTGTCGGCTGGATCGGCGGCGTGCTCGGCGGCTTTGCCGGACTGTCGGGGTTCATTCCCGCGATCTGGTGCACGCAACGCGGCTGGACACGCGAACAATCGCGAGGCGTCACGCAACCCTATATCCTGACCATGCACGGTATGGCGCTGGCATGGCTGGCCATGGGCGGTCTGGTCACGCCGACGACGGCCACACGCTTTGCCATCGCCGTCCCGGCGATTGCGCTGGGGGCATGGGTCGGCGTCAAGGTGTACGGCCATTTCAATGACAAACGTTTCCGCCAATGTGTGCTGATCATGCTGATCGGCGCCGGTGTGCTGTTACTTCTCAATCCGGGAGGACGCTGACATGTCCACGAACATCCAGATCGAAAACCTCAAGACCGATGTCCTGATCCTCGGCTCGGGCGGCGCCGGCCTGTTCGGCGCATTGCACGCCAAGGCCGCGAACCCGGACCTCGAGGTCACGGTCGCGGTCAAGGGGCTCCTCGGCAAGTGCGGCTGCACCCGCATGGTGCAGGGCGGCTACAACGTCGCCATCGCGCCCGGCGACAGCACCGAGCGTCATTTCATGGACACCGTCGAAGGCGGCAAGTGGATCAACCGCCAGGACCTGGCGTGGACGCTTGTCGAACAGGCGCAGGTCCGTATCCGCGAGCTGGAAAACGAGCTGGGCTGCTTTTTCGACCGCAACCCGGACGGCACCGTGCACCAGAAGGCCTTTGCCGGTCAGACCTTCGACCGCACCGTGCACAAGGGCGACCTGACCGGGATCGAGATCATCAACCGCCTTTCCGAACAGGTCTGGGCGCGCGACATCAAGCGCATGGAAGACCACCGCGCCGTGGCGCTGATCCCCGCCAAAGACGGATCGAAGCTGGCCGGCGTGCTGATGATCGACATGCGCACCGGCAACTTCCGTATGGTGCAGGCCTCTGCCGTGCTGCTGGCGACCGGCGGCGGACCGACGATGTACAAATACCATACCCCCAGCGGCGACAAGACGTGCGACGGCATGGCCATGGCGATGCGCCTCGGCCTGACGCTGCGCGATATGGAGATGGTGCAGTTCCACCCGACCGGCCTGATCGCCGGCGAGGATACGCGCATCACCGGCACGATTATCGAAGAAGGCCTGCGCGGCGCCGGGGGCTATCTGCTGGACGGCAACCTTGAGCGTTTCATGCACAAGTACGACGAACGCGGCGAGCGCGCGACCCGCGATATCGTCAGCCGCGGCATGTTCGCCGAAATGCGCACCGGCACCACGGCCAAGCACGGCGGGCTGTACATCACCATGAAGCATCTGGACCCGGCAATGGTGAAGAAGAACTTCAAGGGCATGGTCGAGCGTTGCGCCGACTGCGGCTTCGATCTCGTCGGTGGCAATGTCGAGGTGGTGCCGACCGCACACTACATGATGGGCGGTGTGGTTTTCGAACCGGACTGCACGACGGAACTGCCGGGCCTGTACGCAGCCGGCGAGGATACCGGCGGCGTGCACGGCGCCAACCGTCTGGGCGGCAACGGCGTCGCCAACTCGACCGTGTTCGGCGGCATTGCCGGCGACACCATCGCCCGCGACATCAAGCCCGGCGCGGCCCTTGCCGATCCGGATCAGGGCGCGATCGATGCGGCGGTGGAACTTTGCTGCCAACCGCTGGCCAGGCCGGCGGCCCGGATCGATCAGGTCCGCACCAGGCTCTGGCACCACATGTGGGAAGACGCCGGGATCGTCCGCGATGCCGCAAGCCTGGGGCGCGCGAAGGTGACACTGGATGAACTGGACGCGGAACTCGATACCGTCGGCGTCGCCGGCGACAACCTTGCCTATAACCTGACCTGGCACGACTGGCTCAACCTGAAGAACCTGATCCTTGTTTCCAAATCCGTGGTTGCCGCCGCGACGGCGCGCGAAGACAGCCGCGGCGCACATTACCGCGCCGACTTCCCCGACGTTCGCGACCTTGAAAATTCAACGTTCACGGTTGTCCGCATGAAGGACGGCGAGATCACCCTGGGGACGGAACCGGTTGAATTTTCGCGCGTCAAGCCCGGTCAATCGCTGATTGACGACAGCGCCGCCTGAGCATTCCTGTCCGTATCTCAATTCGGTTACCGGGAATTTCTCTACGGGTAATCCGCAACTGCGGCCAGAAGAATGTTCACGTAATATCACTTCATAGTCGTGAAGTCGGCTGAAGACCCGACTGGCTGGCACTTCCAGCCATAAAACGACGCAACGAATAAGCTCTGCGCCCGACCTAAATTTTAATGCAGTCCAGTGCCTGAACAGGCATGTTTCGCACCCTTTGATTTTGATGCAAACACTCGAAAGCAAACATGCCGCTTGAAAGCGATGATCGTAGCATCTGGATGAAGATTGGCCCGTTGACCGTTGCGTCTGTTGCATCGCTGACGGTGCTCGGGCTCGTCAGCGTCATCATTCTCAACAACATCAGCGAGCACCTGATCCGCCAACAGGCAGAGCGGGAATCGATTGCCTGGGCCGGATACATCGGCTCGTCCGTCGACCGCATCGATGAAATTGCCAAAGGCGACAAACCGACACAGAGCGAACATGCGTTTCTTTTGCGTGTCCGCCGGTTCGGCAATATTTTCCGCTATAAGATTTTCGACCCCTCAGGCGTTCTCCGGCTCATTTCCGACGATCTGTCATTCCAAGAATCGCCATCCCAGGACCTCGGCCAACACAACCCCATCGCCGCCGGCGTACTCGCCAGCGGCAAACCTTTTGCGCAAATTCATGACGGCAGCGGCGTCAAGAACCGCCCGGACATCTATGTCGAGGCTTACGTACCGATTTTCCAAGACGGCAAGATCATCGCCATCTCGGAAGTCTACGTCGACCAGACCAAAACAACGGCGTTGATCAAGGAGGACTTTGCCGTCTTCGGCGTCATCATTGCCGGCCTCACACTGCTGGTACTGCTGGTGCCGCTCTGGGCGCTGCGGCTTTTGACGCAGGAACTGCAAAAGCGAAACCATGATCTGGATATCGAACGCGCGCGCGCCGTCGATGCGGAAAACGCCAAGTCAGCCTTTCTGGCGCACATGAGCCATGAACTGCGCACGCCGCTCAACGCCATTCAGGGGCTATCGGAAATGATGATCCGCGGCGATCTCGGGAAGCTCGAACACCCGAAGTACCTGGAATACTCGAAGGACATTAACTTTTCCGCCGCGCATCTGCTGAAACTTGTCAACGATATCCTCGATCTGTCGAAAATCGATGCCGGAAAATTCGAGCTGATGGAAAGCGAAATCGACCTGAACAAGGCGATCGCCGAAGCGCTCCGCATTGCCCGCGCCTGGCCACGGGCAAACTTGCTGACATTGACAACCAGCATCGAAATCGACCCCCTGATCGCTTTCGCCGATGAACGCGCCATCAAACAGATCCTTCTGAACCTGCTTTCCAATGCTTCGAAATTCACACCGCCCGGCGGCGAAGTCCGTGTTAACGCGCACCTCGATGACGCCGGCAACGGCATCATAAAGGTGAGCGATACCGGTCTCGGCATTCCCGAAAATGACCTGAACAGCATCGTTGAGCCGTTCAGCCAGTTACACCGCCCGGCGGGTTTGCAGCAGGAAGGCACGGGCCTGGGCTTAAGCCTCGTCAAATCCATGGTCGAACTGCACGGCGGTTCGCTTGCCATTGAAAGCACCGAGGGCAAAGGCACGACCGTAACCGTCACGATCCCGGCCGAACGGATGCGGAACAAGGCTGTATCGGACTAGTTTATCCGGGCGCGCTGTATGAACCCCGCTCAGGTCTGGCCTTTTGCCATATCGTCGATATGAAATCCCTGAAACAGGGTAACGCCGAGGTCGTGGCCGACCTGAATGCCGAGATCGTCATCGACACGTGCCAGGATCACCTGCGTCCCTTCGTTCTGCAGTTGCTCGATTTCCTTGTTGAAGCGCTGCAATACGGTCTCTGCACCCTGACGCCAGAATATCTTGGCGTAATCGGCGCTGAGGCGTTGCATGTTGACGATGCCGACGGTTTCCGGAAATACGGCGTCGATGGCGATCCGGCCCTTTCTTGACGAGATCAGGTTCGCCGCGACTTCGTACTCGTCATATTGCTGCAAGACGTTGGCCTGGCGGAATTCAAAGACAAGATTATCGAAGGATTGCTTTTCCGCCTCTTCAAGAAACGTCTGGAAGGCCCGGGTAAAAACGGATTCCACGTTCAGATTGATCGAACACGCCACCCGTTCCGGATTGGCATCGGCGAACGCATCCAGCAAAAGCCGATCCAGCGTGATCGTCAACTGGTTGAAAATGTTGCCGCTGCCGCGCAACTCGACATCAAGAAAGACATGCGACTTCAGCGCATCCATGCCGACAAAGTATTCCCGCATCACATCGCGCGGCGGGCCGCCCGGCAGAATTTCCACCATCTTCTGGTGACGGATAAATACTTTCGCAAAGGATTCCGTACCGATCTGCTGATTGACCTCGACGACGCGGTCGATGTCCTGTTCGCCCAGCCTGCGCAACTTGCGCCGGGGCGCCGCCGGCTTGGACGTTCCCTCTTCCTTTTCCTCGTAGCGTTCAAGGAAGCGGATCGCATTGGCCATTTTGAATCGCAGGTCGATGGGCCTGAGCAGACGCGACTGGTCGATCATGCCGAACTGGTCGGGGAAGTACTGCTGGATCAGACGCAGCAACTCGACCTTGGCGTCGGTAAACAGCGTGACCTGATTATATTCGTTAATTTTGACGAGACAGGCGCGATCCATCTGCGACAGCGTAAATTGCGCGGCATGATGGCGGCGCCGGAAGGCGGCGATCATGTCGTCGAAATCTTTCCAGAATGAAGGGTCCGCATCGTCCGTTGCGAGCATGCCAATAGAAATCAAAAGCAGGGTGTTGTGTTCCTGCGACTGATTTCCCCAATTGCGCAACAAGCCCAGCAAATCGCCAGCGTTTTGCACTCGCTGCGGCGCCACCTCGCTACTCAAATCGCTCCCCCATCAATTATTGAGCGTCACTATGACATAGACGCCTAATCAAGGGTAGGCTTTGAAATACTAAGGAAGTGTAATTGTCTTCGCTTTTTTCACTATAGCCTGATTTTTTCGTTCTTCGGGTCGAACAACGGCTTGAGTGACGCCTTGGCGGCGAATTTTACGCCGGCGACTTCGATCTGATATTCACCCGAGGCCACGAAGGCCGCATCCACACCTTCCGCGTTCTTGACGTAGCCCAGCCCGATGGCGGCACCCAGCGTATGGCCGTACATGCCCGACGTCAGATAACCGACGATCTCGCCGTCCCGATACACCGGCTCGTTGTGATACAGCAGCGGTTCCGGGTCTTCGAGGGCGAACTGCACAAGGCGCTGCGTCACGCCCGCTTCTTTCTGGCGCAAGACGGCATCGCGGCCGATGAAATCGCCTTTGTCCGGTTTGACGGCGAACATCAGCCCGGCCTCCAGCGGCGTTTCTTCTTCCGAAATATCGTGCCCCCAGTGGCGATAGGCTTTCTCCATCCTGAGAGAGTTCAAGGCATGCAGGCCCGCAGGCTTGAGGCCATGCGCGTCGCCCGCTTCCATCACCGTCTCGAAGACATACGGGGCGAATTCGGTGGGCACATAAAGCTCCCAGCCCAGCTCGCCGACATAGGTGATCCGCGACGCACGGACCAGTCCCATGCCCAGCTCGATTTCGCGGGAACGGGCAAACGGAAAGGCCTCGTTCGAAAGATCGTCGGGGCTGAGCGATTGCAGCAACGCGCGGCTGTTCGGCCCCATGACGCTGATCACCGCATAACCCGACGTGACATCCGTGGCGATGCAATTGGCATCTGCCGGTATATGCGATGTCAGCCACTTGAAATCGCGGACCTGCGCACCGGCGCTGGTGACGATCAGGAAGTCGTTTTCAGCCAGGCGCGTCACCGTCAGATCGGCCTCGATCCCGCCGCGGTCGTTGAGCCACTGGGTATAGACGATACGCCCGGCGGCGACGTCGACATCGTTGGCGCAGATATGGTTCAGCACCTTGCAGGCATCGCGGCCCTGCACGCGGAATTTGGCGAACGACGACTGATCGAACACACCGACGTTTTCTCGGACGTTTGTGTGTTCGGCGGCGGAATGTTCGAACCAGTTCTGACGCTTGAAGGAATACTCGTACTCCGGCTTGACGCCGAACGGTGCAAACCAGTTGGCGCGCTCCCAGCCGGCCGTCTCGCCGAAGCAAGCACCCAGCGTCTCAAGGTGGCGGTGCAGGCTCGAGCGGCGCACACCGCGGCTGGTCTTGTACTGATAGAACGGCCAGTGCGTCGCATACAGAAGCCCCAGCGTCTCCGTGACCCGGTCGTGCAGGTATTTGCGGTTGCGCTGGAACGGCAGGTTGCGGCGGATATCGACGCCGTTGAAATCGCCCGGCGGATGACCGTCGACGATCCAGCCCGCCATCAACCGCCCGACGCCGCCGGCGGACTGCACGCCGATGGAGTTCATGCCGGCTGCTATGAACAGGCCGTCCAGCTCCGGCGCCGCGCCGAGATGATAACGGTCATCGGGGGTGAAGCTCTCCGGGCCGCAGAAGAACGTCTGGATACCGGCATTTTCCAATGCCGGCATGCGACGGATGGCGTCTTCGAGAATGGGTGCAAAGTGATCGAAGTCGTCGGGAAGCTGGTCGAAGCAGAAATCTTCGTTGATACCGCCCATGCCCCAGGGCTTGGCCACCGTCTCAAATGCACCGATGAGAATCTTGCCTGCATCCTCCTTGTAGTATGCCTGATGATCGTAATCGCGATACACCGGCAGATCCGGGGTGACACCTTCGAACGGCTCGGTAATGACATAAAAATGCTCGCACGCGTGCAGCGGCACCGTGACGCCGAGCCGGCTGGCCAGTTCGCGCGTCCACATGCCGCACGCCAGCACGACGTGATCCGCCATCACCGTGCCCGCGTCCGTCTCGACGCCGGTCACCTTGTCGCCATCCGTCAGGACACGGCTGACCAGCGTGTTTTCGAAAATCTGGGCGCCGCCCATGCGCGCGCCCTTGGCCAGCGCCTGGGTGATGCCGACCGGGTCGGCCTGACCGTCGGTCGGAATGAAGATGCCGCCGATGACGTCATCGATTTCGATCAGCGGGTGATGGTCCTTGCAGCCCTCGGGTCCCAGCACATCGACCTTGAGGCCGAACACCTTGGCCATGTCGGCGCGGCGCAGAAGGTCTTCCATGCGGCCTTCGTTGGTCGCCGTCGACAGCGAACCGTTGACCTTGTAGCCGACCGCCTGCCCGGTCTCGGCTTCCAGTTCCAGATAAAGCTCGGCGGTATACTTGGCGAGTTCCGTCATGTGATGGTTATCGCGCAGCTGGCCGATCAGCCCCGCCGCGTGCCACGTCGTCCCCGACGTCAGTTGCTTGCGTTCCAGAAGCACCACGTCGCTGACCCCGATCTTGGTCAGGTGATAGGCGATCGAGCAGCCGATGACTCCGCCGCCAACGATGACGACACGGGCTTGTTTCGGTAGTTCCTTGGCCATGAGTATTCCGTCCCTGAAATAAAGCGTTGTTCACAATCAATACGTCGGTGGTGCGACGATCCACAGCACCGTGGTTTCCTTGTCCGTCGGGTTGCGCGACTTGTGCGGCGCCGACAACGGGAAGGTGAAGGAGTCCCCCGCGCGCAGCCGGTGCGCCTTGCCGTCGACGATCAGTTCCAGCTCGCCGGAAATGACATAGCCGCCTTCCTCGCCGGTCTGCGCGTACTTGGCATCGCCGGTTTCCGCACCCGGCTGGAAGCGGCCCAGAATCATTTCGAACATACCGTTGAGGCTCGGCGACAAAAGCTCCTCGGTGACGCCGGTGCCGGGAAAATCGAGCCGGCCGCGGTCCTCGCGGCGCACGATCAACCCCTCCTCGTCCGAGGATTGCGCACCGCCCTCGCCCCGGAAAAACCAGTTGATGCCGATGCCGAGCTGCTCGGCGATGGCTTTCAGATTGGGGATCGTCAACGGCGACAGGCCGCGCTCGACCTGGCTGACATACCCGACCGAGCGGCCGATGCGGGACGCCAGGTCTTCCAGCGTCAGGCCCCGTGCTTTTCTCAGGTCACGGATTTCCGCACCGATCTTTTTGGCGTTGGCGTCGGCATCTTCGATTTTCGGTATCGAGTTCATGGCTTATGAAATCGCCATAATTAATTTCAGTCAAATGAAATTTTTTTCATTTTCGAGATTCCCCTGCTTTTTTGCCGCGCCGATGCATCCAAATGCGGTTGCGCGACGTATCCCTTGTATGAAACGCCTTGTGCACAAATGCCGCAAAGCCGGCCGGGTCGTCTGCGCCGTCGCGGCGGCAGTCCTTTCCACGGGATGCTCCGGCCTCGATCTCATCAATGCCGTCACCCCCAGTGACGGCGTTCTGGTGACCCCTGCCCTTGCCTATGGGCCGCACCCGCGCCAGCAGCTCGATCTTTATCGGCCCGAGGGCATGTCCGGCCCCCTGCCGGTCATTCTTTTCCTCTACGGCGGAAGCTGGAAGGAAGGCGACCGCGCCGACTACGCCTTCGCCGGGCGCACCCTGGCGCGGGCCGGTTTTCTGGTCGCCGTCGCCGATTACAGGGTGTATCCGGAAATCGCCTTTCCGGCTTTCGTCACGGATACTGCCAAGGCCGTGCGTTGGCTGTCCGAACATGCCGGCGAACATGCAGGCATGACCGATCGCATTCATCTGGTCGGCCATTCCGCCGGTGCGCACATCGCCGCCATGACGGCCCTGGACCGGCGCTTTCTGGAAGCCGAGGGCGTTCATCATGATATTCTCGGGCGCTGGGTCGGACTGGCCGGGCCGTATGCGTTCTATCCGTCGAAAACAGCCGCCGTCAGCGCCGTCTTCGAGCACCTCGACGACGAGGATGCGGCGCGCCCGATTACCTTCGTCGATGAAAAATCACCACCGGCGCTTTTACTGCACGGCGCCGACGACAGCATCGTGATCCCGCTGCACTCGGAAAAGCTGGCCCGCGCCATGAACGATGCCGGGGTCGATGCCGAGGCGCATTTCTATGACGGGATCGGGCATGTCAAACTGCTGTTGTCGCTGAGCCCGCCGTTCACGGGCTATGCGTCCAGCCTTGCCGACGCCGCGCGATTTCTGAAAAGCGGCGCGTTCCCCCAGGCCAATCAAACCGGGCAGGCCGAACAAGGCAGCTACGCCGCCCTTCCCTAACCGTCAAGCGTGCGGATCAGACGTCGTGCCCTGACGAGAAGTTGAACACGGCGCCTTCCTTGACGCCGCTGGGCCAGCGTGCGGTCACGGTCTTGAGCTTGGTATAGAACCGCACCCCTTCCATACCGTGGATGGAATGGTCGCCGAACAGCGACGCTTTCCAGCCGCCGAACGAGTGATACGCGACCGGCACCGGGATCGGCACGTTGACGCCGACCATGCCGATGTTGACGTCGCGCACGAAATCGCGCGCCGTGTCGCCGTCGCGGGTAAACACGGCGGCACCGTTGCCGTATTCGTGATCGATGACGAGCCCCTTGGCTTCTTCATAGGTCTTGGCGCGGACCACCGACAGCACCGGGCCGAAGATCTCGTCGGTATAGATCGACATATCCTTGGTGACGTTGTCGATCAGGGTGCCGCCGACGAAAAAGCCGTTCTCGTAGCCCTGCAAGCTGATGCCGCGGCCGTCGACGACGACCTTGGCGCCGTCGGCTTCGCCTTCGGAAATATAACGCTCGATCTTTTCCTTGGACTCTTTGGTGATGACCGGCCCCATTTCCGCGGCACGGTCGGTGTACGGTCCGATCTTCAGGCCGCGCACGCGCGGCGCCATTTTCTCGACGAAGCTGTTGGCCGCATCTTCGCCCACCGCGACGGCGACGGACACCGCCATGCAGCGTTCCCCGGCAGACCCGAACGCGGCGCCGACGGCGGCGTCAACGGCCTGGTCGATGTCGGCGTCGGGCATGATGACCATGTGGTTCTTGGCGCCGCACAGTGCCTGCACCCGTTTGCCGTTGGCGCAGCCGGTCTCATATATGTAACGGCCGATCGCCGTCGAACCGACGAAGCTGATGGCGCCGATGGTCGGATCGGTAAGCAGCGTGTCGACCGCTTCCTTGTCGCCGTTGACGACGTTCAGCACACCTTTCGGCAGTCCCGCTTCGATCAGGAGCTGCGCCAGCAGCATCGGCGCCGACGGATCGCGCTCGCTTGGCTTCAATATGAACGTGTTGCCGCACGCCAGCGCGACCGGGAACATCCACATCGGCACCATGGCCGGAAAGTTGAACGGCGTGATCCCGGCACAGACACCGACCGGCTGGCGCATGCCGACACTGTCGACACCACCGGCAACGCTGTCGGAATACTCGCCCTTGAGCAGATGCGGAATACCGCAGACGAACTCGACGACCTCGAGACCGCGGGCGACTTCGCCCTTGGCGTCATCGAACGTCTTGCCGTGCTCTTCGGAAATAGCCTCGGCGATCGCATCGTGGTTCTGCATCAGAAGATCGCGGTACTTGAACATGACCTGTGCGCGTTTGGCCGGCGGCGTTGCGGCCCAGGCCGGCAGCGCGGCGGCAGCGCTGGCAATGGCGGTCCTGACCTCGTCGGCGCTGGCCAGCGACACCTGCTTGGTGACTTCACCGGTCGCCGGATTGTTGACGTTGCCGGTACGGCCGCTTTTCCCCTCGATGATCCCGCCATCGATGAAATGGTGAATTTGTGCGCTCATGTTTCCACCCCGTTTATTCGTGATCGGCCTATTGCCTTGCCGATAGTTAAGGCCCGGCCTGATTAAATGGCAAGCGGTGCAGGGGCGGAAATCCGGGGTTTTCAATGGTTGGTGCCAAGAATTTGGGACGGTTGGCACTAACGATGATTTCCGATTCCACATGAAGCTAACGCGTGAGTTGCATTAAACCGTCATGGAAGGGCCGTTGACCTCAGAACACATACGGTTTCATAATTTATATAAAACCTTGCGGACAAACGCGGGGAAAAGCTCATCAGGGGGCTGCCAATTCAATATCAGATCACAGCAATGTCCCCTGTTACCGTATTACCTACTCAGACTCAGGGAGCTACATTAATGACCTCTAAAGTGAAAACCAGCGCTCAGAAAACGGTCGAGGCGGCGAAGGCATTCAACCGCCGCACCGTTCTCAAAGGGACGGCAGCAGCCGTTGGCGTTGCCGCCGTTGGGCCGTTCGTGATCCGCGATGCGTTCGCAGCGGGCACCGTCAACGCCATCGTTTGGACCAACTACCTCACCGAAGACTTCCTCAAGAAGTTCGAAAAAGACACCGGCATCAAGGTCAACGTGACCCCGCTCGGTTCGAACGAGGAACTCCTCAACAAGATGAAAGCCTCGAAAGGCCGCGGCTTCGACATGATTACGCCGACCCTCAACCGTAAGGGTCAGTGGATCGATCTCGGCCTGCTGCAGCCTTGGGATCTCGGCAAAATCTCGAACCTGAAAAACGTTGAGCCGGCCTTCGTCAAAGCCTCCGAAGCATGGACCTGGGGTGGCGGTCAGCATCACCTGCCGCACATCTGGGGCACCGAAGCCATGTCGTGGCGGACCGACCTGTGGTCGACGGAATACGGCAAACTGTCGCTCGGCGATCTGTGGATTCCGGAAATGAAGGGCAAGGTTCAGGGCCGTCCGCACTCGATGATGGCCGGCATCGGCCGCTACCTCGAAGGCGCCGGCAAGCTGCCGCCGTTCGTCGATGCCTACAAGGACGAAGACAGCATGCGGAAAATTTGGGAAGAGATCACCAAATTCGCCGTTGAGCACAAGCCTTGGGTGAAGCAGTTCTGGAACGATCACGACACCCAGAAAACCGGCTTCATGCAGAACGGCGTCGTCCTCGGCCAGACCTGGGACGGTCCGGCAATCGAGCTGTTCAAGGACGGCAAGCCGGTTCAGTACATGGCCCCGAAAGAAGGCGCGTTTGCCTGGCTCGACGGTCTGTGCATGCCGGTTGGCGCCAAAAACAAAGCCGAAACCTACGAGCTTATCAATGCCATCTACACCGTCGAAGCCGCCGCGGATTCCGCAATCAAGACCGGCTACAACGGGACGGTTAAAGGCTATGCCGACAAGCTCGATGCCAAGTCGAAGGAAGCGTTCAACCTCGCTTACCCGGGCGATGCGCTTTCCAAGCTCTGGTGGTGGCCGGACGAGCCGGCCTGGTACGCGTCGATCCGCGCCGAGTACCGCGACAAGTTCGTCGCCGCCTGACGATCTGCGTTGCCGCCCGGCCCTGCGCCGGGCGGCACTCGCCGATAACCGCCAAAGGCGGCAAAGACCGTCCGTGACAAAAAAATTGATCGCATTGTGGGAGGACCGAACGACAGGTCCATAAGGGGGACGGATGAGCAGCGTCGAACTTGATCAGGTTACTATCCGCTTCGGTGATTTCGTCGCCGTCGATAACTGCAACCTGACGATTGAATCAGGTGAATTCTTCAGCTTCCTCGGCCCGTCGGGCTGCGGCAAGACAACCATTCTCCGCGCCGTTTCGGGCTTCAACGACCCGACCGAAGGCAGTGTACGCATCGGCGGCAAGGAAATGCGCGGGATCGGCCCGAACAACCGGCCGACCGCTCTGATCTTCCAGAATCTGGCGCTGTTCCCGCTGATGAGCGTTGCCGACAACATCGCCTTCGGGCTTGAGGTTCGCGGCATCCCTTATAATGAACGCCGCCGCCGCGCCGAAGAACTGCTCAATCTCATTGCCCTGCCGGGTCAGGGCGACAAGATGGTTTCCGAACTTTCCGGCGGCCAGCGCCAGCGCGTCGCCATTGCCCGCGCCCTGGCCGTGGAGCCGGAAGTACTGCTGCTCGACGAGCCGCTTTCGGCGCTCGATCTGAAACTGCGCCAGCACATGCGCACCGAGCTGCGCGCCATCCAGCAGCGTGTCGGCATCACCTTCATCTATATCACCCACGATCAGGGCGAGGCGCTGACCATGTCGGACCGCATCGCCGTGATGAGCGCCGGGATCGTGCAGCAGGTCGGCAACGGCTCGGATATTTACAACAACCCGGCGACGTCTTTCGTCGCCTCGTTCGTCGGCGAGAACAATGCCTTCCGTGGCACCGTCAGCCGTGCCGAAGGCGGGCATGCCGTGATCGACACGTCGTTCGGGCCGCTCAGGGGCGTCAACAACCGCGGTCTCAAGGAAGGCGACGATGCGTATCTGTTTATCCGTCCCGAAGTCCTCCGCCCGGCCGGCAACGATGCTTCCGGCGACACGGTGTTCGAGACCGAGGCGCTTAAAGAGGAATTCGAGGGCAGCTTCCTGCACGTGTTCCTGAAATCCGACAATCCCGACAAGCCGTTCAAGATGGCCATCGTCAACGACGCCAACGTGACGCGCCACAGCGCCGGTTCGACCGTCAAGGTCGCGTTCGACGCCGATCGCGCCGTGGCCCTTCCGTTCGGGGAACTTGCCGATGAGTGACGGCACCGCCACAGCACCGGTGACCCCGGACATCACACTGGCACAGCTGCAGATCACCCCCAGCTTACCAGAGCCGTCACAACCCGCAGCACCGGCACCCGCACCGGCGCCGAGTTCCGGCGGCGGGCTGGGGATCTCGCCATCGCTGCCGGGCGCAGGCTCGTCGGGTATTTCACCGTCGCTGCCGGGGTCGAGCGCACCGGCGCCGTCTGCCCCCACGACGCCGATGCCCAGCGGTTCGGGCAGCAACCTCAACATCACCATCACCAATCCGGACAACCTGCCGCAACTGCCGCCCGGTCAGCATGAACTGAAACTGGTGATCGCCGACCCGGCGAAGCAACAGCCCGTCGACAGCGGCCTCGGCTTTGTCGAGATTTTCATCGCCATCGTCGCCGCCCTGCTGATTGCGCCGTTCGTACAGCGCGAAGCCGGCAAATGGACGGCGAACGTCAACGCGCTGGCGTTCGTGCAAAAGAACGGCATGGCGATTTCCGCCTATCTGCTGATTTTCACCATCGGCTGGATCGTCTTCATGATCATCCTGCCACAGCTTTACATGTTCGACTTCTCGTTCCGTCACAACCTGAACCCGTCCGAAATCGGCGGCCCGGCGGACACCTACACACTGAAGAACTACAAGTACCTGGTCTTCGGCCGCGAGAGCGATTCCGACATGTTCAACTGGCTGCATCTGGAAGTCTTCACCAAGACCATTTTCGCCAGCGTCATCGTGACCTTGATCAACTTCGCACTCTGTTATCCGCTGGCGTTCTTCATGGCGCAGATGGTTCGCGGCCGCAGCCAGCGCCTGCTTTTCCTGTGCCTGTTGCTGCCGTTCTGGGTCAACGAAATCCTGCGTGCCTTTGCCTTCAAGCTGATCTTCGCCGATCTCGGCCTGATCAATAATCTTCTGGTCGGCCTCGGCATTCTCGATCAGCCGTATGACTTCCTCAGTGCCAACGTCGCGCTGTATACGGGCCTGACATACGCTTATATCCTGTTGATGATCTTGCCGCTGTATAGCGCCATCGAAAGCCTCGATCCGAACCAGGTCGAGGCGGCCCGGGATATGGGCGCATCGTGGATTGCCATTCACCGCCGCGTCGTCATGCCGCATGCCAAGCCGGGCATCGCGTCTGGCTGCACCATGGTCTTCATGCTGACCGCCGGCGCCCTGGCGGCACCGAACATTCTCGGCGGGCCAAGCTCGCTGTGGTTCACGCAGATCATTTACCAGTGGTACAATACCGGCGGCAACTGGCCGCAAGGGTCGGCGTATGCCTTCGTGCTGCTGATTTCGTGCATCATCTTCGTTCGGATCATGATGCGGGTGTTCAAGGTCGGACTTGGGGATATCGCGAAACGATGAGTACCAATCAACTCCGCACCTGGGTTGTCAGAGGGTACATCCTTCTGTTCTTCCTTTATCTTTTCGGCCCCCTGCTGATCATGTCGGCGTCGGCGTTCAACGCGTCGAGCTATCCGACGATCACGCCGTGGGAAGGCACGACCGTCAAATGGTTCGGCGAACTGGCGGCCAACGACCGGCTGGTCAACGGCTTCTTCAACAGCCTATGGGTCGGCGCCGGTGTGGTTGCACTATCCGTCCCCACGGCGCTCGCCGGTGCGATCATGCTGATGCAGGTCTCCGAGCGCGTGCGTCCGATCTATTACACCATCGTCGTCTCGCCGGTGCTGGTGCCGGGCGTCATTATCGGTATTTCGACGGTGATCTTCTGGGAAAGGTTCGGCTCGCTGGTCGGCCTGGATTACGAGACCACCAACAACCCGTTCTTCCTGACCATCGTCGGTCAGTCGACGTTCATTTCAGCGTATTGCATGCTGGTCTTCATCGCCCGGTTGCAGCGGTTCGACAAAACGCAGGAAGAAGCGGCGCTGGATCTCGGCGCAACGCACGTGCAGGTGTTCTGGAAAGTCCTGATCCCGTTCCTGCGCCCGGCGATCCTGTCATCCATCGTGCTGGCGTTCCTGACCTCGTTCGAGAACTACAACACCACCGTCTTCACGATGGTCGCGCGCGGCACCCTGACGACCGAACTGGCCGGTCTGGCGCGGTTCGGGGTCAATCCGTCGATTTCGGCGCTCGCCGTCGTCATCATGGGCTTTACACTGATCGGCGCGGTCATCTATGAGGTCAAGAAGCGCCGCGAGGAAGCGATTGTCGAAGCCTCGAAAAGACGCGCCGCCATGAAACGCATGAAAGACACCGAAGCCGCCGCCGAGCAGGTCGCTGTTGCCGCTGCTGCCGGCTAGGGAGAACAAGATGCCGTCCACGGTCCAGAAGATATCCCGCTACGCCGTCCAGGTGCTGAACAAGCGCACCGGCCCGGCGCCGCGCCCGTCGATCATCGTCCGGCTGTATCTGGACGACGGCAAGATGGTCGGTACCGCGGTTTTCAAGAACTACGGCAATTTGGAAGCCGAGCTGCCGTTCGGGCAGAACGAAAATGAAAACGTCACGGCGTTTTTCGATATCAGCTTTTACGAGGCCTTTGTCGGCTTGCTTCGGACCGAAGAAGACCTGTACTGGAAAATCCAGTGGACACAGCTCGGCGCGCGCCGGGAAGTCGCGGATGTGTCCCTCGACACCAAAGAAGAAATCATCGGCGAGTACTTTGCCAAGGGCTGAGATCGCCGCATTCTCGGTGCTGCTTCTGTTCGCCGTCCCGGCCGACGCCGGTCCGGACGATCCCTATTACCGCCTGATGTACGATTACGAGGTCGCGAGTTTCTGCGGCCTCGTCAAATCCCCCGTGCACAGCGCCTACAAGGAAAAGCGCGCGGATATTGAAGCGTCGTCGGACCTGTCGTTCCAGGAGCTGACGAAGATCCGTATCGGCGCCATGGCCGACGCCGAGCGCGAATACATCAATCGCGGGCTGGGCGGACACAAGCCCTGGTGCCGTTCGGACGGCGTGGCGGGAGTGCAGCGGATTTTAGCGGAATAACCCCCTCACCTGTCCTCTCCCCCACTCCGTAGGGGAGAGGGACTCTCGCATAAATGCACAGTTCCTCTTATCCCTCTCCCCCTTTCAGGGGGAGAGGTTAGGTGAGGGGGTGTTGAACGGTTTCAGATCTTCGACAGCGTGGCGCGCAGCTTGTCGACCATTTCGTCGATATGCTTTTCCTCGGCGATGAACTGCGGCGCGATGATGCCGGCGTCGCCGGTGAACTTCACGTGCAGGCCGTTCCAGAACAGATCCTTCTGCAACTGCGTGCCGAGCGCGCCGGGCGCGCCCTGCGGCTTGACCTCGACCGCCGCCAGCAGGCCATAGCTGCGGATGTCCTTGAGGCATTCCAGGTCTTTCAGGCTGTGGATCGCTTCGCCGAAGTAGCCGGAAAGCTTGCCGGCGCGTTCGAACAGGTTCTCGCGCTGATAGATGTCCTGCGCCACGTTGCCCGCCGCGCACGCCGCCGGGTGACCGGAATAGGTGTAGCCGTGGAAGAACTCGATGGCGTTTTCCGGCGAGGCATTGGTGATGGTGTCGTAAATCTCGTCCTTCACCGCGACCGCACCCATCGGCTGCGCGCCGTTGGTCAGGGCTTTGGCCATGGTCATGATGTCCGGGGTCACGCCGAAGGCATCGGCGGCGAAGCTGTGGCCGAGGCGGCCGAAGCCGGTGATGACTTCATCGAACACCAGAAGGATGCCGTGCTGGTCGCAAATTTCACGGAGACGCTCAAGATAGCCCACCGGCGGCACCAGGCAGCCGGTCGAGCCTGCAATCGGCTCGACGAAGACGGCGGCGATGGTCGAGCCGCCATAGGTTTCGCAGATACGCGCCAGGTCTTCCGCCAGTTCCACACCGCGTGTCGGCTGGCCCGGGACGAAGGCGTTTTCTTCCATCCAGGTGTGACGCATGGTGACGACGTTCGGCATGACGTTGGTAAAGGTCTCGCGGTTCTTGACCATGCCGGCAAGGCTGACGCCGCCCATGTTGACGCCGTGATAGGCGCGTTCGCGCGACACGAAACGGGTGCGATGCCCCTCGCCGTTGGCCCGGTGATAGGCCATCGCCATCTTCAGCGCGGTATCGATGGACTCGGACCCCGAGTTGACGAAAAACACGTGGTTGATCGGTTCCGGCGTGATGCGTGCGACCTTGCTCGCCAGTTCGAACGAGCCCGGGTGACCGAGCTGGAACGGCGGCGTGTAATCGTTGGTCAGAAGCTGTTCGCGCACGGCGTCGGCGATTTCCGGACGGCCATGGCCGAGCGGCACGCAGAACAGGCCGCTTGAACCGTCAATCACGGTGCCGCCTTTATGATCGATGAAATACACCCCTTCCGCCTTCACGACGATCCGGGGATCGGCCTTGAATTCGCGGTTGGCCGTAAACGGCATCCAGTGCTGCTCGAGCGAGTTCGTCGTGAATTCCATGGTATCCTCCACAATCCAAAAGCCGCGCCGGTTCGCCGCGGGCCTGTAAACATCATTGCTGATCGTCGACATGTACAGGCCAAAGCGGGCCGGGTCTGTCGTTATTCCTAGACATTAACCGTAGACGTTTGACCTGGACCCACAATAGGGCCAGATTCCAGCATTATTCCAGACCACGCAAAGCCACGGGGGAGGTTTCAGGCGTGCGAGACGCGATTTTTCATCTGAAGCGGAACAGGAATATCAGCCTGCAGGCGCAGATCCGCGAGACGCTGGTCGACGCGATCCTGGGCGGTCAGCTCGGCGGCGGAGAACCCCTGCCCTCCAGCCGACGCATGGCGGAAAACCTCGGCGTTTCCAGAAATACCGTCGTGCTGGCGTATCAGAACCTGGTCGATGACGGCTACCTGATCCCGCGTGAACGCAGCGGCTATTACGTAAACGAGGAAATGTGCGGCCAGACGGTCCACTCGCCCGCCGGCCCGCCCCGCCCGCTCAATGACGGCATCGACTGGGAACGGCGGTTCCGCGTCCACCCGAGCCGCCAGGAAAACATCGAAAAAGCCATCGACTGGTCGTCGTACCCGTATCCGTTCGTCTATGGGCAGGTGGACCAGCAGCTTTTCCCGCTGGCGGCGTGGCGCGAGTGTGCCCGCCAGGCGCTCGGCCGGCGCGCCATGGATGCATGGACCGGCGACCGTCAGATCCACGATGACCCGATGCTGATCGAACAGATCAGAACCCACATCCTGCCGAGACGGGGCATCACCGCCAGCGCCGATGAAATCCTTGTCACCATGGGCGCGCAGAATGCCCTGTATATTCTGGCCAGCCTGCTGTTCACGGAAAGCACCACGGTCGGCCTCGAAGATCCCGGCTATCCGGACATGTTCAACATCGCGCGCCTGAAAAGCGATCGCGTGGTGCCGATCCCCGTCGACCAGCACGGCTTGCCGGCGGACCAGCGGATCGACGGCTGCGAATACCTGTATGTGACGCCGAGCCACCAGTTCCCGACAACGGCGACGATGCCGATGTCGCGCCGCGAAGAACTGCTGGCCCGCATCGAACGCAACGACGCGATCCTGATCGAGGACGATTACGAGTTCGAGACCAATTACGTCGGCCGCCAGACCCCGGCGCTGAAATCGATGGACGATGCCGGGCGGGTGATCTACGTCGGTTCGCTGTCGAAGTCGCTGTTTCCGGGGCTGAGACTGGGCTACATGGTTGCGTCGCCGAACCTGATCGCCGAGGCGCGTGCGCTTCGCCGCCTGATGCTGCGCCACCCGCCGACGGTCAACCAGCGCCAAACGGCGCTGTTCCTCTCGCTCGGCCATCACGACGCCCTGATCCATCGCCTGCACCGGGAATTCCGCATCCGCTGGGAAAAGATGGACCACGCGCTGCAGCACTTCCTGCCGGCCTCGGCGACCCGCCCCGGCTTCGGCGGCACCAGCTTCTGGGTCAAGGGACCGGATAAACTGGACGCCCGCGAACTGGCCGAACGCGCGCGCGAGGAAGGCGTCCTGATCGAACCGGGCCGCGTGCATTTCCTTGGGGCTGACAGGCCGAAGAACTACTTTCGCCTCGCCTTCTCGTCGCTGCCGGCCGAGCGGATCGAGCCCGGCATCCGCATCCTCAGCGAACTGATTTACGGTTTCGGACGGCTGTAAGCCTGATCCCCGCTTGACCCGCCCGGGGCATGCCTCTTCTAATACGCGCCGGGGAAACGACAGATCGGGGACATCCATAATGAGCAAACGCATCGCCATCATGGGCTGCGGCGCGCTCGGCGGCTACGTCGGCGGCTATCTGACACGGAACGGCCTCGACGTCACCATGATCGACCCGTGGCCGGCACATGTCGCGGCCATGCGCGACCCCGGCCTGAAACTCGAAGGCGTCACCGACGAGGAATGTTTCGACGTCGCATGCAACACGGTTCTGCAATCGGAATTGCCGCCGCCGGGCGGGATCGGCCCGTTCGATATCGTCTTCATCGCCGTCAAATCCTATGACACCCATGACGCCGCCCAGTTCATGCAGCCGTATCTGGCGGACGGCGGGTTCGCGGTGTCGTTGCAGAACGGCATCAACGAACACCTGATCGCCGCCGTGCTGGGTGCCGAACGCACCGTCGGCTGCATCGCCAGCCAGATTTCCTTGTCGTTGCCGGGGCCCGGCAACATCCAGCGCAAGATCAAGAAGGGCGGCGACCAGCACACCGTGTTCCGGGTCGGCGAAATCAACGGCGACGTGACGCCGCGCGTCCGCGAAGTGGCGGACATGCTGTCCATGATCGACAGCACACGGGCGACCGATAACCTGATGGGCGAACGCTGGTCGAAGCTGGCCGCGAACGCCATGCGCAACCCGGTTTCCGCCGCCACCCAGCAGGGCGCCAATACCAACGACAAGGATGCGAACATGCGCCGCATCACCATCGGCCTGGCCGCCGAAGCCGTCCGCGTCGCCCGCGCCGAGAATGCGAAACTGGTCAAGATCATGGGCCTCGATCCCGATCAACTGCTCGCCGCCGATGAAGGCGACGCCGCCGCGCTTGAAGCCATCACCGCGAAATTCCATGACGACATGACGCGCCGCAAGGACAGCCAGCGCCCGTCGATGGCGCAGGACGTGGAAAAGGGCCGGCCGACCGAAATCGATCACATCAACGGCCTGATCGTCGAGCGCGGCAAAAAGCACGGCATTCCGACACCGTTGAACGCCGCGATCTGCACCGTCATCCGCCGTATCGAGAGCGGCGAAAGCACACCCGGGCCCGACGCGCTCGGCGATCTTTGAGGACATGATACACCATGCTGAGTGACCACCCCTTCGAAGTCCCCGACGCCCTGATCGCCAAGGCAAAAGCGCTGCCGGCCGTCGAGATGGCGGTTGCCGGCGCCGATCATCCGGTGGCCATGGAAAGCGCCAGGCAGGCGGCGGAACATGGCTTCATCATCCCGACGCTGGTCGGCGACAAGGCGGACATCGAACGTATCGCCCGCGATCTCGGCTGGGATATTTCCGGGATCCGCATCGTCAACTCGAAGCCCGAAGGACATGCCGCCGACGCCGCCGTGCAACTGGCCTCCGCGGGCGAGGTGCAGGCGCTGATGAAGGGCCAACTGCACACCGACGCCATCATGCGCGCCGTCGTCGCGCGCGAGGCCGGGCTCAGGACCGAGCGCCGGATCAGCCATGTCTTTCACATGACCGCGCCCGGCTCCGACAAGGTGCTGATGATCACCGACGGCGCGGTCAACGTCGCACCCGATGAAAAGACCCTTTTGCATATCGTGCAGAACTCGGTCGATCTGGCGCATGCGCTGGGCTACGAGATGCCGAAGGTAGCCATGTTGTCGGGATCCGAAAGCGTTATCGAGAGCATGCCGTCAACCATGCTGGCGCGCCAGATCGTCGAGCGCGCCAATACCGGCGAGGTTGCAAACGCCCACGTCGACGGGCCGTTCGGCTTCGACAACGCGGTCTCGCCCGATGCGGCGAAGCTCAAGGGCATCGGCGGCCCGGTCGCCGGTCAGGCGGATATTCTCGCGGTGCCGAACATCGAAATGGGCAACGGGCTGTTCAAGATGCTGGTGTATTTCCGCTCCGCGCTGGCTGCCGGGGTCGTGCTCGGCGCCAAGGTGCCGATCGTCCTCACCAGCCGCGCCGACCCGCCGGAAGCCCGCCTCGCCGCCAGCGCCATCGCGCAGATCAGGGCGAATTATAAGGGCTGACAATTCATCCTTCGAGACGGCCTGACGGCCTCCTCAGATCGCCTAATGCAGTCTCGGCGCCGGGCTGTCCCCGTCGTCGTCGCTGTCCTGTTCTTCGTCGGGTGCGTCGGGGCAGGGTCCGGCATGATGCGAAATCATCCGCCACTGCCCGCCTTCCCGGGCGAAACCGTTGCTCGCGACCAGCGTCCCGCCGCCCAGCGTTTCGTAACAGATGACCAGCGCGAAATCGCCATGGGCGACGATGCGGGCGGTATGCATCTGCATCTCGCGGACCCCCGGATCGGCGAGGATGTGCGCCCAGCTGCGCATGATCTCGGCACGGTCATAAATCGGCGTCGCGCCCGGATGCAGACAGACGCAGGGAACCTCCCTGGCCCAGATGCCGTCCATCGCCTCGATATCGCCGGCGGCGAAGGCGGCATAAAACGCTTCGTTCGCAAACAGGATCAGCGTGTCATCCGTACCCTTGGCCATGCGGGGCTCGCTTACAGCTCGCTGAGACGGCGGCCGGGGGCGATGTCCTCGGGATCGATGCGGATTTCGATCAGCGCCATCCGGTCGCTGGCGATCGCATCTTCGAGGGCCGGTCGGAACCCCGCCGTCTTCGTCACCAGATAGCCCTTGCCGCCGTAGGCTTCGCACAACGCCGGGAAGTTCGGGTTAATGATGTCGGTGGCGGAAATGCGGTCCGGGAAACGCCGCTCCTGGTGCATGCGAATGGTGCCGTACATCGAATTGTTGACGACGATGAAAATCACATTGGCGCCATATTGCATCGCCGTGCCGAGCTCGTTGCAGTTCATCTGGAAGCAGCCGTCGCCGGCGAACGAAACGACGACGCGGTTCGGGTGTTCGAGCTTCGCCGCCACCGCCGCCGGCACGCCATAGCCCATGGCGCCGGACGTCGGCGCGAGCTGCGTGCCGGGTTTCCTGTAACGGTAATAGCGATGCACCCAGATCGCATAGTTCCCGGCACCGTTGGTGACAATGGCGTCGTCGGGCAGAAGCTCGCGAACGGTTTCCATCACCGATCCCATGTCGACGTCGCTGCTGGACGCCGCCGGGGTCGTGAAAGCCATGTAATCGGCGTGTGCGGCTTTTGCATCGTCGGCCCACGCCACACTGTCGAGCGGTGCCATATCCGCGCAGGCTTCCAGAAACTGCGTCACATCCGCCTGGATCGGCAGCTCGGCGGCATAGACCCGGTTCAGTTCCTCGCCCGACGGATGCACGTGCACCAACGGCTGATCCGCGTGCAGCGGCTTCAGAAGCTCATAACCGCCGGTCGTCATTTCGCCCAGCCGGGGGCCGATGACGATCAGCGGATCGGCGGTCCTGACGCGGTCGATCAGCTTCGGGTCGGCGCCGATGCCGACATGGCCGGCGTAAAGCGGATGCGTGTTATCGAAACAGTCCTGGCGGCGGAATGCGCACGAAACGGCAATGTTGTTGGCCTCGGCAAAGCGGGTCAGGGCGGCCGTTGCCTGCGGTGTCCAGCCGCCGCCGCCGGCCATGATCAGCGGGCGTTTCGCCGTCGCCAGACGGGCGCGGAATTTCTCAACGTCCTTCGCCGCGACGCCGGGCCGGGCAATCGTCACCGGCTTGGTTTCCGGCGCATCGGCCTTGTTCGACAGCATGTCTTCGGGCAACGCCAGCACCACCGGACCGGGACGACCGGCCAGCGCCGTCTGGAAAGCGCGGCTCATATATTCAGGTACGCGCGACGTATCCTCGATCTCGGCAACCCATTTCGCCATTTGACCGAACATGCGGCGGTAATCGATTTCCTGGAACGCCTCGCGGTCGGCCTGATCGCGCGCCACCTGACCGACGAGGACGATCATCGGCGTCGAATCCTGAAACCCCGTATGCACGCCGATCGACGCGTTGGTCGCGCCGGGTCCCCGCGTCACCATGACGACGCCGGGCTTGCCGGTCAGCTTGCCATAGGCCTCGGCCATGTTGGCGGCGCCGCCTTCCTGGCGGCAGACCGTCACCTTGATCTGGTTGGAGACGTCATACAACGCGTCGAGGACAGCCAGATAGCTCTCGCCGGGCACGCAGAAAACCCTGTCGACACCATTGGCGACCAGCGCCTCGACCACCATCTGACCACCTGTACGCATGTCTTATGTCCTCATTTTGCGGAAAATCAGCGGCCATATTCGCCAAGCCCCGCCCGCTTGGCAATGCCCGCAATCGACTACAGTCAAAACAACCGGGCAAAGTTGGCCCCGGTTTTGCTGTTATCCCTGTGTTACGGGAGAAACCAACGGTCAGCGCGGAATTATGCCCTCGTTTTAGGCATTTTCCGAAAAAGCTGATCAAGGGATATGCAACGAAGCGGTGTGCCGAGCGGCTTGGGAGAGCCAAATCACCGTTTCGACAAATCGGAGGGAACACTATGTCGGGTACAATAAACCGGTGTGGCGGCGCTGCGATCGCGCTGGCCATGATGCTGATCGCCTTTCCGGCGGCGGCACAGGAAGTTAACGGCGCCAACACGGCGTGGATACTGACGTCGACGGCGCTTGTGCTGTTCATGACGTTGCCGGGACTGGCGCTGTTCTATGGCGGTCTGGTTCAGGCCAAGAACGTGCTTTCGGTGCTGATGCACTGCTTCGCCATTGCCTGCCTTGCCTCGATCCTGTGGTTCGCGGGCGTTTACAGCCTCGCTTTCGATGCAGGCAACGGTCTCGTCGGGGGCCTCGGCAAAGCGATGCTCAACGGTGTCGGCTTCGATAGCCTGTCCGGCGATATTCCGGAAAGCGTGTTTTTCATGTTCCAGATGACCTTCGCCATCATCACCCCGGCGCTGATCGTCGGCGCCTATGTGGAACGCATTAAGTTCTCGGCGGTGCTGCTGATCAGCGGCTTGTGGCTGATCTTTGTCTATGCGCCCGTCTGCCACTGGGTGTGGGGCGGCGGATTTCTTGCCGGCATGGGTGTGATGGATTTCGCGGGCGGGCTGGTCGTGCATGCCACCGCCGGTACATCGGCACTGGTCATCGTCAAGGTCCTGGGCGCCAGACCCGGATACCCGACGCAACTGCATCCGCCGCACAGCCCCGGCATGACCATGATCGGGGCGTCCATGCTGTGGGTCGGCTGGTTCGGCTTCAATGCCGGCAGCGCGCTTGCCGCCAACGGCAGCGCCGGCATGGCCATGGCCGTGACGCACATCTCGGCCGCCACGGCGTCTCTGGTGTGGATCTTCATCGAATGGAAGAAATTCGGCAAACCGAGCCTCGTCGGTGTCGTCACCGGCATGGTCGCGGGGCTGGCGACGATCACCCCGGCGTCGGGTTTCGTCGGCCCGCTCGGCGGGCTTTGCATCGGGCTTCTCGGGGGCTTCGTGTGTTACGGCGCCGTCGTTCTGATCAAGGAGAAACTGAAATTCGATGACTCCCTCGACGTCTTTGCCGTGCACGGTGTCGGCGGGATCCTCGGCACACTGGCGGCCGCCGTGTTCGTCATCGAGGAACTGGGCGGGGCCGGTCTTGCCGAGGGCATGACGGTGACATCGCAGCTCGGCGTACAGGCACTGGGCGTCAGCGCCACGGTGGTCTGGTCCGCGGTCGCGACCCTGATCATCGCCTATATCGCCAAGGCTGTTTGCGGTATTCGCGCCGACGACGATGAAATGGAAGAAGGGCTCGACCTTTCGTATCACGGCGAACGCGACTACAATTTCTAACCCAGGGACAGAGGAGAGACAGATGAAACTCATTATGGCGGTCATCAAACCATTCAAGCTCGAAGCTGTCCGGTCGGCGCTGACGGAGCTTGGCGTCGAGGGCATGACGGTTTCCGAGGTCAAGGGCTTCGGACGCCAGAAAGGCCAGACGGAAATCTACCGCGGGGCCGAATACAACGTCGAGTTCGTGCCCAAGGTCCGGCTCGAAATCGTCACCGATGACGAACGCGCCGAACGCGTGGTCGAAGCGGTGCGCGAAGCGGCGCAAACCGGCAAGATCGGCGACGGCAAGATATTCGTTCTCGATGTCGAACAGGCGGTGCGCATCCGTACCGCCGAAACCGGCAACGACGCACTTTAAGATACGCGACTTAATCGTCAGGGCCGTCCACGCCTTCGGGCAGCGGGCGGCCCTTGCGATTCGGGGTCCCGCGGAAATGTAATATCGTCACCCCGGCCTTCGCCGGGATGACGATAAAGTCCGAACCCGCCCCCCTAGCGCAGCGGCTCCACCTTGGCGGCACAGTACTTGAACTCGGGGATCTTGCCGATCGGATCGAGCTGCGGGTTGGTCAGTTCGTTGGCCGAGGCCTCGACGTACGCGAACGGGATGAAGATCGTTCCCGGCGCCACCGCATTGTCGGCGCGCACCGCGATTTTGACCTCGCCCCGGCGCGTCGACACCTTCACCTTGTCGCCCGGCTCGATGCCGAATTTGGCGATGTCGATGGTGTTCATCTGCACCGTCGGCGTCGGCTGCACCTGGTCGAGCACATACGAGCGCCGCGTCATCGCGCCGGTATGCCAGTGTTCGAGTTGACGCCCGGTGATCAGGATGTAGGGGAATTTCTTGTCCGGCACTTCGTTGGGCGGCGTGACGTTGGCCGGAACGAACTTGCCGAGCCCGTCGTCGGTCACAAAACGGTCGGCAAAAACGATGTCCTCGCCTGGATGACCCGGCGCCGGGCACGGATAGGTGACGGAGTTCTCGTTCTCCAGCCGCTGCCAGGTAATGTTGTCGAGCGACGGCATTGCCTGTTTCATCTCCGCGAACACATCGGCCGGCGACTTGTACTTCCACTTCAGACCCAGACCCTTGGCCATCTGCACCGTGATCCACCAGTCCGGCTTGGCGTCGCCCGGCGCATCCAGCGCCTTGCGGCCCATCTGCACCTGGCGGTTGGTGTTCGATACCGAGCCGTCCTTTTCCGGCCATGCCGTCGCCGGCAGCACGACATCGGCGAACATCGCCGTTTCGGTGAGGAAAATGTCCTGCACCACCAGATGATCGAGCTTGGCCAGCGCATCGCGCGCATGGTTGGCATCCGGGTCCGACATCGCCGGGTTTTCGCCCATGATGTACATGCCGTGAATTTCATCGTCATGAATGGCGTGAATGATCTCGACCACGGTCAGGCCCGGATCGGGATCGAGTTTGGTCTGCCACAGTTCCTCGAAGCGGCCCCGCAGGTCGTCGTTGCCGACCTTCATGTAATCGGGGAAGACCATCGGGATCAGACCCGCATCGGACGCACCCTGCACGTTGTTCTGACCGCGCAGCGGATGCAGACCGGTACCGGGACGCCCGGTGTGGCCGGTCATCAGCGCCAGCGAAATCAGGCAACGCGCATTGTCCGTGCCGTGCGTATGCTGCGACACACCCATACCCCAGAAGATGATCGACCGTCCTGAGGTCGCGTATTTGCGGGCGACCGTGCGCAGTTCATCGGCCGCGATGCCGCAAACGGCTTCCATCTTCTCGGGCGAGAAGTCCTTCAGGTGCTTCTTGATCTTGTTGAAACCCTCGGTGTGCGACTGGATGTACTGCTTGTCGTACAGGCCTTCCTCGACGATCACGTGCATGATCGCGTTCAGCATGGCGACATCGCTGCCCGACTTGAATTGCAGCATGTGCGTGGCGTGGCGTTTCAGGGCCTGGCCGCGCGGATCCATGACGACCAGCTCGGCGCCGCGTTTGACGGCCTGCTTGAAATAGGTCGCGGCGACCGGGTGGTTTTCGATCGGGTTGGCACCGATGACGACAATCACGTCCGCGTCCTTCGCCGCCATGAACGGCGCGGTCACGGCACCGGAACCGATGCATTCCATCAGCGCAGCCACCGACGATGCATGGCACAGACGCGTGCAGTGATCGACGTTGTTGGAGCCAAAACCGGTCCGCACCAGCTTCTGGAACAGATACGCTTCCTCGTTCGAGCATTTGGCCGAACCGAACCCGGCAAGGGCCTTCGGCCCGTGCTTGGTGCGGATGCCCTTCAGGCCCTTGGCGGCAAGCTTCAATGCTTCGTCCCACGTCGCTTCTCGGAAGTGGGTATAGGGATTGGCGGGATCGACATTGATGCCCTTGGGCTTGCCCGGCTTGCGGATCAGCGGCTTGGTCAGGCGCTCCGGGCTGGTGACGTAATCGAAGCCGAAGCGGCCCTTGACGCACAAGCGGTTTTCATTCGAACGCCCGCCGGCGCCCTCGACCCAGGCGATTTCATCGCGGCCGGTCTTCTTGTTCTTCTTGATGTTGTAGGTGATCTGACAACCGACACCGCAGTACGGACACACCGACTGCACCTGCTTGTCGGCGACACGCCCGCCCCGGCCCTTGTCATCGATGATTGTCTTCGGCATCAGCGCGCCGGTCGGGCAGGCCTGCACGCACTCGCCGCAGGCGACACAGGTCGAATTGCCCATCGGATCGTCGAAATCGAAGACGATCTTGGCGTCGTGCCCACGCGACGCCATGCCGATGACGTCGTTGACCTGCACTTCGCGGCACGCGCGCACACACAGATTGCAATGGATGCAGGCATCGAGATTGACCGCCATCGCCGAATGCGAGACGTCCGGCTTGGGACGGTTGCCCTTGGGGAAGCGCGACGTCTTGACGTTCATCGCTTTGGTCCAGCTCAGGAACGCAGACTGGCTGTCATGCGCGTCCTTGGTCTTCGGCTGATCGGCCATCAAAAGCTCGATCACCATTCTGCGGGACTTCTTGGCACGTTCCGACTGGGTGAAAACTTTCATGCCATCCGCCGGGGTGCGCACGCACGACGCCGCCAACACGCGCTCGCCTTCGATCTCGACCATGCAGGCGCGGCAGTTGCCGTCGGCCCGGTAACCGGGCGCGTCCTTCCAGCAGAGGTGCGGAATCGTCTTCCCCCGACGTTTGGCGACCTGCCAGATCGTTTCGTCGGGTTCAGCAGTGACTTTCTTGCCGTCGAGCGTGAAGGTAATTTGGTCCGACATCACGTAATGTCCTTCTTGAAGTATTTGATCACCGAGCGGATCGGGTTCGGCGCTGCCTGCCCCAGACCGCAGATCGATGCATCCATCATGGCATCCGAAAGTTCACCAAGCAGTTTGGTGTTCCACTTCTTGGTATCCATCAGTTTGACCGCTTTCTCGCAGCCGACACGGCACGGTGTACACTGACCGCAGCTTTCATCTTCAAAGAATTTCAGAAGATTCACGGACACGTCGCGCATGTGATCCTTGTCCGACAGGATCACCACGGCGTGCGACCCGACGAAGTGCCCGTACTTTTCAAGCTGGCCGAAATCGAGCGCAAGATTGCCCATCGACGCGGGCATGATCCCACCGGACGGCCCGCCCGGCAGATAGCCCTTGAAGGTATGCCCGTCGAGCATCCCGCCACAGGCTTCGATCAGTTCTTCCGCCGTCGCACCGGCCGCGGTCAGCACCACACCCGGGTTCTTGACGCGCCCGGAAACGGAATAAGACCGGTTGCCCTTGTGGCCGTCGCGGCCCTGCTTGATGAACCAGTCGGCCCCCTTGGCGAGGATTTCCGGCATCCAGTAAACGGTTTCGACGTTGTGAACCAGCGTCGGGCGGCCGAAGACGCCGACCTGTGCCACATACGGCGGGCGGTGACGCGGCAGGCCGCGTTTGCCCTCGATGCTTTCGATCATCGCGCTTTCCTCGCCGCAAATATAGGCACCCGCGCCACGGCGCAGATGCACATAACCGGGCTCGATGATCTTCTTCTTTTCGAGTACCGCGATTTCCTTGAGCAGAACGTTGCGGATGTGCGGATATTCATCGCGGAGATAGATATAGACCGCCGTGGCATCCACACCCCAGGCGCCGATCAGCATCCCTTCGAGGAATTGGTGCGGTTTGGTTTCCAGATAGAGCTTGTCCTTGAACGTCCCCGGCTCGCCTTCGTCGGCGTTGATGCACATGTAACGCGGCCCCTCGGCCGCACGCACGAACTTCCACTTCTGCCCGGACGGAAACCCGGCGCCGCCCAGCCCGCGCAGTCCGGCTTCGAGAAACGTCTCGATGACCTGATCGGGCGTCTGCTTGCCCTTGCGCAGACCCTTCAGAACTTTGTAGCCGCCCGCCTTCACATAGGCATCATGGCTCTGGTATTTGACTTTCGCAGGCTTGATGTCGCGGTTTTTGGCGGCTTTCAACAACGACGCAACCGACACGTTGCCGGTATAATTCTGGCCGATCGCCGCCGCCGGCGCCTTGTCGCAAAGTCCCATGCACGGCGCGTGCTGGACTCGCACATACTTGGGCGCCTTGTTACCAAGCGATTTGATGATGTCCTTGGCGCCGGCCATTTCGCAGCTCAGCGAATCGCAGACCCGGATCGTCACTTCGGCCGGGGCATCCTCGCCTTCGCGGACCACGTCGAAGTGATGATAGAATGTCGCGACCTCGTACACCTCGGCCATTGCCAGCTTCATTTCCTCGGCCAACGCCGCCAGATGCGCGGCTGACAGATGCCCGTACTTGTCCTGAATCAGATGCAGGTGCTCGATCAGCAGATCCCGTGCGCGGGACTTGCCTTTCAAAAGCTTCTGCACGTCCCCCCGTGCATCGGGCTGAACCTGTCGGCCTTTCGGGAAGGCCCGCGATTTCTTGCGATTGCCGCCGCCCGGGCGAACAGGCTTGGTTTTCTTTCTTTTCTCGAATGTATCCATAATGCCGTAAACCTATTTCACCAATGGCAGCAGTTTCTTGAAAGCGTCCGTCCCGGCTTTTCCTAGCCATTCGAACACGACCATTTCCGTCGTAACAATGCCCGCTCCGCAAGCCCCCAGACGGTCGAGGCATGCCCGCTCGCTTTCCAGCGTGCGTGACGACGTCGCATCCGTCACGACAAACACCTCATAGCCTTCGTCCATCAGGTTGACTGCTGTCTGCATGACGCAGATATGCGCCTCCATCCCGGCTATGACGGCCTGTTTGCGCCCCAGGGCGTGGAATGTATCGGCAAAGTGTTGATCTTCCATGCAGGAAAAATGCATCTTTTCCAACACCGGCAGGCCGCTCGACACCGAAGCAATTTCCTTCACTGTCTGGCCCAGTCCCTTTGGGTACTGTTCCGTCAGCAGAACAGGAATTTCCAGCTCGCGGGCCACGGAAATCAGAAGCTTCGCATTCTTGATGGTGCGCGCCGGCGCCTGCATGGCCGGCACAAGCCGCTCTTGCATGTCGATGACGATGAGGCATGAATCGCTTGATCGTATTAGCATGGATGCCGTCCGGCTTTGATGCCTTTACCCATTGCAACCGATGAACGAGAACGCCGTTCACGACCGCTTCCTCCGTTGCCATTCCGCTCAATGGCGCGCGACACACCATATGGCGCGTCTTGCCCGGTGGTCAAACATACATCGAACGCCGTTTCGTTGACGCACATTAGGCACGCACCATTGCATCGGCCATCGCCGGCGCGACAGAGACTACGTTCTCGACGACACTCGCGCCCGCAGCCTTGAGAGCCGCGTTCTTCGTAACGGCATTGCCGCTGCCGAACACGGAAAGCGTTCCGGCATGGCCCATGCGGCGTTGCGCCGGGGCATGGCGCCCGACAACCAGGGCGATGACGGGCTTTTCGTAGGACTGCGCCTTCAGAAATGCCGCCGCCTGTTCTTCCTCGCTGCCGCCGATTTCACCGATCAGCACGACGCCATGCGTGTCCGGGTCGGCCATGAAAAGTTCAAGGCAGCGGACAAAGCCTATCCCGTGCACGGGATCACCGCCGATGCCGACCGTTGTCGACTGGCCGAGGCCGAGGCTGCTAAGACTGGCGACGACTTCGCTGGTCAGTGAGGCCGACCTGGAGGCAATGCCGATGTGGCCGGGCTTGGCATCGGCCGTCGACATGACGCCGATTTTGCAGGCCCCCGGGGTCAGAACGCCTTGCGAGTTCGGCCCGACCAGTTCGCTTTTCGAGCCCCGGAGTGCATCTTTGACACGCACCATATCAAGCACCGGAATGCGTTCGGTGACGCACACGATCAAAGGCATTTCCGCCTCGATCGCCTCGATCATGGCCTGCGCGGCGTTGTGCGCCGGCACCATGATCATGCTCGCATTGGCAGCGGCTTCGCGCATCGCTTCACCGACCGTGTTGAACACGGGACGGCCGATATGGTTCTTGCCGCCCTTGCCGGGGCGCACGCCGCCGACAACGTTGGTGCCGTAGTTGATGGCCTGATCGGTATAGAACGTGCCGGATCGCCCGGTCATACCCTGTACGATCAGTTTGGTGTTTGCATTTGCAAGAATGCTCATGTTTCCGTTCCCCCTCAGGCCGCGCGCGCGATTGCGGTCTGAACCGCATCGCTTATCGAATCGCAGCGCTCATGCGGCACGTTCCGGTCGACCAGCATTTGCCGCGCATAGTCGGCATTATGTCCGGCAAGGCGGGTCACGACCGGCACCTTGCGGTCCGACCAGGCGAGCGCAAGCGCCAGCGCTTCGGCAATGGTGTCGCAAGGCGTCATGCCGCCACCGTGAATGTGCACGAGTATCGACTTCACGTTCGGGTCGCTCAGCAGCATGCCGATCCCGCGCGCCACCTGCAGGCTCGTCGCGGTGGTGCGGATATCCATGAAGTTGGCGGCACGCCCGCCGGCATCGGTGATCATGTCCTGGGTCGCCAGGGCAAGCCCCGCACCGTTGACGACGACGCCGATATTACCGTCGAGGCGGACCAGATTGATCTCGTCCTTCTGTGCCTGCATCTCGATTTCATCCCCTTCCGCGCCGGAAGAGAGGGTGGCGAATTCCGGATGCCGGTAGAGCGCATTGTTGTCGATGCTGATCTTGGCATCGACCGCGCAGAACGTGCCGTCGCGGGTCAGCGTCAGGGGATTGACCTCGATCAGGGTTGCATCCGTGCGCAGAAACACCTTGACCAGAGCGGCGATGATATCGCGCGCCTCTGCCGCCGGTGTACCGGAAATCCCGAGCTTGTCGAGGAACCCGGTACAGGCGGCATCGTCGAACGCGCCGTCATAGGAGACGCTCAGGGCCTCGACGATCCCGGGTTCGCGTTTGACGCGTTCCTCGAAATCGACACCGCCCGCTTTCGAGCCGAGCACCGAAACAGTGCCGCTCGACTGATCGACAATGACGGCAAGAAAAAAATCACGTTCGGAATCGACAGCCGTTTCGACATACACCCGCTCGACGGTTTCGCCGTCGGCGCCGGTTTGCGGCGTCACCAGCCGGGCGCCGATCAGGCGCTTGGCGATTTCACCGACCTTGCTCGGCGTTGCCGCCAGCTCGACGCCGCCGGCCAGACCGCGCCCGCCGGCCAGGATTTGAGCCTTCACGGCAAATTTATGTCCCGGCAGTACGCGCGCCTGCGCTTCCGCGTCGGCGGGCGTCGTGGCGATATGTCCCTCGGGCACGGGCACGCCGTATTGCGCCAGGATTTCCTTCGCTTCGTGTTCATATAAATTCATGGGCCACCTCCCGGTCTGCTGGGGATAAAACCTGCATGCAGTTGTTATTGCGATTTTTTTGCTTGCAATTCAGTCTGATTTATCCCTTCAATCTGGTATACCATATACCAGTGAAGAAGTTTCGGCAATTCAAAAAACTGCAGAAAACCAAGGGTTACAGAGGGAACTTTAGGTGCACCGCAACATAAAAATGTTCAGATTCAGCTATTGCGGCTGCATGGGAGGTGGCATATGGTATACCAAGTACATATGAAGCGGCCGGGCGGGCGTCAGGTGCGGATAACGCATCGTCACCCGATAAAAAAGCAATCCGGCGGCAATCAGGAGGGGGCGATGGCGCGGAGCTTGAAGCTCAAGGCAGTCGGCACGAATTTCAGCCTCAAGGATCATATCTATGAGGTGCTGAAAGAAGCCATCACCGGCATGAATATCTATGATGCCGATGCCAACCTGAAGCTTGAAGAACGGAAAATGGCCGAGCAGCTCGGCATTTCCCGCACCCCGATTCGCGAAGCCCTGGCCCGTCTCGAACAGGAAGGCTTCGTAGATATCCAGCCCCGCAAGGGCATCTTCATCAAACGCAAGTCCAGAGAAGAAGTCCTCGAGATGATCACCGTCTGGGCGGCACTGGAAAGCATGGCGGCGCGCCTGACGACGACCCATGCCAGCGACGACGAAATCAGTTCGTTGCGCCGCATGGTCGCCGATTACACCAAAAACGAAGCGCGCGAACACATGGACGAGTATTCGGAAGCGAATATCCGCTTTCATCGCCGCATTCTCGAACTTTCAAAATGCTCGATGCTGCATTCCATCGCCGACGGATTGTTCTTGCACATGCGCGCCATCCGCGCCCGCGCCATGGCCGAGGCCGACCGGGTCAGCCTTTCGGTCGACGACCACATGCACATCATCGAGGCGCTGGAAAAGCGCGACGGCGATCTCGCCAGCAAACTGGTGCGCGAACATACCATGCAGTTGCATGCGCATATTCGCCAGAGCTGGCACGAATTCACGGACCACGCCCCGGAAGACGACGACAAGTCCGAACCGGCGCCAACCCGGTCCAAACGCAAAACTGCCGGCTGAAAACAGCCGCCCGACCACGGAGGATACGACATGTCGTCGACCGCGACGGAAGTCCAGGCAACTGAAGCCACCGATGACGCACAGGCGCTCACCGATGGGTTCCATCTTGTCATCGATGCGCTGAAACTTAACGGTATCAGCACAATATATAATGTCCCGGGGATTCCGATCACCGATCTCGGCCGCATGATGCAGGCCGAAGGCTTGCGTGTCCTGTCGTTCCGCCACGAACAGCATGCCGGGTATGCCGCCGCGATCGCAGGCTACCTGACGAAAAAGCCCGGTGTCTGCCTGACGGTGTCCGCGCCCGGCTTCCTCAACGGTCTGACCGCGCTGGCGCACGCCACCACCAACTGTTACCCGATGATCCTGATTTCCGGTTCGTCGGAGCGTGAAATCGTCGACCTGATGCAGGGCGACTACGAGGAAATGGACCAACTCGCCATCGCCAAGCCGATGTGCAAGGCGGCATACCGCGTGCTGCACGCCGAAGACATAGGAATCGGCATTGCGCGTGCCATCCGCGCCGCGGTTTCCGGCCGTCCGGGCGGCGTTTACCTGGATCTGCCGGCAGCGCTGCTGGGTCAGGTCATGGATGCCGAAGCAGGCGCCAAATCGCTGGTCGAAGTCATCGACCCGGCACCGGCGCAGCTACCGGCACCGGATTCCGTCAAACGCGCGCTGGATGTTCTCAAATCCGCCGAGCGGCCGCTGATCGTTCTCGGCAAGGGCGCCGCCTATGCGCAGGCCGATGACGCCATCCGCGCGCTGGTCGAAAAAAGCGGCATTCCGTACATCGCCATGAGCATGGCCAAGGGCCTTTTGCCGGACGATCACGATCTGTACGCCGGCGCCGCCCGCTCGCTTGTGCTGAAAGAATCCGACACCGTGATGCTGATCGGTGCCCGGCTCAACTGGCTGCTGTCGCACGGCAAGGGCAAAACCTGGGGCACGGCGCCGAAGAAATTCATCCATATCGATATCGAACCGAAGGAAATGGACTCCAACGTCGAAATCGTCGCCCCGCTGGTCGGCGATATCGCATCGTGCGTCGATGCCCTTCTGGACGGCATGGGGAACGGCTGGACACCGCCGCCCGCGGCATGGACCGACGCCGTCAAGGCGAAGCGCGACACCAACGTCGAGCGCATGGCGCCGAAGCTGCAAAACAACAACGTGCCGATGGATTACCACGGCGCACTCGGCGCGCTGAAACGGATCATCGCCGCCAACCCCGACGTGATCCTGGTCAACGAAGGCGCCAACACGCTCGATTTCGCACGCTCCATCATCGACATGTTCAAGCCCCGCAAGCGGCTTGATGTCGGCACCTGGGGTGTCATGGGCATCGGCATGGGCCAGGCCATCGCGGCGGCCGTGGAAACCGGTCATCCGGTGCTCTGCGTCGAGGGTGACAGCGCCTTCGGGTTCTCCGGCATGGAGGTCGAGACGATCTGCCGTTACAACCTGCCGGTCTGCGTCGTTGTCTTCAACAACGGCGGCATCTACCGCGGCACCGACACCAATCCGACCGGCGGCGCCGACGTGGCACCGACGGTGTTCGTCAAGGACGCGCGTTATGACAAGATGATGGAAGCGTTCGGCGGCGTCGGCGTGTATGCGACATCCCCCGACGAGCTGGCACAGGCGGTCGAAGAAGCCCTGAAATCGGGCAAGCCGACCCTCGTCAACGCCGTCATCGACGGAAACGCCGGTACCGAAAGCGGCCGTATCGGCAATCTCAACCCGCAAAGCGTCGTGTCCAAGAAATAAGAACACGTCATGGCATTCACACCAATAAGCAGGAGCAAATTATGAAAGCTCTAGAAGGCGTCAAAATTCTCGATTTCACCCACGTCCAGTCCGGGCCGACCTGTACCCAGTTGCTGGCCTGGTTCGGTGCCGACGTCATCAAGGTCGAACGCCCCGGTGTCGGCGATGCGACGCGCAAGCAACTGGTCGACGTGCCGGGCGCGGATTCGCTCTACTTCACCATGCTCAATCACAACAAGCGTTCGATCGAGCTGAACTCGAAGAACGAGACCGGCAAGGAAGTGCTGGAGCGTCTGATCAAAACGTGTGACGTGCTGGTCGAAAACTTCGCGCCGGGCGCGCTGGACCGTATGGGGTTCACCTGGGAACGCATTCAGGAACTCAATCCCCGCATGATCATGGCGTCCGTGAAAGGCTTCGGCCCCGGCAAGTACGAAGACTGCAAGGTCTACGAGAACGTCGCCCAGTGCGCCGGCGGTTCGGCATCGACAACCGGCTTCGTCGACGGCATCCCCGTTGTGACCGGTGCGCAGATCGGCGATTCCGGCACCGGACTGCACCTGGCGCTGGGCATTGTAACCGCGCTGTTCCAGCGCGAGAAAACCGGCAAGGGCCAAAAGGTTCTGGCCGCCATGCAGGACGGCGTCATCAACCTTTGCCGCGTCAAGCTCCGCGATCAGCAGCGTCTCAAGGCCGGTCCGCTCAAGGAATACTCCCAGTTCGGCGAAGGCATCCCGTTTGGCGATGCGACGCCGCGCGCCGGCAACGATTCCGGCGGCGGTCAGCCGGGCCGCATCCTGAAGTGCAAGGGCTGGGAAACGGACCCCAACGCGTACACGTACTTCATCACCCAGGCGGCTGTCTGGGAAAAGATCTGCGACGTCATCGGCGAGCCGGACTGGAAAACCAAGGAAGGTTACGCCACGCCGCCCGAACGCCTCGACAAACTGAACGAGATTTTCGCACGCATCGAAGAGTGGACGATGACCAAGGACAAGTTCGAAGTCATGGATATCTGCAACCCGCTCGACATCCCCGTCGGCCCGATCCTCAGCATGAAGGAAATTGCCGAGGATGAAGGCCTGCGCGCGACCGGCACGATCGTTGAAGTCGATCATCCGGAACGCGGCCCGTACCTGACGGTCGGGTGTCCGATCAAGCTTTCGGGCTCGCCGGTCGAGGTCGAACGTTCGCCGCTGCTCGGTGAACATACCGAAGAAATTCTGACGCAGGTTCTGGGCTACGCGGACGGCGATCTGGAGCGGATCAAGGCATCCGGCGCCGTCGGCCAGGTCAAGGCCGCGGCCGAGTAATTCAGGCCGCCCGGTCTTTCGGGCGCGCCGTAACGATAAGCCCGGCAAACCGGGCGCTGTACGAAATGATTTGAAGGGGCGCCAGCGTGTGCCCCTGACAGGAGAGGAAATATGCGCGTTATCGTCATGGGTCAGCAGGCGTTCGGCAAGGATGCCCTGGCCAAGATTCTGGAAGCCGGAGTCGACGAAGTAGTGGCCGTTTACTGCGAGCCTGACAAGGACGGTAAGCCGCTCGACCCGATCAAGGAATTCGCCCTGGAACAAGGCCTGACTGTCCATCAGCCGGCGCACTTCAAGGATCAGGAAAGCCTCGACGAGTTGGCCGCGCTGAACGCCGACCTGATGGTCATGGCGTTCGTCAACGTGTTCGTGCCGGAAGCTGCACGCAATACCCCGAAGCTCGGTTCGATCTGCTTCCATCCTTCGCTGCTGCCTCTGCACCGCGGTCCGTCCGCAGTCAACTGGCCGATCATCATGGGCAGCACCAAGTCGGGTTATTCCTGGTTCTATCCGACGGATGGCCTCGACGAGGGCGATGTCCTGATGATGTGGGAATGCCCGATCGAGCCGGACGACACGGTGATCGATCTCTACTTCAAGAAGATATATCCGGCGGCCATCGATTCTGTTCTCGAGGTCTGCGATCTGTTCCGTTCGGGAAATCCGCCACGCATCGTCCAGGACGAAGCCGGTGCGACTTACGAACGCCGGTGCACGGCGAAGCATGCCCACATCGATTGGAACAAGCCGGTCAAGCAGGTTTACGATCTGATCCGCGGCACCAACCCGTCGCCCGGTGCGTGGACGACCTTCGGCGGTGCCGAAGTCGGCGTCTTCGATTGCCAGCGGGTCGAGGGTGATGGCGTCAGCAGCCGCGTCGTCGACGTGTCAGAAGACGGCGTGACCGTGCAATGCATAGGTGGGCGTATTCTGCTAAAGCGTGTACGCCCTGCCGGTGGGGGCAAGGTATCCGCCGCCGAATGGGCCAATGACGCCGGCTTAGAGGCCGGCACCAACCTGGGCGACTGAACGGCCGCCGGTACAAACAACTGATTGAATTGGGAATCTCTAACTATGGCAAAAACCGATATCGAAATCGCCCGCGAAGCCTCGCCGAAGCACATCAATGACATCGGCGCTAAGCTCGGCATCAAGGAACAGCATCTGCTGCCTTACGGCCACGACAAGGCAAAGGTTTCCGCCGATTTCATCAAAAGCATTGAAGGCAACGATACCGGCAAGCTAATCTTGGTGACGGCCATCAATCCGACCCCCGCCGGTGAAGGCAAGACGACGACCACCGTCGGTCTCGGCGACGGTCTCAACCGTATCGGCAAGAAAGCGACGATCTGTATTCGCGAAGCATCCCTCGGCCCGAACTTCGGCATGAAGGGCGGCGCCGCCGGCGGCGGCTATGCACAGGTCATCCCGATGGAGGACATGAACCTCCACTTCACCGGGGATTTCCACGCCATCACGTCGGCGCACAACCTTCTCTCGGCGATGATCGACAACCACGTCTATTGGGGCAACGAGCTTGAGATCGACGTCCGCCGTATCGTCTGGCGCCGCGTCCTCGACATGAACGACCGCGCACTGCGCCAGATCAACTGCTCGCTCGGCGGCGTCGCGAACGGCTTCCCGCGCGAAGCCGGGTTCGACATTACCGTGGCCTCCGAAGTGATGGCCATTCTGTGCCTGGCTTCCGACCTCGCCGATCTGGAACAGCGCCTTGGCGACATGATCGTCGCCTACCGCCGCGACCGCACGCCGGTGTATTGCCGCGACATCAAGGCCGAAGGCGCGATGGCGGTCCTGCTCAAGGACGCCATGCAGCCGAACCTGGTGCAGACGCTGGAAAATAATCCTGCCTTCGTGCACGGCGGCCCGTTCGCCAACATCGCGCATGGCTGCAACTCGGTCGTCGCCACCAAGACCGCGCTCAGGCTCGCCGACTATGTCGTCACCGAAGCCGGGTTCGGCGCCGACCTGGGGGCCGAGAAGTTCTTCGACATCAAGTGCCGCAAGGCCGGCCTCAGCCCGAACGCGGTGGTCATCGTCGCCACCATCCGGGCGCTGAAATCGAACGGCGGCGTCGGCAAGGACAAGCTCAACGAGGAAAACGTCGACGCCCTCAAGAAAGGCTGCCCGAACCTCGGCCGCCACCTCGAGAACCTGAAGAAATTCGGCGTGCCGGTCGTGGTTGCGATCAACAACTTCTACACCGATACAGATGCCGAGGTCGAAGCCGTCAAGGAATACGTCGCCTCGCAGGGCGCCGAAGCAATCCTTTGCGAACATTGGGCCAAGGGATCGGAAGGCACGGTGGCGCTCGCCAACAAGGTCGTCGAACTCGTCGATTCCGGCGCCGCCAACTTCAAGCCGCTGTACCCCGACGACATGTCCCTTTTCGACAAGATCAACACCGTGGCGAAGGAGATCTACCGCGCAGACGAGGTCATCGCCGACACGAAAATCCGCAATCAGCTCAAGGACTGGGAAGAAGCCGGCTATGGCAACTTGCCCGTCTGCATGGCGAAGACGCAGTATTCGTTCTCGACCGATCCGAACCTCAAAGGCGCGCCGACCGGCCATTCCGTGCCGATCCGCGAAGTCCGTATTTCAGCCGGTGCCGGCTTCATCGTCGTTGTCACGGGTGAAATCATGACCATGCCGGGTCTGCCCCGGAAGCCTGCATCGGAATCGATCCGGCTCAACGCTGAAGGCCTGGTCGAGGGTCTGTTTTAAGGAGCACGGAAGATGGCGTTCCGCACGATACTCGTTCCGATCCGCGGTGACGGCAGAGGTGAATCCGTGCTCGATCATGCATGTGCATTGGGCCGGCACTTCAACGCGCACATTCGTGCGGTGCACTGCAAGCCGAGCGCCAAGGATCTGATTCCTTTCGGCGTCGCGGTCCCGTCCCTGGTCAGGGATCAGATCAACAAGTCCGCCTCACTGATCACCGACAACGAAGTTGAACGCCTGAAATCCCTGTTCGACGCCTATGTCAAAAAGAATGACATTGCCGTCTGCGATACGCGCCCGCCTATGCATGACACACTGACGATCTCGTGGAGTGTCACGGACGGCAAGCAGGCCGACATCGTCGGCATTTGGGGCCGCCTGGCCAGTGTTGTCGCCGTCGCACAGCCGGAACTCGATACCAATCTCGGCCAGCACACACTTGAATCGGCGTTGCTCAATACCGGGCGTCCGGTGCTTTTGTGCCCCAAGACCCCGCTTACCACACTAGGTGATAATGTCGCCATTGCCTGGAACGGGTCAGCGGAATCGGCACGTGCCATCGCTATGTGCGGGTCCATCATCGCCGAAGCGAAATCCGTCACCGTGCTGTGCGCAGAGGATGCGCAAAATCTTGAACTCAGCGCCGAAGACCTGATCCTGCACCTGCAGGATCATGACATTACGGCAACCGCGAAGACCGTGAAGTCGAAAGAATCATCCCTCGGACAAAGTCTCGTGACCGCCGCCAAGGAAAGCGGCGCCGACGTTATCATCATGGGCGCTTACGGCCGTAGCCGCGGACGCGCCATGGTTCTGGGCAGCGTTACGCAATGGATCATCGATCACACGGATATGCCGGTCCTTTTGGTGCACTAGGCCTGGAATTAACAAGGTTAAGGCATGAATTTGATTTGATCGAACGAAGGACAGTAACTTATCATTGGTATACCTAACACCAAGATTAGGTCCCAAAGGGCAACGTCACCAACAGAAGTGACCATAAATGAACATCCAGTTTTGACCATGTTGCCGGTTTATCCGCTTATGCAGTGCCGGCAGAGAATATAACTTGGGAGGTTATTATGGCTATCTCTAGACGTCACATTCTTGGCTTAGCCGGTGCACTCAGCATTGGCGCAATGGTTGCCGGCATGCCCGGCACGGCTGCCGCTTGGGAGCCGACAAAACCAATCGACTTCATCATCATGGCCGGCAAGGGTGGGGGCGCCGATAAAATGGCGCGCCTGATGCAGGCAATCGTTGAGCAGGAAAAGCTGGCTTCGAAGCCGCTGGTTCCCGTCAACAAATCCGGTGGCTCGGGTGCAGAAGCACTGATCGCCGCCAAGGGTGCAAACGACCCCGATCACACTATCATGGTGACGCTCAACTCGTTCTTCACGACGCCGCTGCGTCAATCGAAGCTCGGCATCGACATCATGACGTTCGCACCTGTCGGCCGCATGGCGGAAGACACCTTCCTGCTTTGGGTGCACAAGGATTCCGGCATCAAGACGTTCGAGGAATTCCTCGCCAAAGCCAAAGCGGACGGCAACAAATGGGTGATGGGCGGTACGGGTAAAGCGCAGGAAGACGAACTCCTGACGGAATACCTGAACAACAACTTCGGCCTGAAGATCAAGTACGTGCCGTACAAGGGTGGCGGAACCGTTGCCAAGCAGTTGGCCGGCAAGCACATCAACTCCAGCGTCAACAACCCTTCGGAAGCTCTTGGCTTCTATGAGTCGGGTGACGTCGTGCCGATCCTCACCTTCACCGCAGAACGTCTGCCGCTGTTCAAGGATGTCCCGACCCTTAAAGAAAAAGGCAAGGACTTCTCATATGGCATGCAGCGTGCCGTTGTCGGTGCGCCTGGTATGAGCGCCGATGCCCTGAAGTACTATCAGGATCTCTTCTCCAAGGTCTATCACTCGGCCAAATGGCAGAAGTACCGGAAAGACAAGTCGCTGTTCGGCGATGAGTTGTCCGGCGCTGCGCTGAAAACCTATTGGGACGCTCAGCGCGAACGTCACCGGAAGATGCTCGTTGAAATGGGTGCGATCAAGTAAGCAGCCATAACATCAAGGCTTAGCACAGACAGTATCATCAAGAGATCGGGAGCAAGTTTTCATTATGAGACGTGCAGAAATTATCACGGCCGGTTTAATGGCACTTCTCTCGATCTACTTGATGTACAAAAGTACGGAGCTGGATATCGGCTACGTGCGAGGAGAAGGCCCCGGCGGCGGCTTCTGGCCGTTCTGGCTTGCAGCCTGCATGCTGTTGTCGACCATCTGGATCGCCATCAACTGGGTCCTCAAAAAATCACCGCCGTCGCAATCGACCGAGAAATTTCTCGACAGCTACGGATTGCGCATGCTTCTGCTGGTCGGTGGCGGTGTTACCGCGTTTATCGCCCTGACCCATATTCTCGGGTTTTACGGCGCCATCTGCGTGTTCCTTATTTACTACATCCATTTCCTTGGCCGCCACAGTTGGGGGGTCACACTGGCCATCGCCCTGACAACCCCGGTCGTGACATTTTTGTTTTTCGATATTGCGATGCGGATCGTGCTCCCGAAGGGCTATCTCGAGCCGCTGTTCCTGCCGCTGTACGATTTCTTCTTCTAATCGAACCTGCTTCCAAATTAGCCAACAGGCATTTCATTCGCAACACCACGAGCTAAAGGATAGGCGACGAAACCATGGAAATTCTCGGGCATCTCGTAGACGGCATTTTCATCGCGCTGGAACCCCTTAACATCATGCTGATGTTGATCGGTGTTGCACTCGGCCTGTTCATCGGCGCCATGCCGGGCCTCGGCTCCGTCAACGGCGTCGCCATTCTGCTCCCGGCGACGTTCCTGGTGCCGCCGGCATCGGCGATGATCTTTCTCGCGGCAATCTACTACGGGGCCATGTACGGCGGTGCCATATCCTCGATCACGCTCGGGATACCAGGCGCGTCAACGGCCGTGGCGACAACGTTCGACGGGCGCCCGCTGGCTCTCAAGGGGCGCGCGGACCTGGCACTGGTCACGGCTGCCGTCGCATCGT
Source organism: Thalassospiraceae bacterium LMO-JJ14 (assembly GCA_021555105.2). NCBI lineage: Bacteria > Pseudomonadati > Pseudomonadota > Alphaproteobacteria > Rhodospirillales > Thalassospiraceae > Thalassospiraceae bacterium LMO-JJ14. Next base: position 3,571,068 of record CP134604.1, read on the forward strand.
TTGTCGGCGGCAGCGTCGCCAACGTGCTGTTCACCGCTTTCGCGCCGCCGCTGGCCCACGTCGCCCTGGACTTCGGCGACCCGGAGATCTTCGCCCTGATGCTGCTGGCCTTTGCGACCTTCGTCGGTCTCGGCGGCGACGACATCCCGAAAACCCTGTTCTCGATCTGCTTCGGCCTGGTCATGGCGTCCGTCGGCCTCGACATCATGACCGGCGAGCCGCGCCTCGTGTTCGGCGACATCACCGGGTTCATGCACGGCATCAACTTCCTGGTGCTCGCCATCGGCGTCTACGGCATCGGCGAGATGCTGTGGACCATCGACAGCACACGCGGCGAAATGACCATGACCAGCGCGGTTCTGACCGTTAAGGGCATTCTCAGGGCAATCCGCGAAACCGCCACATCGTGGAAAGGCACAACGATCGGATCGTTCCTCGGGTTCTTCGTCGGCATCCTGCCGGCAGCCGGCGCGACCCCCGGCTCGCTGATGGCCTATGGCATCACCAAGATGGTCGACAAGCATCCCGAAACGTTCGGCAAGGGCAACATCAACGGCATCGCCGCCCCCGAAGCCGCCAACAACTCGGCCTCGACCGGTGCCATGCTGCCGATGCTGACGCTCGGCATTCCCGGCTCGCCGACTACGGCCATCCTGCTCGGCGGCATGGTCATCTGGGGCTTGCAACCGGGGCCGCTGCTGTTCACCAACCAGACCGAATTCGTGTGGGGCCTGGTCGGTTCTTTCTACATCTCGAATTTCTTCGCGCTGGCCGTCAACCTCGCCTTCATCCCGCTGTTCATCTGGATGCTGCGGATGCCCTTCACGGTGCTGGCGCCGATGATCTTCGTGCTTTCCGTGGTTGGCGGTTATGCCGCGACGCAGGACATGCACGATATCTGGCTGATGCTGATCTTCGGTGTCGGCGCATATCTGCTGCGCAAGCTGGATTACCCGGTGGCACCGGCAGTGCTGGCCATCGTGCTCGGCCCGATCGCCGAGCCGAAACTGCGCCAGTCGCTGCTGTTTTCCAGCGGCGACCCAATGATCTTCCTTGAGCGTCCGATCTCCGGACCGATCACCATCATCGCGATCATTCTGATCCTGCTGCCGCTGTTCAAGCTGATCCGCGACAAGATGAAGGCCCGCAGCGCCGCCGCATAGTCATCCGAAACGCGGTCCGGCGCGTATAGCATCATGACAAACCAGAATCCTTATGGAGGACGTCATGAAGCTGCGCCGTTACGTTCTGAGTGCGATTTTCTGTCTGTTCGGCTTTGACGCCGCTGCCGATACAAGCCTCTGGCTTAAACTGAACGAACCCGGACATTTTGCCGTCATGCGCCACGCCCAGGCCCCCGGCACAGGCGATCCCGGGAACTTCCGCATCGGTGACTGTTCGACACAAAGAAACCTGAACCGGGCCGGCCGCGATGCCGCCGCCGCCACAGGACAGGCAGCGCGCAACGCCGGCATCATGGCCGCGTCGGTGTATTCAAGTCAGTGGTGCAGGTGCCTGGATACGGCAAGGGCGTTGAAGCTTGGCGCCGTTCAGGAACTGCCGGCGCTGAATTCATTCTATCAGCGCGAAAGCGAGCGGAAGGGCAATATGAAGGCGCTTCGTGAATTCGTCGAAAAAAATGCCGATGCGGGCGGGGCAAAAATTCTCGTCACGCATCAGGTGACGATCAGCGCCCTGACGGGTCAATTCACACGCCAGGGCGAAACGCTGATCTTCCGTCATGCCGGGCAGGGCGAGGTCGAGGTTATCGGCTCGATCCCGCCCGGCTGAGCGGTTCGGTTAGCTGGCGAGACGCTGACGCGGGGCGTCTGCGGACTGGCGGCGGCCCTGGGACTGACCATGTGATTTGCCCTGGGACTGGCCCTGGGGCTTGCCCTGGGACTGGCCACGGTGTGCCTTCTTCGGCTTGTTCGGTTTCCAATTCGAGCGATTTCTCGGCTTTTCCGATCTATCGTCTTCCGTGCCTTTGCGTTCCTGACGCGGGCGGAGTTCCGTTGCCAGCTGCCGGTCGGCCGGCGTTACCGGATTATACGGCTTGCCGCTGTCGGGGGTATCGTCGCGCTGCACGGCATTGCCGATCAGGCGTTCGATATCGCGCAGCAGACCGCGTTCGGAATGTTCGCACAGTGAAATCGCGATGCCGCTGTTGCCGGCGCGTGCGGTACGGCCGATCCGGTGTACATAGGCTTCCGGTACGTTCGGCAGTTCATAGTTGATGACATGCGAAATGCCATCGACATCGATGCCTCTGGCGGCGATATCCGTGGCCACCAGGACCTTGGTCCGCGAGCCGCGGAAATCGGCCAGTGTGCGTTCACGCTGCGGCTGGCTCTTGTTGCCGTGAATGGCGCCGGAGTTGATGCCCGCCTTTTGCAGGAATTCGCAGACCTTGTCGGCACCGCGCTTGGTGCGTGTGAAGACGATAACCCGTTCCACGTCCTTGCCGCGCAGGATACCGACCAGGGCATCGCGTTTGCGGTCACGTTCGACGTGCATCACGCTTTGCTCGATACGTTCGATCGGGCGTGCCGTCGGGGCAACGGAAACCTCGGCGGGACGGTTCAGGAAGTCATCGGCAAGACCGCGGATCTGCTGCGGCATGGTCGCCGAGAGCAGCACCGTCTGGCGTTCTTTCGGCAGCTTGGCGAGGATTTTGCGGATCGTCGGCATAAAGCCGAGATCGAGCATCTGGTCGGCCTCGTCGAGGATCACCGTTTCGGTTTTATCGAGACGGATAACACCGGTCTGCACGTGATCGAGCAAACGGCCAGGCGTTGCGACGACGATGTCCGTGCCGCGTGCCAGGGCGCGGATCTGACCGCCCGGCTTGACGCCGCCCAGAACAACGGTGACGGAAACCCGCATCTCTTTGCCGTATGTGCGGATGCTGTCGGCAATCTGCGACGCCAGTTCGCGCGTCGGTGCCAGGATCAGGGCGGAACAGTTCTTTGCACCCGGCCGTTCGGCTCGGGCGTGAATGCGATTCAGCAAAGGCAGCACGAAGGCCGCCGTTTTACCGGTACCCGTCTGGGCGATGCCGACAAGGTCCTTGCCGGACAGCATGATCGGAATGACCTGCGCCTGGATCGGGGTCGGTTGTGTGTAACCTTCGTTCGATACCGCACGAAGAATAGGCTCGGCGAGGCCGAGTTCGTTGAAGTTTTTCAAAACATAACTTTCATGTATAGACACCCGCCGGAATCCCCAAGGAATCCCGGTGGCATCTGAATTTCAATTTGGGAGCTTGCGTAGATCAGCAACCATGTTCATGTGCCGGATGGCACGACCGGTCCGTTTATTTGCGGAGACGGCGACTGCTGACAACAGATGAGGTCATCTACACGCAGTTTGCTGAGGGGGTTGTGTCACACCCCGTTAAAATTAGCAAGGTTATTCGCGTCCGGCTGTTTGCGGCGAAAGCTTACGCGGCGTTGAAATCGGCGATCATGCCGTCCCACGCCGGCACCAGATCCATCAGGCCGTCCCAGAACGCCTGATCGCGGCGGACCGTGAATTCCTCCAGCGAAACGCCCTGCTGCTCGACCCACGTGTAGTATCCGAGATTGAAAATCCGCTCTTTGCCCGGACGGTCCAGTTCGATCATGTTGTCCGTCGCGCAGCCCAGCAGATAACGCCCGAACGTTTCCGCCGCCGCGATTTCATCGACCCCGCCCTCGAAGTATTTGCTTTCGGCCAGGCCCAGTTCGGTTTCGTAAAGCGCGGCCCCGTCGGTGGCGACGGACAGCACCACGTCATCCGGCCCCAGTTTGTTGTATTTGGCGTATTTGACGGCGCCGAGAATATTCGCCAGCGACGAAAGACCGAGATTGCCGAGGGACGCGATGGCTTCCTGGCCGAGACCGAGCCGTGACGACAGATAGTTCCGGCCCGCCGTCGTGTTATAGACGACGTTCAGCCCGTCGGTGGCGTGATCGGAAACGCCGATGACATAGTCGGTGGCCATCACATTGTGGATGAACGGCACGTGCTTGTCGCCGATGCCCTGAATGTTGTGATCGCCGAAACCGTTGTACAGCAGCGTCGGGCATTCCAGCGCCTCGACCGCGCAGGTATCGGTGCCGAGCACCGCCTTCAGGTGATCCCCGGCGGCCAGCGTGCCGGCGGAACCGGATGCGGAGACATAGGCCCTCGCCGTCAGGTTGCCGTCCTTGTTCACGTCCTCGAAGATTTTCTGCAACGCAGGCCCGGTGACGGCGCGGTGGATGATGTAGTTACTGAACTCGGAAAACTGGTTGAGAATGACGTTCGCCGGGTCCTTGGCCAGTTCATGACAGGCGTCGTAGATTTCCTTCACGTTACTTTCGGTGCCGTGCGTGCGCACGATATCCGACGGATCCGTGACCCAGTTTTCGAGCCAGTTGAAACGCTCCGCGCTCATGCCTTCGGGCAGGACCGCGACCGAGCGGCAGCCGAGAATACGTGAAATCGCCACCCCGCCCCGGCAATAGTTCCCGGTCGACGGCCACACGGCGCGATGATTCTCGGGATCGAACTTGCCCGACATCAGCCTCGGCACCAGACAGCCGTACGCCGCCAGCACCTTGTGCGCGTTGATCATCGGGAAGCGGTTGCCGAGCGCGACGACGATCTTCGCATCGACGCCGGTCAGTTCCTGCGGCACCACCATGTACGCGGGGACATCGCTGAGCCCCCGGCGATCCGGCGCATTGTACCAGTGCACGCGGAACAGGTTGCCCGGGTCGGCAATGTCGGGATCGACCCCGGCGACGTCTTCGGCCTTGGATTTCAGATGACGGGGCGGATCGGCCAATTCGGAAATGCTCGGCAGGCGCACGCCGCGGTCCTTCAGATGGCGGACGGCTTTCTCGTACGTTGCGCGGTCGACGATTTCGCGTTCAAGCCCGAATGACATGGCAGTTCCCCCAAACCCATAAACACCTGTATCCGGGTTTGTTGTCGGTTATCTGGCGCAAATGATCAAGGGGACCGGGCGATTTCCTCAGCCGGCGGCTTCTTTCAGCATCTCGCGGGCGATAATGAGCTGCTGAATCTGCGACGTGCCTTCATACAGGCGATACAGCCGGACATCGCGGTAGAACCGCTCGATCCCGTAATCGGCGATATACCCGGCGCCGCCATGGATCTGCACGGCCCGGTCGGCGACGCGGCCGACCATTTCCGAACTGTAGTATTTGCAGATCGCCGCCTGCTTGGTGACGTTCTCGCCTTTGTCCTTCAGGCGGGCCGCGTCGAGGACCATGGATTTCGCGGCATAGAGTTCCGTCTCGCAATCGGCAAGCATCGCCTGCACCAATTGGAAATCGGCGATCGGTACGTCGAACTGCTTGCGTTCCATGGCATAGGCGACGCTGTCGCGGATCAGCCGTTCGGCATTGCCGATACAACTGCCGGATATGACCAGCCGTCCACGGTCGAGAACCTTCATCGCCGTCTTGAAGCCCTGCCCCTCGACGCCGCCGATCAGCGCATCCGCCGGAATCCGGCAATCGTCGAAGATCACGTCGCAGACCGGCGCGCCCTGCTGGCCCATTTTCTTGTAAGGCTTGCCGAGCGACAGCCCCGGCGCATCCGCCTCGACAAGGAACGCCGAAATCCCGCCGGCGCGCTTGTTCTCGGGGTCGGTCCGCGCCATCACCGTGAACACGCCGGCGTTGGGGGCGTTGGTGATGAAACGCTTGGTGCCGTTCAGAACGTATTCGTTGCCGTCCTTCCTGGCCGTGGTCCTGAGCGAGGCGGCATCGGAACCGGAATCCGGCTCGGTCAACGCAAAGGAGCCGGTAATTTCACCGCTGGCCAGCTTCGGCAGGTACTTTTGTTTCTGTTCCTCGGTGCCGTCGATAACGATCCCCTGGCTGCCGATGCCGTTGTTGGTCCCGAACACCGAGCGGAACGCGGGCGACGTATGACCCAGTTCGATGATCACCCGGACTTCTTCCTCGACACTCAGGCCGAGCCCGCCGTAGGCCTCGGGGATCGACAACCCGAACAGGCCGAGCGCGCGCATTTCATCGACGACATTATCGGCAACCCGGTCGTTGTCGCCGGTCTCCGCTTCGAGGGGGATGAGCCGCTCTTCGACAAACCGTGAAACCGTGTCCAATAACTGCCTGAAAGTGTCTTCGTCCAATGACATGTATCTGCTCCTGCAATTTCGCCTTGCAGAATAATGTTCCATTAGCAGTTTGGCGAGGATAACTTTGTCGTGTACAAAGCATTTTCAACGGCCAATATCTATGGCACGACGATTTTCGTCATATGAAATCTGACAGCACTCGAACCCGGTACGGTAGTATATGTCGCGCAGCTTGGAATTCGATGCCCACGAACTTGAAGACGACAGCAAGGACCGCCGCTTCGTCACCGCTCTGGCGCGCGGGCTTGATGTGCTCAGATGTTACCAGCAGGGCGATGTCGGCCTCGGCAATCTGGAAATCGCCAGGCGCACCGGCCTGCCGAAACCGACCATTTCCCGGCTGACCTATACCCTGACCAAGCTCGGTTATCTGATCTATTCCGAGCAGCACGGCACTTACCAACTCGGCCCGGGCGTTCTGCAGTTGGGATACGTCATGCTGTCCGGCCTGGATATCCGCGAACGCGCCCGCCCGCTGATGCAGGATCTTGCCAATCAGGTCGATGCGACGATTGCGCTGGGTGCCCGCGACAGACTGGAAATGGTGTACCTGGAAGCCTGCCGCGGTCCCGGCGCGGTCACGCTGAGGATCGATGTCGGCTCTCACATCCCGCTTTCCGTGACCTCCATGGGGCGCGCCCTGCTGGCGGCGCTGCCCGAAAGCGAACGCAATTACCTGATGTCGCACATTCGCAGAAAGGCCGAAAGCGCCAAGGCGTACGGGGTCATCGAAAAGGGTGTGAAACGCGCGATCGAGGATATCGGCACACGCGGTTACAGCATGTCGCTCGGTGACTGGCGGCCGGATGTGAATGGCATCGGCGTGCCGCTGATCACGCACGACAATCAGGTCTTCGCGCTGAATTGCGGCGGACCGGCGTTCCGGGTATCCAAGGATTTTCTGGAAAAGGAATGCGCGCCCCGGCTGCTCGAACTGGCGGCCCGGATTTCGGCGCTTTCCTAGAACCCGGCCTTCAGCTTTTCGCCGGTTCGGGGACGACCAGGCAATCGAGGGCGAGGCACCCCTGCCCTTCGGGTAAAACCACGAACGGATTGAGATCGATACTCTGCAGCTTATCGGCGTGGTCGCTGGCGAACCGCGACAGACAAACCAGGGCCTCGGCGAGGGCATCGATATCCGCCGCCGGGCGTCCGCGCACGCCCCGCAACAGCTTCGCGCCCTTGGTTTCGCCGATCATCTGCAGGGCTTCGTTCTTGTCGAACGGCGCCAGGCGGAACGACACATCCTTGAAGACTTCGACAAACACACCGCCCAGACCGAACATCACCGCCGGGCCGAAAACGGGATCGATCTGTACGCCGAGAATCGTTTCAACGCCGCCTGAAACCATCGGCGCGACGATCACGCCTTCATGTCCGCCGCCCGGTACGGCTTGCTCCGTGCGCTCGGTGATTTCCACGAACGCGGCCCGGGCCGCCTCGGGCGTTTCGATGCCGAGCATCACGCCGCCGATCTCGGTTTTATGCGCAAAGCGGGCACCGTTGATCTTCATCGCCACCGGCCGGTCGAAGCCGCGCGCGGCGTCGGCGGCTTCCTCGCCGATCGCGCAAAGAACCGCCTCGACGACGGGCAAGCCGGCGGCAGACAACAGATTGCGGGATTCCCACTCGCTCAAGTCCCGGGCCGGGATCGCCGCTTCGGGCAAGGCTTTGCTGTCCGGGGCTGCCTGCATCGGCGGGCGGACGAAAGCTTCGCCGATCCGCGTCAGCGCAGCGATCGCGCCGATGGCGCGGCAGGGGTCCTCGAAAATCAGATAACCGGCATTGCTGTAGGTCGCCACCATATCCTCGGAGCCGACGAGCGACAGGATAAGCAGCCGGTCCGGAAACTTGGAACGGATCGCGTCGAGTTCCTTCAACAGCGGCTCGACCACATAGGGCGAACACGCGGCAAGGGTGAAAAAGGCGACCGCGGAATCGTAGCCGCCCTTGTCGAGCATGATGTCGAAATTGAGCCCGACCAGCTTCATGTCATTGAAAAACTGCGCCGTTGTATCGACCGGGTTACGCGACGAGGCAAACGGCAGATATTCCTTCAGCAGTTTCTGCGCATCTTCCGGCATCGGCGCCACGTCGAGGCCGAGCTTGACGGCATGATCGGCCATCTGTGCGCCGACGCCGCCGGAAATCGTCACCAGCCCGACGCGGTTCGCCTTCGGGAAAATACCCGCCGTGCAGGCATAGGCGGCATCGAGCATATCCTCGGTCGTCTCGGCGCGGTAAACGCCGTACTGGCGGAATACGGCGTCGTATATCTCATCGGCGCCGGCCAGGGACGCCGTGTGCGACGCCGCCGCCGCCGCCCCCTCCTCGCTTTGCCCGACCTTGAGAAGTATAACCGGCTTCTTGCGGGCCCGGGCCTTTTCGAAACTCCGGATCAGTGCGGCGCCGTCCTTGACGCCTTCCACATAGGCGGCGATGACCTTGATGTCATCGTTGTCCACGGCCCAGTCGATGCACTCGGCCACCGACACATCGCACTCGTTGCCCGTGGTGATGACGTGACTGACACCGATCCCCCGGCCCTTGGCGACGGCAAACAGGTGGGTGCCGTAAGCCCCCGACTGGCTGATGATCGCCAGCGGACCCGGTTCGGGATATCCCTGATCCCCGGTGCTCGAGAACGTCGCGAAAAAACGGCTGTGGAAGTTCAGTACGCCCAGGCAGTTCGGGCCGAGCAGGCGCATGCCGGTCCGTTTCGCAAAAGCCGTAAGTTCGTCCTGCGCCAATGCGCCGGCATCGCCCACTTCCGCGAACCCGGAGCTGAAGATGACGGCCGATTTGACACCGCTGGCCGCGCAATCCTCAAGCGTCTCCAGGACGAGTTTGGCGGGCACCGCGACAAGCGCGCAATCGACGGGCTGGCCGACATCCTTGATCGACGAATAGGCCTTCACGCCCTGAACCGTTTCGCGGTTCGGGTTCACCGGATAGAACGTGCCCTTGTAGCCCAGGTCGATCAGATACCGCAGCGGCCGCCCGCCGATCCGCGCCGGATTATCGGAAGCGCCGATGATCGCCACGGAGCTCGGATTTATAAGAGACTGCAATCCTGCCCGCGGATCGTTCATCGGATGATATCCCCCCTTGATGCCCCACGCCGTAACGCATGGTGCGCCGGATGGTGTTAACGAGCTTCTCCGGCTTTCCGTCTTTTTTAGCGGCTCGCATATGCCCTGCACCAGCCTTCTGATTGCTTTACATGCATAATTAATGGATGCAAAACTTAATTTTACCATGCAGAACATAGCGCGAATTTACCGCACCGCATAGTCGTGGCATTTGACGCCGTCATGTAAAATCGTGCGTCCCGCAAGACACTTGAGATGAAGGATTGGACGTGAACGCATCTGAACTTTTTGACCTGAGCGGCAAGGTCGCGCTGATCACCGGATCGACCAAGGGGATCGGCAAGGCCATCGCAAAGACCTTTGCCAGTGCCGGCGCCAAGGTCGTCGTCTCGAGCCGCAAGGACGAACGCTGCCGCGCGGTCGCTGCGGAAATCTGCGCCGACGGCGGTGAAGCCATCGGCATTCCCTGCAATATTTCCGACAAGGAGCAGCTTCAGGCACTCGTCAATGCGACCCTGAAAGCCTGGGGGCACATCGATATTCTGGTCTGCAATGCGGCGGTCAATCCGTACTTCGGGCCGCTCGCGGGCATAACCCAGGAAGCCTATGACAAGATCATGGACGTCAACATCGGCTCCAATCTGTGGCTGTGCAACATGGTGCTGCCGCAAATGGCCGAACGAAAGGACGGCGCGGTCATCATCGTCTCCAGTATCGGCGGCCTGAAGGGCAGCGAGAATCTCGGCGCTTATGGCATTTCCAAAGCCGCCGACATGCAGCTTGCGCGTAATCTCGCCGTCGAGTGGGGCCACGCCAACATTCGCGCCAACTGCATCGCGCCGGGTCTGGTGAAGACCGACTTCGCGCGCGCGCTGTGGGAAGACCCGGAAGCGACGAAGCGCGCGCTTGCCGCCTACCCGATCGGCCGCCTGGGTGAACCCGAGGACATTGCCGGCGCGGCGCTGTTCCTGGCCGGCAAGGCAGGCAGTTTCGTCAGCGGGCATACGCTGGTCGTCGACGGCGGCAGCACCATCGGTTCGAGCCGCTATAGCTGAGTTGCGCCTAAAGTCCGGCCAGCACACGTCCCTTGTCGGTCAGTCCGGCGATCCGCTCGCCGAAAATGGCGAACCGCTCGTCACTGGTCTGACCGCGCAGGTAGCGGATATAGATCTGCTGCAGGATCACGGCGATCTTGAAGACGCCGAAAACCTGATACCAGTGCACCGCCGAGCAGTCGAGGCCGCTCAGCGTTGCATAGCGCTCGATCACCTCGGCGCGCGAAGGGAAGCCGGGCGCCCATGTCGGCATCGACGCGCCTAAAATCCACGCCGGGTCGTCGTCACTCTGCCCCCAGAAAGTCAGCGTGTAGCCAAGATCGAGCAGCGGATCGCCGCGCGTGCACATGTCCCAGTCCAGCACCGCGCGCGGGATCGCGGGGTCGTCCGCATCGAGCAGCATGTTGTCGAGCTTGAAATCGTTGTGCAGCAGGGACACCCGCTGGCTTTGCGGCACGCCCCGGTGCAGCCAGGCGATGATGCTGTCCATCAGCGGATTTTCTTCGTGTACCGCGGCGGCCCAGCGTTTTTGCCATCCCTCAAGCTGCCGCTCGACGAAACCCTCCGGGCGGCCCAGATCCTGAAGACCGGCGGCGGCCGGATCGACCCCATGCAGGTCCGCCAGCACATCGACCAGCATGTTCCCCATACGCGCCAAAAGTTCCGGCGTCCAGTCGCGGTCATCGGGCAGCTCGCGGCGCACGACGATGCCCTGCCGTCGTTCCATGACATGAAACGGTGCACCGATAACGGTGTCGTCTTCGCAGACCGCGAAACTGCGCGGCGCCAACGCGAACGCCTGCCAAAGATCCTTCAGCACCCGGTGTTCGCGCAGCATGTCGTGCGCGGACGGCGCAACCGGCCCCAGCGGCGGCCGGCGCAGCACGTATTCCGCATCGCCGAACTTCACCAGGTACGTCAGGTTCGCGTGACCGCCGCCGAACTGTGCGAGATCGAACGCGCCGCCGGTATCGGGCAAATGGCGGCGCAGCCACGGCTCAAGCAACGTCGTGTCGAGCCGTTCGTCGGCGCGGATTTCGATGACTTCCCGGTCCGGCGCGCTCATCTTTGGGCTCAGACGACTTCGAACAGACCCGCGGCGCCCATGCCGCCGCCGATGCACATCGTCACGACGACGTTCTTCGCCCCCCGGCGCTTGCCTTCGATCAGAGCATGCCCCGTCAGTCGCGCCCCGGTCATGCCGAACGGGTGGCCGATGGCAATCGACCCGCCGTTGACGTTCAGCTTGTCGTTCGGAATGCCGAGTTGGTCGCGGCAATACAGGACCTGCACCGCAAACGCCTCGTTCAGTTCCCACAAGTCGATGTCGTCCATCTTCATGTCGAAGCGTTCCAGCAGGCGCGGCACCGCGAACACCGGGCCGATCCCCATTTCGTCAGGTTCGCACCCGGCGACCGTGAAGCCCTTGAAGATGCCGAGCGGTTCCAGCCCGCGCTTTTCGGCAAGTCTGGAATCCATGACGACGCACGCCGACGCCCCGTCCGACAACTGGCTGGCGTTGCCCGCCGTGACGAAATTGCCCTCGCCCATGACCGGTTGCAGCTTGGCCAGGCCCTCGGCATTGGTTTCCGGGCGATTGCCTTCGTCCTTGTCCAGCGTCACTTCCTGAACGGAAACCTCGCCGGTCTCCTTGTTCTTCACTTCCTTGTTTGTGGTAATCGGCACGATCTCGTCATCGAAGTAGCCGGCCTGCTGAGCGGCGGCGCAGCGCTGCTGGCTCTGCAGCGCATACGCGTCCTGCGCATCGCGGCTGACGCCATAACGCTTGGCGACGATATCCGCCGTATCGATCATGGCCATCCACAGCTCGGGCTTGTGCGCCATCAGCCACTCTTCCTCGAAGTGATGACGGTTGAGGCTGGGCTGCACCAGACTGACGGATTCGACACCGCCCGCCACCATCACCGGCACCTTGTCGACGATGACGCGTTGCGCCGCCATGGCGATGGCCTGCAATCCCGACGAACAGAAGCGGTTGACCGTGGTGCCCGACGTGGTGACCGGCAGCCCGGCCCGGTACGCCGCAAGCCGTGCGATGTTCTTGCCGGTCGCGCCTTCGGGATAGCCGCAGCCGATAATTACGTCCTCGACCTCTGCCGGGTCGATCCCGGCCCGCGCCACGGCGTGCTCGATGCAATGCCCCTGCATGACGGCGCCATGGGTGATGTTGAATGCGCCCCGGTGGGCTTTGCCGATCGGCGTGCGGGCGGTGGAAACGATGACGGCTTCGGACATGATCTCTCCTTGTTGAATACAGTCCTTCAGGACTGATAATCGGCGAATGACTTACCTGATTTCGCCAGTTCCTCGAGCAGCGGTGCCGGGCGCAGCATGTCGCCGTGGGCATCGTGCAGTTTTTTCATGGTCTCATAGATTTTTGCAACACCGGTCAGGTCGGCATAGAACATCGGTCCGCCGCGGCCGACCGGATACCCGTAACCGTGCACCCAGACCAGATCGATATCGCTGGCGCGCGTTGCGATCCCTTCGCCGAGAATCTTCGCCCCTTCGTTGATGTGCGTGTACATGCAGCGCTCAAGGATTTCCTGATCGCTGACGGGGCGGCGCTGGATACCGAACTCCGCCGAAACCCTACAGATCAGTGCCTCGATTTCCGGATCGGGTTCGGGTGTGCGGCTGCCTTCGGCGTAGGTGTACCAGCCCTTGCCGTTTTTCTGACCGTAGCGTCCCATCTCGTAAATGCGGTCGGCGATCGTCGAGGAATAGCGGTCATTGCTCGGTGTCGTTTCACGGCGGTGCTTGCGCACCATGTAGCCCACATCCATGCCCGCCAGATCGCCCATGGCGAACGGCCCCATGGCAAAGCCGAAGTCGTAAAAGACCCGGTCCACCTGTTGCGGCAAGGCCCCCTCTTCGAGCAGGAATTCTGCCTGCGAGCGGTAGGCATAGAGCATGCGGTTGCCGACGAACCCGTCGCAGACGCCGACCATGACGCCGACCTTGCCGATGTCCTTGGAAAGCTTCATGACCGTCGCGATCACGTCAGCGGCGGTTTCCCTGCCGCGCACGTTTTCCATCAGTTTCATGATGTGCGCCGGGCTGAAGAAGTGCGTGCCGATCACGTCCGCCGGGCGGCTTGTGGCGGCGGCGATTTCGTCGACATCCAGCGTCGATGTATTTGTCGCCAGGATCGCGCCGGGCTTGCAGACCTCGTCCAGTTTTCTAAAGACCTTTTTCTTCAGGTCCATGTCTTCGAACACCGCTTCGATGACGATATCCGCATCGGCGATGTCGGCATGATCGACGGTCCCCGACAGGCGCCCGAACGCCGCGTCCATTTCGTCCTCGGTGATACGCCCGCGCGCGACGCTGCCGGTATAGGTCTTCTTTGCCGCACTCATCCCGGCATCGAGTGCGTCCTGGCTCTGCTCAAGGATGGTGACGGGAATCCCCGCGTTGGCAAAGCTCATCGCGATACCCCGGCCCATGGTGCCGCAGCCGATGACGGCAGCCTTCTTGACCGGACGCAGCGGCGTATCCCTGGGGACGTCGGGAATCTTGTGCGCCTGGCGCTCGGCAAAGAACAGGTGCCGCGCCGCCTTTGACTGATCGGACAGCACCAGTTCGTCGAAGTGCTTGCGTTCCAGCTTCATGCCTTCGGCAACGCTGACGTACATGGCCGCCTCGACCGCATCGATGCAGCGTTGCGGCGCGATCAGGCCGCGCGCGCGTTTGGCGATCCTGTCGCGATACGCGGCAATCGTTTCAGCGGCGCCTTCGTCGGCGACGGTCATATCGCTGATGCGCCGGGGGCCTTTGCCCGATGCAATCAATTCATCGGCGAACGCGACGGCACCGCCGATCAAATCCCCTTCAGCCGGAACGATCGCGTCGAGATACCCCATAGCCAGCGCTTTTTCGGCATCGACATATTCGCCGCCGAGGATGATATCCAGCGCCGGCGCGATACCGATCAGACGCGGCAGGCGCTGCGTCCCCCCGGCGCCCGGTAACAGGCCCAGATTGATCTCCGGCAGTCCGAAGCGCGCCGATGCGTCGCCGACCCGGTAATGGCAGCCCAGCGAGATTTCGCAGCCGCCGCCGACGGCGGTGCCGTGAATGGCGGCGACGACCGGCTTTTCGCTGGCTTCGATATTATTGATGAGCACCGAAAGTGACGGTTCCTGGCGCGGCTTGCCGAATTCCGTAATATCGGCGCCGCCGCAAAAACAGCGATTGCGCCCGGCAAGCACAATGGCCTGAACCGTATCGTCCGCCGCTGCCTTGGCAAACGCGGCGTCAATTCCCTGGCGTACAGCAACGCCGAGTGCATTGACGGGCGGATTATCGAGGACGATAACGGCAACATGGCCACGCTTTTCATAGTCGACAGGGGACGTCATCGGATGATCCTTTTTTGAAACTTGCTTTTGCAGTGCGAAACTGCAGTATGGGATGGAGCCTCGGAGTTGTCCAGCCCATGCGCCTTGCCGAAACAAAGTTTTGCCCATTTATGCGATGATCGCCAGCCTCGGAAATTCTGCTGGATATTCTCTTCGGTTTTCTGGCGGTTTCTGGGGGATTCTGGCTGCGGCGGATGCGAAACTCCGGCAAACTACCGGCAAACGAACAGGCAGACCGGGCAATCCGGTTTCACCGCCGCGTCGTCAAACAAAGGCAGAAAGAGCATGAATTTCGATTTTTCAGAACGCACCGAAGAACTCCGCGCACGGCTGATGGCGTTCATGGACGAACATGTCTATCCGAACGAAAAAGTCTACCACGAGCAGTTGGAGGCCGGTGAGCACTGGGCAACGCCGCCTGTCATGGAAGAGCTGAAGAGCAAAGCCAAAAAGGCCGGACTGTGGAACCTGTTCCTGCCCGAAGCCGAATATGGCGCCGGGCTGAGCAACCTCGAATATGCACCGTTGTGCGAGATCATGGGCCGCTCGCCGATCGGTCCCGAGGTCTTCAATTGCGCGGCCCCCGATACCGGCAACATGGAAGTGCTGGTGCGCTACGGCTCGGATGAACAGAAGGAACGCTGGCTGAAACCGTTGCTGGACGGTGAAATCCGTTCCGCGTTTGCGATGACCGAACCCGACGTCGCGTCTTCCGATGCCACCAACATCCAATCCAGCATTGTCCGTGACGGCGACGACTATATCCTGAACGGCCGCAAGTGGTGGACGTCGGGCGCCGGCGATGCACGCTGCGAGATTCTCATCTTTATGGGCAAGTCCGACCCGAGTGCGGAAAAATACCGCCAGCAGTCGATGGTCCTGGTGCCCAGGGACACGCCCGGCGTGACCCTGATCCGCCCGCTGACGGTGTTCGGTTACGACCACGCGCCGCACGGTCACTTCGAGATCGATTTCAAGGACGTACGCGTGCCGGTATCGAACATGATCCTCGGTGAAGGGCGCGGGTTCGAGATCGCGCAGGGGCGTCTCGGCCCCGGCCGCATTCATCATTGCATGCGCCTGATCGGTGTCGCCGAACGCTCCCTCGAAGCGATGTGCGCGCGCGCCAAGAAACGGGTCGCCTTCGGCAAGCCGCTCGCCGAACAGGGCGTCGTCATGGATGTCATTTCACGTTCGCGCATCGAAATCGAACAGGCCCGGCTGCTGACGCTCAAAGCCGCCTATATGATGGATACCGTCGGCAACAAGATCGCCCGCTCGGAAATCGCCATGATCAAGGTCATCGCCCCGCAGATGGCCTGCGACGTCATCGACCGCGCGATACAGGTTCATGGCGGCGGCGGCGTGTCCGAGGATTTCGGCCTCGCCTATGCCTGGGCCAAGACGCGCAGCCTCAGGCTCGCCGACGGCCCCGACGAAGTCCACCGCACATCGCTGGCGAAGATGGAATTGAAAAAGCAGAGCCCACGCTGGATTTACAGCGACTGACCGGGCGCGGTTCCCCTCAACGCGGCTGGCGTGTGCGCTCGGCGCTCGGCGGATAGCCCTTCAGCGCGCGATAGGCCTTGGTGAAATGACTGGGGCTGTAAAATCCGGTGGCCATCGCCACTTCGCTGATGGTCAGCGCGCTCTGGCGCAGCAAGCGCCCGGCGTATTCGATCCGAACCGTCAGATACACATGCTGAAACGTCGCCCCGAGGTGGGCCTTGAACAGCCGGCTCAGGTGACGTTCGCTGACACCGGCGAAGCGCGCCATCGTCGCGCGGTCGAGCGGCGTTTCCGGTGTGCTTTCCATCTTTTCCAGCACCGAAAGCAGCACCGGGTGATGGATACCGTAGGTTTCGATCAGGGACGCTTTCTGAGACTCCGTCCCGGCACCGACATGCGTGTGCAGAAACCAGTCGCTGACCCGGCGCGCGAAATCCTCGCCCATCTGCTCGGCAATCAGCGCATGCATCATGTCCAGCGGCGCGACGCCGCCGCCACAGGTGATCCGGTTGCCGTCGATCACGTAGCGTGATTTTTCGGGAACCAGGTCCGGAAACGCTTCCATGAAGGCCGGGGCATGCTCCCAGTGTATCGTGAAGCGGCGGTTTTCGAGCAAGCCCGCGGCAGCGACCAGATAAGGCCCGCCGGAAATGCCGCCGATCCGCACCCCGCCCCGGGCCAGCGTCCTGAGACGGTCGAGAACGCCGGGATGATTCCAGTGCGACGGGTCGCCACCGGCACACACCAGCACGATATCCAGATCGGTGCCGGCCGCTGCAAGCGGCTGCACGGGGATTTGTGCGCCCGATGAGGTGCGCGCGACATCGGGGTGCAGGGCGTATGCGCTGAGCCGGTAGTGTTCCTGTCCGGCCAGCAGGTTTGCAGCCCTGAGCGGCTCGCTCGCCGAGGCGAAGGACATCAGGGCAAATCCGGGGATCAGGATAAAACCGACCTTTTGCACAGACGCCCCCGGATCAATCGAAAATACGTCCTTTATTTACATGTATATGTCCCTTTACGGCAAGCGGAGCGCTGACGTCCGTGCAATTATGATGGCTGTGATCATCCGTGGGGTTCTTCATGCGTTATTCCGCACTGTCGATTATTCGCAACGCGCTCGGCGGCAACCGCGGCTGGAAGCCTGTCTGGCGGACCCCCGAGCCGAAGCCGCATTACGATGTCATCATTGCCGGCGGTGGCGGTCACGGGCTGGCGACGGCGTATTATCTGGCGCGTGAATTCGGCATCCGCAATATCGGCGTGCTGGAAAAGAGCTACATCGGCTCCGGCAACGTCGGCCGGAACACGACGATCATCCGGTCCAATTACCTGCTCGAAGGCAACAATCCGTTTTACGAGCTTTCGCTGAAGCTCTGGGAAGGGCTGGAACAGCAGTTCAATTTCAACGCCATGGTTTCACAGCGCGGCGTCATCAATCTGTTCCACAGCGATGCCCAGCGCGACGCCGCGGCACGGCGCGGCAACGCCATGCGCCTGCACGGTGTCGATGCGGAACTTGTCGAGCGCGAAGGCGTCCGCGACATGCTGCCGTTCCTGGATTACAACAACGCCCGCTTTCCCATCATGGGCGGCCTTTTGCAGCGGCGCGGCGGCACGGTGCGCCACGATGCCGTTGCCTGGGGCTTTGCCCGCGGTGCCGACAGTTATGGCGTCGACATCATACAGGACTGCGAAATGACCGGCGTGCGCCGCGACGGCAACCGCGTCGTCGGCGTCGAGACATCGAAAGGCTATATCGCCTGTGACAAGCTGGCGCTTTCGGCCGCCGGGCATTCCAGTGTCGTCGCCGAGATGGCGGGCCTGAAACTGCCGATCGAAAGCCATGTGCTGCAGGCTTTCGTCAGCGAAGGGCTGAAGCCGTTTATCGACATGGTCGTGACCTTCGGCGTCGGGCATTTCTATGTCTCGCAATCGGACAAAGGCGGCCTTGTCTTCGGCGGCGATATCGACGGCTACAATTCCTATGCCCGGCGCGGCAACCTGGCGACGGTCGAGCATGTGATCGAGGCCGGCGTTTCCATGATCCCGGCACTGTCGCGCGTCAAGGTGCTCAGAAGCTGGGGCGGCATCATGGACATGAGCATGGACGGCTCGCCGATCATCGACAAGGCGCCGCTCGACAACCTGTATATCAACGCCGGGTGGTGTTACGGCGGCTTCAAGGCGACGCCAGCGTCGGGGTGGTGCTATGCCCACCTGATCGCCACCGACACGCCGCATCCCGTGGCCACGCAGATGCGGCTCGACCGCTTCGAGCGCGGCTATCTGATCGACGAGCGCGGCGCCGGCGCGCAGCCGAACCTGCATTAGGATGATGTCATGGCGAGCCTGATCGATTGTCCGCACTGTGGCGCCCGGCCCAAGGAAGAATTCACCATCAAGGGCAGCGCCGAGGCCGAACGCCCGCAAGCCGAGGCCGGAAACGAGGCGTGGTTCGGCTATGTCTATCTGCGCGACAACCCCATCGGCCGTGTCCGCGAATACTGGCACCACACATCGGGCTGCCGCCGCTGGCTGATCGTCGAACGCGACAATACCGATCATACCGTCCACCAGGTGCTGGACGCCGCAGCCGAAAAGCGCACGCCATGACCTCGTATCGCCTGAAAAGCGGTGGCCGCATCGATCGCGGCAAGACGGTCGGCTTCTCCTTCGACGGGACGCCGATGCAGGGCTTCGACGGCGACACCCTTGCCTCGGCGCTTCTCGCCAACGGCCGCCGGCTGATGGGCCGGAGCTTCAAGTATCACCGGCCGCGCGGCGTCCTGACGGCCGGCTCGTCGGAGCCGAATGCCCTGGTGACGCTCGGTGAAGACGGCCGCACCGAGCCCAACTGCCGCGCCACGACGGTTGAGCTTTACGAGGGATTAAGCGCACGCAGCCAGAACCGCTGGCCGTCGCTCTCGTTCGATATCGGCGAGATCAATTCGCTGCTGTCGCCGTTCCTGAGCGCCGGGTTCTACTACAAAACCTTCATGTGGCCGGCCGCGCTGTGGGAAAAACTCTATGAGCCCGTGATCCGCCGCGCCGCCGGTCTCGGGCGCGCGACCTATGACGCCGATCCCGACGTATACGAAAAACGTTGGGCGCACTGCGACCTGCTGATCGTCGGCACCGGACCGACGGGGCTCGCGGCGGCGCTGACGGCGGCACGGGCCGGCGCGCGGGTGATCGTCGCCGACGAGCAGGCGGCACCGGGCGGCTCCCTGCTTTCGGAAACGCGCGAGATCGACGCCATCCCGGCGGCGGATTACGCGCAGCGGCTGATCGGCGAACTGGCAACCATGACGAACGTCACGATGCTGCCCCGGACCACGGTCTTCGGCTGTTACGACGACCGGGTCTACGGCGCCGTTGAGCGGGTGCAGAAGCATGTCCTTGTCCCCGATCCCGACAAGCCGGTCGAGCGGCTCTGGCGGATTGCCGCCCGGCGCTGCATTCTCGCCGCAGGGGCCGAGGAACGCCCGCTGGTTTTCGGCGGCAACGACCGGCCCGGCGTCATGACCGCTGAGGCGGTTCGCACCTATGCCAACCAATACGGTGTGGCTGCCGGAAAAAGCGTCGCGCTGTTCACCAACAATGCCTCGGCCTATCGCACCGCCCGCGATCTGGAAGCGCACGGCATCGAGGTTGCGGCGATCATCGATTCACGCCCCGATGCCCCGGACGATCATGACTATCACGGCCATGCCCGGGTCTTTCGCGGCGCCGTCGTCACCGCAACGCGCGGCTGGCGCGGCCTCACTGCCGTCACGGTCACGCGCGGCGGCGTGGCAGAGGAAATCAAGGCCGATGCGCTGGGCATGTCCGGCGGCTGGAATCCGGTCGTCAGCCTGGCCTGTCAGCGCGGCGACAAACCGGTTTGGTCGGATGCCCACGCGGCATTCCTGCCGCCGCCGCCCAGAGACGGCCTGAGCACCGGTGGCAGCGCGGCCGGGATCGGCACCTTGTCCGGGTGTCTGAGAAACGGTGCCGAACTGGCGGCCGACGCCGTCTCGGCGCTCGGCTTCAAGGCCCCGGCGTTCGATGCGCTCACGATCGAGGACGACCCGGACATCGCCGTCACGCCGCTGTGGTATGTCGGCGAAAGCAAAGGCCAGAGCAAGGGCAAGGCCTTCGTCGATTTCCAGAACGATGTGCACGCGGCCGATCTGGGCCTTGCGGTGCGCGAAGGCTACGGCCATGTCGAGCACACAAAACGCTACACCACCACCGGCATGGCGACCGATCAGGGCAAGCTGTCGAACGTCAATGCGATCGGCATCCTTGCCGAGGCGCGCGGCCTCACGCCCCCCGAAGTCGGCACCACGACCTACCGTCCGTTCTATACGCCGGTCTCGTTCGGCGCCCTGGCCGGGACGCATCGTGGCCGCCATTTCCAGCCGGTGCGGCTGTCGCCACTGCATGACTGGGCAGCGAAGCGGGGCGCAGAGTTCGTCGAGGTCGGTCAGTGGTACCGGTCGTCCTGGTTCCTGAAAAAAGGCGAAACCCATTGGCGCGAAAGCGTCGACCGCGAGGTCCTCGCCGTTCGCCGCAGTGTCGGCATCTGCGATGTGTCTACGCTCGGCAAGATCGAGGTCACCGGCAGCGACGCCGCCGAATTCCTCAACCGTGTCTACTGCAACGGCTTTGCCAAACTGCCGCTCGGCAAGGCCCGCTATGGCCTGATGTTGCGCGAGGACGGCTTCATCTATGACGACGGCACGACCAGCCGTCTCGGTGAAAATCATTTCTTCATGACCACGACGACGGCGTTGGCGGCCGGCGTGCTGGCACACCTTGAATTCTGCGCGCAGGCGCACTGGCCCGAACTCGATGTCCGCTTCATTACCGCCACCGACCAGTGGGCGCAGATCGCCGTCGCCGGCCCGAATGCCCGCAACGTGCTGCAGAAAATCGTCGACGAGGATATTTCCGACGCGGCGTTCCCGTTCCTCGCGGCCCGGACCGTGGGGCTGCTGGGCGGGCAGCTACAGGCGCGGCTGTTCAGGATTTCGTTTTCCGGAGAGCTTGCCTATGAGCTTGCCGTGCCGGCGGCGTATGGCGAGGCCGTCGCCGATCTGATCATGCAGCGCGGCGAGGAATTCGCCATCACGCCCTACGGCACCGAAGCCATGGGCGTCATGCGCATCGAAAAGGGCCACGTCACGCACGCCGAGATCAACGGCACCGTGGTGCCCGACGATATCGGCATGGGACGCATGGTGTCACAGAAGAAAGCGGACTTCATCGGCTGCGCCATGCTGCAGCGGGAAGGCCTTGGCGCCCCCGACCGGCTCAAGCTCGTCGGCCTCATACCCGTCGACAGGGCCGACAGCTTCAAAACCGGTGCGCATATCGCGAATGCGACCGGTGCGCCCTCGCTCGCCACCGATCAGGGCTATGTCACGTCGAGCTGCTTCTCGCCGAACCTGGGACATCACATCGGCCTGGCGCTGGTCAAGCGCGGCCACGAGCGGCATGGCGAGGATATCATCGTCTGGGATGCGCTGCGCGAACAGAACATCGTCGCCACCATCTGCGCGCCGGTATTCGTCGATCCTGAAAACGAGAAGCTGCATGTCTGAGATCAAACTGACCCCCGTGCGCGCCCTTGCCGACGCCCCGGTCGGCCATTTCGGCAGCTATGACAACGCTCCGCCGCTTGTCATGACCGCATGTGCGGAAGGCGCGTTGCTGCACATCCTCGCGTCCGGCGCATCGTCGATCGCGCAGGCGGACCTGCAAGCCGCCATCGGCGCATTTGCGGATTTGGATATTCGCCCCGCCGGTCCCGGCCAGTGGTTCGCCGCCGGCGACGCCCCGCTCGGCGCCGGGGACATCGGCAAGATAAGCAGCGCCCTTGCCGGAAAGGGCGACGTCCACGATCAGAGCGCCGGGCGCGTCCGCATCGAGATCGCGGGGACACATGTCCGCGATGCCCTCGCCAAGGGGATCGCGATTGACCTGCACTCCGATGTCTTTGTGCCGGGGGCCGGCACGATCACGCTTTGCGGGCAACTGGGCGTGCATATCAGCCGCACCGGCACTGAGCGTTATGAGATGATCATCCTGCGCTCATACGCCCGTTCGCTGTGGGACAGCCTGATCGAGATGGGCATGGAATTCGGGATCGATTGCCGTCAGGCCGCCAATACCTGACAGCGATGCCCGGCAATCTGACGCTTGAATTCACCCCGGAAAAAACGACGTTCTTCCGGCTCAGCTTTTAAGCCCGTGACGACTGAAGCCGTCGTTTATTCCCATTCCATCTGCTGAAATGCCGCCTGCGCATTGCGCCGGGCAAGGCTGTCGAACTGATCGAGATAGGCAAAAGCCGACTGGTCGACCTCGACCGAACCGATAATGTCGCCGCCGGCGTCGATATGCGCCGCCATCCGTGTGCGCAGATTGACGAGGTAGTCATACGTATCGGCCCGGGCTTTGCTTATCGTGGTGGCATGACCATGCCCGGGTACGACATGCACCGGTTCCAGCGCCGCCACGGCCTCAAAGGCCTTTGGCCAGCCGGCGATGGAACTGTAATCGAGAACGCCGAGCAGTCTTTCCGTATAGACGATATCGCCGGTGAAGACGGTCTTTCTGTCGGCGAGCCAGACGTAGCTGTCGCCCGGCGTATGCGCGGGTCCTGGGTGTGCGATCCGGAAATGTACGCCACCGAGATCAAAACCGTAGGTGTCCTTGAACGTGACATCGGCATAGCGCGCTTCGGTGCCGTCGAGCGCATCGCCCAGCAATATCTTCAGACCCGCCATCTGCATATCGACACGGTCATGGTGATCCGCAACCGCCTTTTCCGACGCGATTACCGTCGCGCCCAGTGCCTGCCAGTAAGCGTTTCCCAGCCATCGGTGATCCTGACCGCCGGTATTGATCACGTACTTCACCGGCTGGTCGGTGATTTTGCGGATCGCGTCATGGATCTGCTCGGCACCCTTACGGCTGCCGCCGGAATCGACAAGTACGGTCCCCGCTGCGGTGACGACGACGCCGAACGTCGCATTGTTGGCCAGGTTTTCGGGGCTGCGCTGCTGCATTTCCCCGACCAGGGCCCAGACGCCGTCCGTCACCGGCTGTATTTCCAGCGCCGAAGCCGGCGCGGACAGAAGCAGAAACGACAAGACGGCGAGCATTCGGCGGGACGGGCTCATGTGAAGCGGCTTTCCTGTTGCGGTCGGGGACTCATATGCATGATCGCTCAAGCCTAGACAACAGCCGCCGCCTCGGCAATCAGCCAGTCCGCGAACAATTGTATGTCTGCCGACATCGGCCTGCCGGCAGGCGTCGTCAGATAAAAAGCACCGGGCGAGCGGATTTCCACATCCAGCGGCCTGACCAGCCGTCCTTCGCGGACCAGATCGCCGACGAATTGATGCCACCCCAGAACATAGCCCCGGCCTTCCAGCGCCATCTGCACACTGATCAGGTAATTCAGAAACTTGCCGCGCGCACCGCCGATCGAATGACCGGCTTCGCGAAACCAGGTTGCCCAGTCCAGCCACTGATCCCCTTCGATGCCGCGGGAATCGAACAACGGATGGCCGGCCAGTTCCTCAAGTGATTTCGGCGCACCGACCCGTTCCAGAAAATCCGGACTGCAAACCGGGTAAACCACATCATCGAACAGGAAACGGCTATCCAGATGCGGCCAGCGGCCGGCCCCGTAACGCACCGCGCAATCGGCTTCGCCGTGCTGCATGTCGATCGGCTCGTCCGCGACAACCTGGTTTATGGTGATCTCCGGCCACGCCGCCGAGAACGCGCCGAGCTTCGGCATCAGCCAGTAAAAAGCGAAACCGCCCGTGGTCCCGACCGTCACCTGACGTTCCTGATCGTCGGCACGAAGCATGGCCAGCATCGCCGCCATTTCACTGAAGCCGCGGTTCACCGGCTGAAACAAACGTTCGCCCGCGTTGCTCAGTTCGACGCGCCGGTGCAGCCGGTGAAACAGACGTTGCCCGGTATAAGCCTCGAGATTCTGAATTTGCCGGCTGACGGCGGCGGGTGACACGCCCAGTTCCTCGGCGGCGCGCGTAAAGCTCAACAACCGGGCGCAGGCCTCGAACGTCAGCAAAGCCGTCAGAGAGGGCAGATATCGGCGCATTTTTCAGATAACCTGAAGTTAATCGTTAAGTGAATTATAGTGCCGTTGACCGGATTTTCAATCAACTCTAATCATGGTCGTACTCTCTGCGATACAGAGAGGTGTTGGTTTTCCTGCACTTTTGAGCAAGGCCATACCATGAGCATCTTTGCCCTTAATCCAGATCAACCCGGATACATGTTCGAGTCATTTCAGCGGGTCCTCAATCCAATCGAGACGGCGCGCGGCCTGCCCAACCGGATTTACACGGACAACGGTGCGCATGACTACGAATGCGCCCATGTCCTGACGCGGAGCTGGGCCTGCATCGGTTTTCAAAAGGATATCCCCAATCCGGGCGATGCCTTCCCGGTCGATTTTGCCGGCCACCCGCTGTTGATGGTTCACGGGCGCGATGGGGAAATCCGGGTTTTTCACAATGTCTGCCGGCACCGCGGCCGCATCCTCGTCGATGAGCCTGCGCATCTGAAATCGGCGATCGTCTGCGGCTATCACTGCTGGACCTATGCCCTAGACGGTCAACTGATCGGCGCGCCGCATGTCGGCGGCGTCGGCAAGCATGATTGCGCCGGCTTCGACAAGGCGAACATTCGCCTGCAGACCGTCCCGAACGCCATATGGATGGGCATGGTGTTTGCCGATCTTTCCGGCCGCGCACCGCCGTTCCACGACTTCATTGCGCCGCTTCGCGAACGCTGGCGCGACTTCGACGGCGTGCCCCTGATCCACACCGGCGACGACAGCACGATCACCTTCGATCTGGCGTGCAACTGGAAGCTGGCGGTGGAAAATTACTGCGAGGCCTATCACCTGCCCTGGGTGCACCCGGAACTGAACCGTTACTCGCCGCTCGACAAGCACACACCAATCGTCGAGCCGATGTATTCAGGCCAGATCAGCGAATGCTACAACCCTGAATTTCCCGAAGGCGCCCCGGCATTCCCGAGCCTGCCCGGGTTACCCGCCTACTGGGATAGCGGGGCGGAATACGTGGCGCTTTTCCCGAACGTCTTGCTGGGCGCTCACCGCGATCATTTTTTCGCCGGGCTGATCCTGCCCGACGGACCTGCGGGCACGCATGAACGCTTCGAGCTGTTTTATTTCGACGACGCGGTGCGTGGTAATGAATACGCACCGTCGCGTGCCGCCAACCGGACGCTCTGGGAATCGGTGTTCGCCGAGGACCGGGACGCCGTCGAAGCGATGCAACGCGGCCGCCGCTCATCGGGTTTCGACGGCGGCGTGTTCTCCCCGGTCATGGATCCGCCGACCCATGTCTTCAACATGTGGATCGCCCGGGCATGGATGGATGCGGGGCGAAACGCCGCATCGGCAACCGACACAACCCTCCGGATGGAAAGAGATCGAGCGTAACCATGGCATTTCCGACACACAGCAAGTACGTCATCATCGGCGCCGGCATTCACGGCCTGAGCACCGCCTATCATCTGGCCCTGGAACTGAAAGCCAAGGGGCTGGGATCGGGCGAAGATATTCTGTTGATCGACAAGACCGCGATCGCCGCCGGGGCATCCGGCATTGCCTGCGGTGTCGTGCGCAACAACTATTTCCAGCCCGCCATGCGCGAGTTGATGGCGCACTCGGTCTCGGTCTGGGAAAGCGACATGGCGGCCTTCAGCTATCACCCGGTCGGGTATATGCAGATCAGTCATGATGGCATGCTCGAAGATGTCGGGTCGATCTATGAACAGCAGAAAGCCATCGGCTATCCCTCCACGTTCGTCACCGGCAGCGAAAATTGCAGCACCTACATGCAGGGCATTTTTTCCGACTGGCAGGCGCAGGGTATCACCTCGGTACTGCACGAACAGAAAGGCGGTTACGCCAACAACACCAAGGCCATGTACGGCCTGGCCGGAAAAGCGGAAGCGGCGGGCGTCAGAATCCTGACCGGCGCCGCCGTGCAGGAACTGCGCATGGACGCAGGCGCGGTGACGGCCGTCGTCACCGACCGGGGCGTTGTCGAAACGGACTATGTCGTCGTCGCCGTCGGCCCGTGGGTGAAGTCCATCTGGGACATGCTCGAACTGCCGAAAACCGTCAGCATCAAGGGCGCCGACGGCGTCATGCACGACGGCGTTGAGATGTGGACCTACTGGTCGCTGCAGGAAGGCACGCTCGGCGTCGCCCCCGATTATCAGAAAACCAATGACGGCGCGATGCCGCCGGTGATCCATGTCGACACCGATGCGCCCTTGCTGTCGGATGTCGACGGCTCTCTGATCACCGACCGGCCGTGGGGCATCTATTACAAACCGGATACGCACTTTGACGGCGTACAGGGCGGCGCCATGCCGTACATCGTTAAAACGCCGGCCGAGCAGGTCGCCGTCGATCCGTACGGCGTCGATTCACCGGATTTCATCGTCGGTGACGACTTCGCACACATGTGGTGTTCGGCACTCGCGCATTGCCAGAAACGCTTCGAAGGTCAGATCGGCAAGTACCGTAAAACCCCCTCGGGCGGCATCGGCTGCTTCACGCCGGACAGCTTTCCGGTTTGCGATGTGTTCCGGGAAAACTGCTACATCATCGCCGATTCAAATCACGGCTTCAAAATGCTTGGCGTCGGCAAACTCGTCGCCGGGGAAATAACCGGCACCGAGTCGAAACTGCTGGCGCCGTTCCGCCATGCCCGTTACGCCGCCGGGGAACTGCATCCGGTATCGAACAGCCCGTATCCCTGGAGCTAGGGACCGCTTTAAATCCGGGCGCGCGCCGCCGACAGCGCAGCCGCTCAGCCGTTCGCGCCGTTTTGATTTCGGGACCGGATATACGCCGCGCGGGCGGCTTCGAGGACGAAGCCGATGAGCAGACCGGCGGCGACATTGAGCACGACGCAGGCCACCCCGGTGGCGACGATGACGGCGCGGCAACTGGGCATGGCGTCGAACACGCGTCTGCCCAGGGCCATCTCGGTCCCGGCAATGCACAGCATGGCGCCCAGCGCGCCCAGCGGCAGCACGCCCAGTATCGCCGCGGCGCCCGGCCCGAAAGCAAGCCCCAGTGTCAGGCACAGCGTGCCGAAGATCGCCGGCGCGATCCATGTCCGCGCGCCGAACCCGTATTGCGCCACCAGCCCGCCCGAGCCGTGACACATCGGTATCGCACCCAGCGGCGCCAGCACGATGTTGAGGATGCCGGTACTCGCCGCGAGCCGGTTCGGCGTCAGGCGAGCGCGGTCTTCGGGAAAGTAATCGCCGGCAATCGCCGACGTCGCGATGACCGCGTTCGAGAACGTCAGTGCCAGTTGCGGCAGCACGGCGATCAGCAGCGCGCCTTCGAAATCGCCGGGCGACGGCAAGGCGACCGCGGGCAGCGACCATGAAATCCCGACGCCCGCCAGTTGCCCCGGCTCGGCGATCAACGACAGTCCGGCGGCGGCAATGAAAACGCCGATACATGAAAATGCCCGGTAGCGGGTAAAGATCAGTGCCGCCAGCACGACCAGCGCGCCGACGCCGAACACCGGCTCGCTCAGCAGATGTTTGAACCCCATGATGGCGAGTTGCGCACCGACGCCCAGTTGCACCCCGGCGATGACGGTGCCCGGCAGCATCCGCGCAATCCTGTCGACGACACCGCCGGCGGCGAGGATCGCCAGCACGGCACCGATGATGACCCCGCTCGCCATCATCTCCGCCGGCGTCAGCGCCCCGACGATCGCCAGCGCGGTGATCGCCTTCATCGGCTGCACGGGGATCGGGCGGCGGTAGAACGCGGCGACGGCCAGGGCAAATATGCCGAAGCCGGTAAGCACGCCGGACGCATCGAAGCTGCCGAGCGCCAGCACACCGAGCACGAGCGGCAGGAAGGTGCCGAAGTCGGCAACCGAGCCGGAAATCTCACCGGCGAGGCCGGGTGGCGGGGGGGTCTGCTTGTGCGGCGAAATCATATCCGGTTATTCATCCCTGAAATCGTGCGGCATACGGCTAAAACAGGCCAAAAAGTGTTAACAATCCGGCCGCCCGGAGAGTCTCGCCGGAATTTATGCAGTTTAAAACAGGAAATTGCAGATGCGGGTCATGATCTGCCTGTGAACAGGGTCGGGCCTCAACGATGGATCACAGAAACCGGACCGGCGGTTCTCCGACATGGTTTCGCTTGACCTATGTTAAGGCGGGCTTCCCTCCATCTCCACATGATGTCCTGAGATAATTTATCAGGGCACATATTATGGATTTTTCAGGCTTCACCAGAATTATCGGCCGTGGCCCGACACTGTCGCGCCCGCTGACCCGTGAAGAAGCACGCGAAGCAATGGCTATGGTGTTGTCGGATAATGTCGATCCGGTTCAGCTCGGCGGCTTTCTGCTGGTCCTGCGTCAACGTGGCGAAACCGCCGAGGAACTGGCCGGTTTCGTCGATGCCGTCCACGCAAGGATCGGCCTGCCAGCCAACGGCAAGACGCCCGATATCGATTGGCCCAGCTACGCCGACCACCATCGCCAGCAGCCATGGTTCGTGCTGTCGGCAATGCTGCTCGCGTCATTCGGTATCAAGGTCCTGATGCACGGCATTGAGGGCACGGTCGAGGGCTGCGCACCGACACGGCTGGCACTTGAAGCACTGGGGATTTCACCGAGCCGCTCGCTTGCCGAGGCTTCGTCACAGTTGATTAACGGTAGCTTCGCCTACATCGACCTTGCCGACATGTCCCCCGAAACAGAAACGCTGTTTCATTATAAACCACTGCTGGGCGTGCGCTCGGTCGCAAATACGTTCGTGCGTGACCTGAACCCGCTTCGCAGTAACTTTACCCTCGTCGGCATCGTCCACTCGCCATATCGTCAGGTTCACCAGAACGCGCTTGGGCTCCTCGGCCAGCCGAATGCTGCCGTGTTCAAGGGCATTGGCGGCGAGGCCCAGCGTAATCCTTTTAAAAGTGTGCAGATCGCGACACTGAACGATGGCCACCACGGAATTGAAGACTGGCCCGCGACATTAACTGGCGAACCTTTCCTGTGGCGCGAGGAAGACCTGAGCCCGCAGAGGATCGCCGCACTCTGGGAAGGCCGCATCTCCCATCCCTCGGCCGAAGCCTCTATCATCGCGACGGCTGCTGTCGTGTTGAAACTGTCCGGGCGTGCAGAAACCCGCACAGAGGCGCAAATGCGCGCGCAGTCAATGTGGCAGGACCGCCACGATGCCCAAGGGCATTCAGCCTTTAGTGACTTGTCCCGGACGACAGCGTGATCTTGTTGTAGACGTTGTACTTCCCTGACGGCTTGACCATCGGTATCCGTTTCACTTCCTCAAGCGTCGCGGCATCGTAGACCACCAGCGCACCATCCATTTCCCAGATACTGGCGAGCGCAAAATCACCGTTCCTGGTAAATTCGATATGCGCCGCGGTTTTGCCGGGTGCCGGGCGCAGCGTCTTGACGATTTCAAGTGTCCGCTTGTCGATCACGTGGATGGCGTCCTTGTTGGGGCCGAAGAAAACATCGACCCAGGCATAGGGCGTTTTTTCGTGTGAGCGCATGAAGAAGCCGGGCCCCAGCGTTTTGATCTGCTTGACGGTTTGCCATGACTGCATATCGATGACACTGACCAGACCGCCCTTCAGGTGCGGCGTTGCGAATACTTGGCGACCCTTGTAATCGAAGGTTATGCCGGAGCCCAGGTGCGGCAACCCCTCAAGATCAAGATCGGCGACTTTGCGCCCGACATTCAGGTTCACAACCTGCCCTTTCTTGGCGTTGCGGGCGGCCCCCATGAGATTGCGATAATCCTGGTCGAACAGGAAATCATCGACAAAGTCATTCAGGACGATATGGCGTACCGGGAACGGGCCCGTGTCGAATGCGCCTTCCAGCATGCCCGGTTCGTAATTATGGATCAGCCCCGTCGGCACCGGTTTCGGATTGTCCGAATAGGAAATTTCCCATACTTCCGGGATGTCCTTCAGGGCGATGATGAAGCTTTCGCGGGGCGCCGCCGTATAGACTGCGCTGACCCGTGACGATGCCCCTTTCTTGCCCCGCACGTCGATCAACTTTATCGGTTTCAGCTCGCGTGCATCCAACAGCACCAGCGTATGCGGCAGGAAATTCCCGGCCATCACATATCGGCCGTCCGCCGATACGGCGATATTGCG
The DNA here is from genome assembly GCA_021555105.2 of Thalassospiraceae bacterium LMO-JJ14. Lineage (NCBI taxonomy): Bacteria > Pseudomonadati > Pseudomonadota > Alphaproteobacteria > Rhodospirillales > Thalassospiraceae > Thalassospiraceae bacterium LMO-JJ14. Next base: position 3,601,512 of record CP134604.1, read on the forward strand.
GGTATTGATCCCAACACGCACCTCGGCTACCGGCTTGAAAGTAAAGAGGTCATACTTGCTGACCCAGCCGTCACGCGATGCCAGATAGACAAACCGGCCGTCCGGCGAATACTTGGCGCCGCCGTGCAGCGCGAAACGGGATTTGAAGCGCCACAGCGGGTCGAACGTATCGCCATCGAGGATCGTCACATGGTGATCGCCAGTTTCCACCACCGTGAACAGGTTCAACGGATCTGCCTTGTGAACCGGTGTATCGCCGAGACCATCCAGCGCATTGTGGAGAATATGACTGGCTTCGATGTCGGCCATGTCCCATCCCGGCACACTGGGCAGCGGTTGATAGATAAAGTCTGCTAGCGACTGGATATCCGCTTCCGAAAGTTGCTGTGCGAAACCGGGCATCTGTGTCGCCAGGCGTCCATTGGCTATCGTAGTGACGGCGTTCTTTTTCCTGAGTCGGCTGAGATTCTCGGGCAACAGTGCCGGGCCGATGCCGCCCAGCCGGTCGGCGCCATGACAGGCCGCACAATGCTGCTGATAAACCGCCAGGGTTTTCGCATCGAAGGCAGTTTCGCCGGCAAGCCCCGGCGACCCGCCGGTAACGAATGCCGCAACCAACAACAGCTTAACGAACCGCATGCACGTAATCCCCTTTTCTGTATGGCCGGTTGAGCACGCGCACGCCGCCGTCTTCGATGCCGATCTCGCCGTCCGTCAGATAACAGCCGGGATCTTCCGCCCACGGATCGCCCGTCAGCTGCATGGCCCGCACCCGCGTATTGCCGCCGCATATGGCAAAGTGCCGGCACTGGCCGCAACGCCCGCCAACCTGACGCGGCTGCGCCTTCAGTCCGGCCATGACCGGGTCGCTGGTATCTTTCCATATATCTGAGAAGGCGCGTGTCTTGACGTTCCCAAGCGAGTAGTTCCACCACATAGTATCCGGATGCACCTCGCCCAGATTATCGATGTTGGCGATATTCACACCTGACGAATTACCACCCCACTGTTCGAGCTTGGCCTGCAGATGATCTGCCTGGTCCGGAAAATGACGGCGTGCCCAATGCAGCATGTAGACCCCGTCCGCATCGTTATTGCCGGTGACGAATTCCTTCTCGTTGCCTTCACGCAAAAGCCGCAGGCAGGTTTCGAACATCAGGTCCATGGCGCCACGGGTTGCATCCCAATGCGCATCGTCGCCGCGGTTCTTGTTCCCGCGTCCGGCGTAGTTCAGGTGCGACAGGTAAAATTTGTCGATGTCTTCATCCTCAATGAGGTGAAGCAGATCGGGCAACTGATGTGCATTGTCCAGCGTCATGGTGAACCGCAAGCCGACCTTCAAGTCATGCTTTGCGCACAGCTTCGCCGCCAACAACGACTTGTCGAAAGCCCCCGTCTGGCCGCGAAACGCATCATGCGTGGCGCCGATGCCGTCGAGGCTGATCCCGACGTAATCATATTCCGCTGCGGCGATATCCTTGATATTGGCCTCGTCGATCAGCGTGCCGTTGGTCGACAGACCTGCATAAAATCCCATCTCCTTGGCGCGGCGGGAAATCTCGAAGATATCCGGGCGCAATAACGGCTCACCGCCCGACAGGATCAGCACACGAACACCGAACGACCACAGATCGTCCATGACACTGAAAACTTCTTTCGTGGAAAGCTCGCCCGGAAAGTTATGATCGGACGAAATCGAATAGCAGTGCTTGCACTTCAGATTGCAGCGCCGGATCAGGTTCCAGATGACCACCGGTCCGGGCGGATTGCGCTTTGGCCCGATGGGCGTCGGCTCGAGCAGTTCCTTCATATATTGCGTGATCCGAAACATTCTATCCCCCTATGCCCCAAGCCTGAGGCCGGTCTTTTTGAGTATACGTGTGCTGTAAAGGATTTCGTGGCGGCGTGCGCGCGCACCCAGCAGGCGGGCGATTTCGGCGACCTGGACTTCAACCTCGTCACGGCGGCGACCGTGCACCATTGCAAACAGATTGTAGGGCCAGTCCGGCAAGTGGCGCGGGCGGCGATAGCAATGCGAGACAAAATCCAGCGCGCCGATTTCGGCCCCGGCATCGCGGACGAACGCATCGTCCACATCCCAGACCGACATGCCGTTGGCACGGACGCCAAGCCGGTAGTGATTGGGGACAACGCCGATCCGGCGAATGACGCCGCTGTCGCGCATCCGGCGAATGCGTTCAATGACGTCGGCGGCGGAAAGGCCAAGCGCTTCAGCCACCGCATCATATGGGCGCGGGACAAGGGGCAACCCGTCCTGGGTCTCCTGAATGATGCGTCGGTCGATCTCATCGAACGCCAGCATGCTTTTGACCTCGTTCATACTTCGACCCTGAGGCCGACATAAAATTCTTCCTGCTTCGGCATGTCGTAAACAGGCAGCCCGGTTTCGGCTTCAATCTCGGCGATCACTTCGGCGATGCGTTCCGGTTGCTCGACGGACAGGACAAACCACATATTCAGCCGATGATCGCGGGCGTAATTATGCGCCACCTCGGGATGTGCATTAACGAGGCCGGCAACTTTCTCGAAACAATCGTCCGGCACTGCCATCGCCGCCAGTGTAACATCCCCCCCCAGTTTCTCGGCGTTGAACATCGGACCGAAACGGGACAACACACCGACATCGCAAAGATGTGCCAGCCTGCGAATAAGCTCTTCTTCTTCCATGCCGAGATTTGCCGCAGCGACCGCATACGGGGTTTCCGTAACCGGGAACCCGCCCTGCAAGCCGTTGACAATGCGGCGGTCGACAGGATCGAGCGGGATAACGTCCGCTGAGGGAGGCTCGGCATTGTAGCGCGCACCGCATTGCTTGAAGCATTGCTTGCTGAACAGCACCGCATTCGGAAAAGAGCCGATATCCGTGTCGTTGTTGAGCCTGGTGATTTGCTGGCGCACCGTTTCACGGTCCTTGCCATGCACCATGCAAAACAGGTTAAACGGCCATAGCGGCAAACGGCGCGGGCGTTGGTAACACAAAGTCACAAAATCGAAGCTCGCCAATTTTTCGCCAAGATCATCTATCTTTTCGTCAGGCACATCCCAGACAACCATCGCATTTGCCTTGTATCCAAGCGCGCGGTGACGGACGACCAGACCCAGACGCTTGATGACACCGTCTTTGGTCAGGCGCTCGAGGCGACGAATGACGTCTTCCTCGGCGATCCCCAGCCGGCTGGCAATTTCCTCATAGGGTGCCGCCACCAAAGGCATGCCATGAGCGACGTCGGCAAGGATACTCCGGTCAATGGGATCGAGATCTCTCATACCGCAAATCCGAGATCAATATGATAAGCCTTGATCAGCGGTAGCTCGACCGGCTCAATTCCCGTTTCTTCGGCAATGCGCCGTAGCGTCATCAACACCGCATCGCGGTCCTTGGCGGCTACGACGAACCACAAATTCAATCTGTGTTCACGTTCATAATTGTGGTTCACCTCAGGGCAGGCAGAAACACACCGGGCCACCTCTTCCAGCCGCTCGTCCGGCACGCACATCGCCGCAAGCGTGCTTGCACCGGCACGGTTCGGTGCAACCACCGCACCGACACGTGACAACAAGCCCTTTTCACGTAAATCGCCGACGATCCTGAGCACTTCATTTTCAGGCATCCCGACCTTCTTGCCGATTTCCGCAAACGGTCGTGGATGCAATGGAAAATCATGCTGATAGGCGTTAATGATTCGACGCTCGGATTCATTCAACGGCATATCACAGTCCAGTCCGGCCTGCCCGGGACGTCAGGAAAATGCCGCTCGGTTTATCCGCTTTGATGCTTTTCACGACGTTCATCGTCCGGGTGTCATAAACATCGACCCGGTCTTCGTCGCGGACCGATACCCACACCTGTTCACCGCGCGGCGTAAATTCCATGTGCAACACAGCCTTGCCCGGCTTGTATGTCTGCACGATTTTCAGACTGGGCACATCGATCACCTGCAAGGTGTCATTCAGGGGATGCGCATAATTCACCCAGATCTGACGCCCATCGGGCCGCGCCACGGCAAAGATCGGCTGACCATACACCGGGATATGCGCGACTTCCTTCCAGGTATTCGCATCCACGACAAGAATTTCATGATGACCCACAGCCGGCAGGAAAAGGTAGTTCCCGGCACGCGCCCAGCCTTCTAGGTGCGGCATTTTATAAACCGGTAATTTCTGCTCGCCACGGCCATAGCCGTCGAGTATCCGCTCAACACCCTTTTCCGGCGCCCACAGATCTAGCTTGGCAAGACCGTCCTCGCCGAACAGGCCGGCGACATAATAGCGTCCATCCGGCGTAATCAGCGCATCATAAGGATTGATGCCGACGTTTTTATATTTTGTGATTTTCGGCTGGCCGCGGCCCATGAAGTCCGCCACCCATATCTCGCCGGCGTCCCAAAGGCTGAAAATAAACTGCTGGCCCGGCGCATCGACAAGACCGACCACCTTGGAAAGCGACCCATCGCCCATTTCGGCCGGGATATCAGCAACGAGTTCGAGGGTTTGTGAATCGAAAACCCGCACACCGCCCGGTTTATAGTTGGACACGGCAATCAGCGTACCGTCCTGTGAGATCGCACCGCCAATGCTGTTGCCGGACTGCACGATGCGCTTCGTTATTCTAGCCCGCAACAAATCGACCTTGGTCAGTCCCCCGTCACGGCCGAAAACATAAGCGTAGCGACCGTCCCGCGAGAAAACCGCCGACGCGTGGCTAAGATCGCCCAACCCTTCGACACGGCTCCTGGCCGTGACATCCGTGGTATCGATGATGGTGACGCTGCCCGCCGCACGTTCGATGACAATGCCGAGATCCCCGGTGCCGTATAATGCAACATCGGCATCGGACGTTGTGACGGCGCCAAACATCAGCATTACGCCAGCCGTCATAACCCGCAACAGTTCCTTGTATCCTGACATCAGTTCGGTCCTTCGTTCTTGATCTGCCGGGCGAGATAGCGTGCGTCCGAAAAACTCAGCAGGCCCTCCCACGGCGGCATGGCTTTTTCCGGATTACCAACCAAAATCATGGTGGCAATGCTGTCGATATCCTGATCGGTGAACTGCTCGGGCAGCAGCGCCGGCCCCAGCCCGCCTTGCAGCGTCATGCCATGGCACGAACCGCAGTCATGTCGCAGCAGATGATCGAGAGAGGCCTTGCGGTCTGCAGATATGGGTTCGGCATGAAGCGCGGCGGGCGTGGAAACACCAATCCACCCCAGCAGCATCAGGGCACTCAATTTAGCCCAGTTGTGCAACATTGCGCTCAGCCACGGGAGCCGCATTGCATTTATCTCCCACAAGCAGGTCGGCGACATCGACGACGCGGCCGACAACAAACATTAGTGGTGACGGCAGGTTTGCTTCGCTCACACTACTGGCGATTTCGCCAAGCGTCGATACCAGAGAGCGCTGGCGCGGTGTCGTACCGTGGCTGATCGCCGCTACCGGGGTCGATGCCGGCAATCCTTGCGTCATCAGACGTACTGAAATCTGGGCCATGTTCGCTGCCCCCATGTAGATCACCAGTGTGGTATCGGGGTCCGCCAGGCCATGCCAGTCGAGATCCAGCTCCATGTCCTCACGGCAATGACCGGTGACGAATCTGACACCTGTCGATAGGCCCCGATGGGTCAACGGTATTCCAGCGGCGGTGGCACACCCCGATGCTGACGTCACGCCGGGAACAACTGCATATGTAACGCCACATTTATATAAATGGATCGCTTCTTCACTGCCGCGTCCGAACAAAAACGGGTCGCCGCCTTTCAGACGCACGACAAGCCGGTTGCTGCGCGACAGGGAAACCAGCAATTCATTGATTTCATTTTGCGGAATGGGATGGCATTGCGGCTGCTTGCCGACGTTTATGCGTGCAACACCGGCGGGAATCAGCTCGAGAATTTCCGGCGACACCAACCTGTCGTAAACGACGACATCTGCTTTTCTGATAAGGTCATACGCTTTGCGGGTTAAGAGATCGGGATCACCCGGCCCCGCGCCGACGAGATAAACTTTTGCATCTTTTTCCTGATCATGATCCGCGCGTAACATCTTGAATTCCTTTCAGTGACGGGCGGACGGGACCGGTGAGGGGTTGAGAACTCACCAGTCCCGCCGACCAGAACAGGCTTAGTAAACGTCGTTTCGTGTATTGAAGACGTTGAACTTGCCTGTCGGCGTCACCAGTCGCTTGTCACGAATGACCGCTTTCTTCTTCAGGGTCTTGTCGTCAACAACGACGATTGCCGATTCCTGGTTCTTGGCATTCCACACGGAGAACCAGATCTCGTCGCCATCCTTGTTGTATTCACCCTGAACGACACGGCGCACACCCTCGGTAATTCCCGACCATTCACCGATCGGCAGCACCGTGTACTTCGGTTCGTCGTTGGTCATGTCGGCGATTTTAAACACGGCCACTGACGATGCGAGTTCCGCCTCCGGGTTCAGCGGCGTATCGACGTAAAGGTGCTTGGATTTCGGGTGCGTTTTTACGAACAGCGCGCCCCCGCCTTGCCCTTCAAGGACCTGCACGACTTTCCATGCCTGATCGGGATGACCTTTGGGGTCGGTGCCGATCAAGGCAATGGTTTCGTCGCCAAGGTGGCTCGTCGCCCAAACCGGACCGAACTTGGGATGAAGGAAATTGGCGCCACGGCCCGGGTGGGGCTTGGTGCCGGTTTCAATCAAGGCAATAAGCTTGTTTTCCTTGGTATCGACCACCGCGACCTTGTTGCGCGCGTTCGCCGCAACGATGAAGTAACGGCCGGTCGAGTCGAAACCACCGTCATGCAGGAAGCGTTCGGCTTCGATGTCCGTCACCTTGAGGTTCTTCAGGTCGGAGTAGTTGACCATCAAAATGTGGCCGGTCTCCTTGACGTTGACCACAAACTCGGGGTGATAGTGCGATGCGACAATTGCGGCAACGCGCGGTTCCGGGTGAAACTCCTGCGTGTCGTAAGTCATGCCGCGCGTTGAGACGATTTTCTTCGGCTCCAGGGTGATGCCATCCATGATGACGTATTGCGGCGGCCAGTAGGCCCCGGCAATTGCATACTTGTCTTCCCAGCCCTTCATTTTCGAGGTTTCGACGGAGCGCGCTTCGGCACCGATCTTGATTTCCGCAACCGTCGAAGGCTCCGGCATCCAAAGATCGATGAGCGTGATCTTGGCGTCACGGCCAATCGTGAAGACATAACGCCCGGATGCCGACGTCCGCGAGATATGCACGGCATACCCGGTCTTGATGATCTTGACGATTTTCTTGGTCCCGCCGTCGATCAGGGCAATTTCACCCGAGTCACGCAACGTGACCGAGAACAGATTGTCCAGATCCAGATTGTTCATCTGTTTCGTTGGGCGCTTGTCGACCGGAACCATTAGTTTCCACGTCGCCTTGATTTCGGGCATCCCAAATTCCGGCGGCTGCGGTGGCTCGATCAACAGATAACGTGCCATCAGATCGATCTGATCCGCGGTCAAATCACCGGACGTTCCCCAGTTGGGCATGCCGCCCGGCGATCCGTAGGTGATAAAATCACGCAACGCTTCGAAACCGCGCTCGTGCGTCACCTTTGTCGTCAGGTTCGGCCCCGTTGCACCGTTGCGCAGCACACCGTGACACCCGGCGCACCGTTCGAAGTATATCTGTTTGGCTTGCTGGAATTGCTCTGCCGACAACGGTTCTTCACCCGGCTTGACGCCCGGTTGTTCGAGTTTGTCCTTTCCGAGGATGTTCAGGCTCGGCTCATACCGATCACCTGGAGTCGTCCCGTGTTTCTTGGACTCTGCCGCCATCGCGGTAGAGAGACCTAAAGTTAAAGCGGCGACAGCCGCCACAGAGAATATAGTTCGCTTCATCAATCCTGCTCCTGCCCTTTTATTGGCGAATAGGCCCACACCGTATGGGGTCATTTCACGTGCCGCCTTGACCTTGGTTAGGTAGGCGCAAAAGCATTCGCGAAACCGGAAATTTTCTGTGCATGGAACGGCTTAACCGTGATCAATGACGGCCCGCAGAAATCGCCGATACTTACGCTATGGCAATATGGAAGAAGCTTAAAACGTTTGCTGCGGCAGCCCTGGTCACGGGGTGTATCGCGCCTATGGCAAACGCGGACAATCTGGCGGACGTATTTCCGAACGCCGATAAAATCAGTGCTTTCACGGGGCAACCTCCGGCGGCAACGGCTTTTATCAACGACAAGGCCGCAGGATATATTCTCTCCACAGCGGACGTCATCGGTTCAACCGGATACGGCGGAGAAATCATCGATGTCCGCGTCGGCGTCAGCACCGATGGCAATATCACCGGCGCCATCCTGCGCCGTCACAATGAACCGATCCTTGTTATCGGCATTTCCGATCAGGATCTGCAGAGGTTTGTCAGCGGTCTCAAGGGATTCAATGTACTTGCACCTGCATTGACGGGCATTGCAGGCGGCAACACCATGCCCGACGCCATTGCCGGGGCAACGATCTCCAGCGCCGTAATTCAGGATGCCGTCGTTCGCGCCGCAAGATCCGTCTTGCGTGCACGTGCACCAGCGGCCAGCGGCTCGATCCTCAAGCGCGAACCGTACACCAAGGCCAGTTGGCAGAGTCTTCTTGCCGATGATTCCGTGCAACACCTTGAACTGGATTTCACGGATATTGCCAAAAAGGTTCCGGACCAGACCGGTCGCCAAGGTCTTTTTATCGATCTATATGCCGCGCTTCTGACCCCGCCCCGCATCGGTGGGAATTTACTGGGAACCCGCGACCATCAGCAGTTGTTTTCATCGCTCGGCGCTGGCGACAACGCAATCCTGATTGCCGCCAACGGCGTTTATTCATTTAAAGGACGGCAGTATCGGAAAACCGGCACGTTCGATCGGATACAGATCGTTCAAGGCGTCCGCACCTTACAATTGCACCGTGACGCTTATACCAACATCGAAGCCCTGAAGGCCGCGGGCGCGCCGGAACTACGTGAAATCGCGCTGTTCGTATTACCCGCAGATACCGGGTTTGATCCGCTACAACCCTGGCGGCTTGAGTTGTTCATCAATCCGGATAAGGCAATGCCGAACGGGGAAATGCCGCCCTTCGCCCTTGAATACACCCTCCCGGACAGATACGTCATGCCGGCACCGGCATCGGCCGCCATGGAGCCGGCGGACCGTGACGCAAAGCCACTCTGGCAACGCACCTGGGAACAGCGGCGTTTTCGCATTGCCGGCGTCCTTGCTTTACTTGCCGTTCTGACCGGCGTTCTTGTCTTTCAGGATCAACTGGTTCGCTATCGACGCTTTCGCGATACCGGGCGTCTGGCTTTCCTTGCGGTCGTTCTGGTGTGGCTGGGATGGTATGCCGGCGGGCAATTGTCGGTGCTTCAGGTTCTGACATTTGCACACGCACTATTGGGCGAATTCCGCTGGGAACACTTCCTTGTCGACCCCATGATCTTCGTTCTTTGGGGATATGTCGCTGTAACGTTGCTGTTTTGGGGGCGGGGCGTTTACTGCGGCTGGCTCTGTCCTTTCGGTGCCTTGCAGGAACTGATGAATGCGGCAGCCAGGCGCATGGGCGTGCCGCAATTGAAAATCCCCTTCGCGGTTCACGAAAGATTGTGGGCGATTAAATACATCATTTTTCTGGGTCTGTTTGCCGCCTCGCTGCACACGATCCGCGAAGCGACATTGCTGGCGGAAGTCGAACCCTTCAAGACGGCGATAACGATGACATTCGTCAGAAGCTGGCCTTTCGTCGTTTACGTCGCGGCATTGTTGGCGGCCGGTTTGTTTATCGAACGGTTTTTCTGCCGCTATCTCTGTCCGCTCGGCGCGGCGCTTGCGATCCCGGCCAGGCTGCGCATGTTCAACTGGCTCAGGCGGCGCCATCAGTGCGGCAGCGAGTGCCAAATTTGCAGCGAACGCTGCACTGTGCAGGCCATTCACCCAACCGGCGAGATCAACCCCAACGAATGCATCTACTGCCTCGAATGCCAGACCTATTACGTCGATGACCATATCTGTCCGCCGCTGGTGGCCAGCCGCAAAAAACGCGAACGGCGTCAGGCACTGACGGCCGGACAGGACATCAGCGCGGAAAGGCCGGACCATGGCTGAACAGATATCCATATCGCGAAGGCGTGCCCTCACCATCCTCGCGGGCAGCGTTTACGCACTGCTTGGCGGATCATCGCGACGTGAAGACTTGTATGAATGGCGCGGAACGGCACTGGGCGCTGATGCACGGATTGTTCTCGCGCATGCCGACCGGCAGTTTGCAGACCAGACGCTTGGCGATGTCTTCCGGGAAATAGAACGGCTGGAGAATATTTTCAGTCTGTTCCGTTCCCGCTCCGCGCTCAGCAAACTGAATCAAACCGGCATGCTCCGTTCGGCACCGTTGGAACTGATCCACCTGGTGCGTCGCGCTCAGGCGATGGCTGCCATCACGGACGGCGCTTTCGACATTACCGTGCAACCCCTTTGGGAACTCTATGCCGCACATTTTCGTGCATACCCAGATGACACCGCAGGCCCGTCCATGCATGAGATCGATGCTGTCCGAAGAAGGGTCGGTTCGCACCTTGTCCGCATCGAAGGAGGCGACATCCACCTCGCGCCCGGAACGCGGCTGACGTTCAACGGTATTGCGCAGGGCTACATCACCGATCGGATCACGGCGTTATTGAAATCACGCGGCTGGAACAACGTTCTGATCGACGCCGGAGAGATCAGAGGGCTAGGTATGCATCCCGACGGACGACCCTGGCGCATTGCCATGGCGAACGGCATCGAGACCCTGCTCGCGGATTGCGCCATGTCCACTTCGGAGAGCGCCGGCACACGCTTCACGGCATTGGCACCGCAGCATCATTTATTTGATCCCCGCTCCGGTCTTTGCGCACCCGCCGACACGGCAATCAGCATTACCGCACGTTACGCAACCGATGCAGACGCTTTGTCGACGGCCCTTTTCGTCGCTCCGTCCGAGATGCATCGAAGAATACTTGCCCGGGTTCCGGGCGCACGCATTGTCACCGCCCGAAAGGTCTGAAATGAAAGCAAAGTTCGACGTCTTCTTCTCATATGGTTTCAGGCCGTTCTTTCTGGGCTGCGCAATTTACGGCGCGTTCGTAATGGCAGCCTTCATGATCTGGATCGGCGTGCATCATGCCGGCGGACTCTTCGTTCGTCTGCCGATGTCCATCTCGCCCTTTCTTTGGCATGCCCATGAAATGCTGTTCGGTTTCGCCATGGCCGCGGTCGCCGGATTTCTGCTCACTGCGGTGCCAAGCTGGACCGGCACGCATGCCGTTCACGGCAAGCCGCTTTTTATACTGTTCCTGTTTTGGCTGTGCGGACGGATCGGCGTCGGATTTTCCGCTTCCTTGCCGGTATGGCTTGCGGCAACGATGGATCTCATCTTCATTCCTGCGCTGGGGATTCTTGTCATCGGCGCACTCAGCAAAGGCTGGTCGAAACGGAATCTGATCTTCGTCCCGCTGCTGGCCGGTTTTTTCATCTCCAACCTGCTCTTTCATCTTGAACTGTTGGACGTCGTCGACAACGGCATCGATATGGGGCTCCGCTTGAGTGTGGGCCTGTTGGCTTTACTGATCAGCATTATCGGCGGACGAGTAACCCCCGCTTTCACGACGAACGCGCTACGCCGCATGGGAGAGCAGAAGCTGCCGGTCAACCATGTGCCGTTGAATGTGCTCGGCATTCTTCTCGTTGCAAGTTTTGCGATTACCGATACCGTCGCACCGGAAGCACAGATAACCGGGTGGCTGGCCGCAGCAGCGGCAGTTGTGAATGCCGCACGCCTTGCCGGATGGCGCGGCCTGAAGACTTTTTCAGATCCGCTGGTCGCAGTGCTGCATATTGGTTTTGCCTGGCTTTCCATCGGTCTTGGCCTGAAAGCCTGGGCCATCCTTGGAGACGGCCTTTCCCCCGAAACAGCCTTGCATGCCCTTACCGCAGGTGCCGCGGGCACGATGATCCTGGCGGTGATGAGCCGTGCGTCGCTCGGGCACACAGGCCGGCCACTTGTCGCTTCACGGGTAACAGTCGCCGTATATACTCTGATCACGATGACGACCGTTATCCGCGTCGTCATCCCGCCCGTCTTTCCCGAATTTTATAATGAAGGCATGATCGTTGCCGGTATCGGTTGGATCGCTGCGTTTACGCTGTTCGCCATCCATTACTGGACGGTCCTGACCGGCCCGCGTCTCGGCGGCAGGGATGCATGAAACCCCTCAGGCGACGGTGCGCTCGAATTCCTGCTCGTCGACCGGGCAATATTCGCGAAGGCATTGCACATCTTCGACAAACACCTGGTTTGCATCTGTCGTGACGCCATACTCACGGAGCTTGTTCAAAAGCCGGGACAGACTCTCCGGTTGCACGCCAAGGCGGGCGGCAATCAGGTTTTTGTCATAAGGCAGTGTGATCACGCACGGCCCTTCGGTGGCATGGCAGCGGCGCAACAGAAATTCCACCAGACGCTGGCTGGCGGAACGAGTCTTCAGCCGCTCGACTTCGTAAACCAAACGATGAAGATGACGAGACATCGACGCCAGCATATTCATCGCCGTATGCGGATGTTTTTCGACGAGTGCCGCAAATTTTTTCGATTCAATCCCGACAAGGCGTGCGTCTTCGACAACTTCTGCACTTGCCGGAAAACCGACGCCGATAAACGCGGCCGCTTCAGCAAACATATCGCCCCTGCTGAAGATCCCGAGGATCGCCTGATCGCCGTTCGCTGTGTCGCGATAAATTTTCACCCACCCATCAAGAATGACAAAAAAGCATTCCGCAGGATCACCGCGTTGGAACAACACCCGCCCCTTCGGAAAGGTGCGAACATACGCACCCTGAATAATCATATTGAAAAGTTCATCGTCCAGCCCCGAGAACAGTGGCTGCGCGCGTACAATCCTGATGCTTTCTTCGTCCATGCGACACTCTTGCTGCCAGGCACCTTGCACCTAGAGCAACCCCCGATAATTAGATGCCTTCCCTCGCGCGAAATAGTATTCCAAAAGTCTGATTAACCCAACAGGCGATGCAGGCGGGCATCTTTTGTCTTGAAATGTTCCACGAACCAGTTCTCCAGACGGGGTCCCAACTCATTCGTGATGCCGTCATACCCGCCGGTCGTGTACTGATCCATGATATCGCGGATGTCGTCGAGCAGTCTTTCATGATCGTCCTTGTGGATCTGATACTGGTCGTAACCCTGGGACTTCATGATACGTTCTTCCAGCGCGAAATGGCTGGAAATCCGGGCATAGATTTCGCCAAGGAAAGCCTCAAAGTCGGTGCGGGAGGAATCCCGCTGTAATGCCGCATGGGCGTCATTGATCAGCTTCACAAGTTCCCTGTGCTCATAATCGACAGCTTCGATTCCCGTGCAGAATTCTTCGCGCCATTCAACCAATGCCATGACGTTACCCTCCGCCGTCGGACATGACGAAACCGCCGTTTCCGGGATCAAAATCAATCGCCAGGATCTGTCCGGCCTGCAGTGCAATGGTGCGGTGCGCCTGATAATCCCATCCGTCGCTACGGGTTGTGTTGCGCAGTTTCAGCAGCACCTCGTGCCGCCCCGCCGGGACGTCGAACTTCTCGTACATATGCGATGGCCCGTCGCCCCGCAGCCCCGACGGCGGCAGGGACTGCTGAAAAACGGTCTTGCCGTCCAGTTCAAAGTAGACCACCACGTCGACCCGTTCGCGCGAACACAACTGTGCCTTTCTCATGTTCGCCGCCAACGCGCCCAGTTCCGCCGCAGTCCGGTCCCGGCAACCGCCCTTGGGCTTGCCGCCGTGCGCGAAACTGAATTTGATCTGCGCTTCTCCTTCGGCGATCGGCAGATATGCAGGCGCCTGGGAAAAATAACCGAGTATCAAGGCAAACCCCGCATAGACACAGGCTTGCAGTAAATATCTGATGGGCGCGGCGAATACCTTATTCATGGCCTCACCTCATCTGTGCCGGATACACGGACATTCGAGGCGGCCTCGTCTGCCAGTTCCTGCAGGCCGGAAGAAGCCATTGCTTTGTTCAAGCCCGCCTGAAATCCGTCAAGGCCGTGCAGCGCGTCTTTCCACTCGGTTGGTGCCATCCACAACCTCAACAATCGTTCCCGCGGCACCCTTTTACGCAAATGCGGATCACGTCGCCCCTCGAAGCGGTCTTCGCTCCAGTCCGGTCCAAGACGGTATTGGCACTCGCCGAAACGGCAACCGGCAATCGCCACACCATCGGCCAGCCCTTTAGAGAGAATGTAATCGATATATGACGGCGGCAGCATACCGACACACGGCAAATCAATCGCCGCGCGGTTCTCTCCTGCCAGTTTCTTGGTCTTGATGCCGTGTTCGCAACCGATCACCAGCACCCGGTTATCGCCATTCATCTTGGCCGAGGCGGCATGAATTTTGTCACGCAGCGCGGCTGCAGTCAGTTCGGGAAGATCGATACCCGGCACCAGATCGCTACGGCGGCGAAACGGCATGGCCGTTGGACAGGCCCCAACGCAAATACCGCAACTCACACAGACATCTGCATCGACAACGGCCTGCCTGTCGAACGGCAGACCATCGGTACGCGGCATCATCATAATCGCACCGAATGGGCAGTCGCTGGCGCAACGCGTACAACCGTTGCAATTCCCAAGATCGACAACAGCCGCTGCCAGCTTGCGGCGCGGCGGCAGCCACGGCATCGCCATCAAGGCAAACGTCACACCAAAGGAAATCACCCAAAGCGTTGCCGCACCCCATTCATCGATCAGCGGAAAGGCAAAGAGATAATACCAGTCGAGGTTCAATACCTGCGGCACACGGTCCAGATCCGCAGGCGCATGACTGACCGCCGGGAAGACGAAGGACAAGCCGACCAGCATGGCGAAGGTGCCGACGGACAGACCTCGGGCCGGTTTCCAGCGTGCGTAGGCGACCCTTTGCAGATGGATCCACATGACCAGAAGCAGAATCAAGGGCAATGCGATATGCAGAAAAATCAGCAGCGTGAAGAACCTGTCATCAAGACTTTCGTGCTGCATGAAATTCCTGGCTATCGGCTCGCCGAAGATCGGCAGCCAGTCGAGCCATTCTGCGGATCCGATGGCGATGTATTGTGCCAATTGGTCCCACACCAGCCAGTAGCCGGTGATGCCTGCCGCGATGACAAGCCATGTCATCGGGACACCGCTGATCCACGAAAAGAAACGCGGGCCGCGGTAGTGATCGAATGCGAATTCGCGGATCATGTGCAGAACCATCATGATCACAAGGGCATCGGACGCGTATCGGTGTAGCGAGCGCATCACGCCGCCGAGATACCATTGTTCATGCGTCAGTTGCTCCACCGAATCATAGGCTTCGGTCAGTCCAGTATCGAAAAAGGCATAGACATAAAATCCGGATACGGCGACGATCCAGAAATAGAAAAAGCCCAGACCGCCAAGGGCATACATGGGATTCCATTTGACGCCGAAGACCTTGTCGAACCAGCCCTCAAGCCACATGAAGCCCCATCGCAATAATGCCTGGATCTGTTTCAATTCTACTCTTCCGTATTATCAGGTTATGCGTGGCGGGTTGATCTTCGATGCGCCAACCAGGAACGCACCAGAACAACAGCTACGCCGCCCAGACTGAGCGCACCCAATGCCGTTGCTATGAAAATCGAGTAATCGAACTTGTACTTGCCGCTTGCCGGGTCATAGAGGGTACAGAATAGCCGGACCCGGTTGATCAGCCCTTCAATGCTGGTCATTTCAATCCGTCCGCCATATGTCAGCTGCTTCAGCGGCTCGACCAGTAAAGGGGGCTTGAAATCGGCACCGTAAATATGCCGGTACACTTTCCCGTCCGTATCGATCACTGTTGTTTGCGACAAGTGATCGAAACCCTGAGGGGACGGATTAAAGGAAAACCCCAGATCGCGCGAGAGCGCGTCTATGCTGGCGGCATCGGCACTCAGAAAATGCCAACCTTTGACATTGATGCCATGTGATGCGGCGTAAGAGCGCATGCGGTTCGGGGAATCGTTACGGGCATCGAAACCGATGGTGACGATTTGGAAGCTATCCGCGCCCAATGCGTCGCGGGCAACGCTTACAGCGTCAGCAAGTGCTTCCGATACCATCGGGCATATATCGGCACACCCCGTATAGACCAGACTGATCACCAGTGGCTTGTCCATGTATTCTTCTAGGGTCACGGGCTGATTACGCGTGTCGGTGAATCGATAGCTGCCGATTATATTGCCGAGTGATGCTTGCGACGCCTCAAGAGCCTTGGCGCGGTCGAATGAAACGCCCGCATCGGCATGCGTCAGCGAAATCAGGGCTGAACCGAAAGCAACCGCCAGCCCTGTCAGCAAGGACCTAAAGCGAGGCAATTAGCCCACCCTCCAGCATAGCGCCCACAAGCACGAGAATGAGCTGCGCCAGCGACGCAAAGAAAGTCTGCATTGCCGTCGCCGGCCGCGGATCGCATACAAAGAGCCAGTTCCTGTACAAGAAGAAACCGCCGCCAAGCATCGCCGGCAGCATATAGACCGGGCCGTACCCGAAAAGCCCCGGCAACAAGGAGATTGCCACCAGAACAATGGTATGTGCGAAAATCACACGCGCGCCACGGCGCATGCCGAGGACTACGGGCAACATCGGAACCCCGGCGGAGGCATAGTCTTTTTCCAGCGCCGCCGCCAAAGACCAGAAATGCGGCGGAGTCCACAGGAACAGGACCATGGCCAGGATCATCGGCACCGGCCCCGGGATAGGTGCGACGGCAGCCGAACCTGCCAAGACGGCAAAAGTCCCGGACAGCCCGCCGATGACGATGTTCCACGGCGTTCTGCGTTTCAGCCAGACTGTATAAACGACCCCGTAAAATATGGCCCCCAGGAACAGGTAGAACCCGACAAGCGGATTTAACACCAGACCCGCCACGGTCACCGAGCCGGCCAGTAGAAGGAGGATACCGAGATACCAGCCCGGGCCGGATTTATAGCGTCCGGTCACAAACGGACGGCGCCGGGTCCGTACCATCTGCGCATCAAGATCGGCTTCAATCAGCTGATTGAATGCACCCGCAGCGGCACTGGCGCCGAGCGCCGTCAGGCCGAGGACCGTGATCTGCCAGATCGGCAGACTGATCCCCGGGGTCACGGCGACACCAGCCATGGCACTCAGCGCAATCGCGAAGCCGATCCTGATCTTGAACAGGCCATACAACTCTTTAACCGTTGCGTGCATCGCTATGCCCTCCTTGCCCAACCGCCGTTAACTGAGCGGCCACACTTCGGACAGGAACTTCCAGTTGATGTAGTAGTAGAGAACGAAGCTGACGAAGAAGACCGACACCAGCGTGATCGTTCCGGGCAGCTTCAATGTCGCCGCGCTGCCATGTGACGCGACAACAGCACCGCCGCCCTGGAACACGACCGGCGACGCCTTGCAGGCTGCCTCATCGCGCTCTTTGCCGAACAGCACCGAGCCGACGACGATGACAATGTACATGACCCCGCCGACTGTCGCGATGACACCGAAAATCCCGTTCAGCCCCATCATCAGGAACGCTGATGGCGGATAATCAAAGCTGAGTGCGGCATCAGAGAATGTCATGTCCCAGTGGCGACGCGCCACCCCGAGCGTCCCCGCCCCCATCATGAACATCGACAGACCAAACGCGCCGATCCCGAACAGGTACGGCTGCCATTTGCACCAACCCTTAAGGATCAACTCGCGACGGAAGATCAGCGGCACGACCAGATAAGTCACTGCCATGAAGGCAAGGGTCGTACCTGCCGCAACCGTACCATGGAAGTGCCCGGTCACATAGAGCGTGTTGTGCATCAGCAGGTTCAGCTGCTCGGTCCCCAGCACGACACCGGAAATACCACCGATGAACCCGAACATCACCAACGACAGGAACATCCCGGAAAACGCCGGGTTGCCCCAGGGTGCATTCCGCAACCACCCGAAGACGCCCTGGGTAAAGCCGTTACGGCGCTGTGCCGCCTCAATCGCGCCCGGCACGCTCATGCCGTGGATCATGCTCGCCAGTACGGCGAGATAGATCGCATAGGACGTATTGAAGACCTTGAATTCGGAACTGATCCCGGGATCCGTCAACAGATGGTGCGCCGAGGCGATCGGCAGGAACGCGATATAGAGCAAAAATGCGCCCCGGCTGACCTTTTCACTCAGCGGCTTGGAGCCGATGGTCAGCGCCGCAATGGCGTACCAGATGGAGACGTGTGCCGCGACATTCATTTGTTGCGACGAATGGCCTAACCCCCACCAGACGAGCCTGTAGGTGAGAGAGTCGATATCCCCGATCAGCCCCAGCGACCACAGGAACGTCGGCACCAGAATGATGGCCCCGGATGCGATCGTATAGACCGCGATGATCGCCGCCGCGACGGCGCCGAAGGTAACCAGCGGGATCGATCCCTCATAGGTCTTTTCCTGCTGGGCAACGACCAATGTGCCGAAGAACACGAACACCGCGATCAGCGCACCGACCGCAAACAGGATCAGCCCTAGATAAAAATGCGGTGCCGCTTTCATAGGCACGTACGAAGTGAACATAACGCTGGACTCGCCTTGCAGCACGGCGACATTGGCCATCAATGCGCCGACCAGCATGAGAACGAATGCCGCCCAGGCAAATCTAGGCGTTGCCAGGCGGCAATTCAGAAGGATCGCCGAGGCAAAATATAGAATCGCAACCTCGAAGAAAATGACCCAGAACACCAGAATGTCGGCGCCGTGCCCGGTCAATGCCAGATAGAAAAGATCGGCCGGCAGAATGTGTATCGCCGGCCAGCGCGTCAGCGCCACCAGCAAACCGAACAGCCCGCCGATCGCCAAAAACACGATTGCCACAACGGCGTTCGCCTTGATCAGCAGTTCCGCATCCCGGCAAACCTTAAGACCGGTCTCCGGACAAACCCTGTGCGCGAATGTCATAGCCATGTCCGCCCCCTCCTACTCGGTCACGTAGATGCGGCCGACCATCTGATGATGGCCGATCCCGCAAAATTCATTGCATACGACGCTGTAGACACCTGCTTCGTTCGGCGTCACCGTCAGCACCATTTCGTAATTCGGATGAACCTGAATGTTGATGTTGGCGGGCTGCAGCGAGAACCCGTGCAGCCAGTCCAGCGAACTGAGATGCAGGCGGTAACTTTCGCCCTTTTTCAGTTCAAGCACCGGCCACCATTCCCAAAGCCGTGCCAGCATGTAGACATCACTTCCGGCGGGCGGTCGAACCACCGGAATGCCGGTGTCGCCTTCCTCGCGGACCGTATATTCGTCGGCGAACGCCTCGACCTTGGCCGCATATACTTCGGGTTTGATGCGGTAAGCTTCGTTTGAAAGGTTCTGCTGTCCCTCGATGTGCCAGAATACCATCGTGAAGAACATCACCAGCCCCCAAACGAAGGCGACGGAAATCCATGTGATCTCCATCTTCGCCAGAGGTTCTTTCCACCAGAGTTTATCCTCGGGAGGTGTAATTGCCATGTCCCTGTCCCCCTTTAATTCGCAACGGGGATTGCGGCAATTTCCATAATCCCCCAGATCGTATAAAAGACGGCGGGCACCGCGACGCCGATGAATAAAAGAAGAAACGGATTGTCCAGAATGCTCTGCATTGCCGGTATGCGCTGGCCTTCAGTATCCTCGCCATCCGGTCCGGGCGTTTGGTTCTCGGATTCGTTCATTGGCTCATCTCCCCTGCGACTGCCACTCGGGCAATAGGATCACGAAGAGCGAAGCACATCCTTAACCTAAGTTAAGGACGCCAAACCTGATCCACGGTCTATTGAGATCAGAGGCGTAGCCACTGTCGTTGCGCCAGGCATGCAAATCGGTTTTTTGATTCAGGGGTTGGAGACGCTGTCATGAATAGGATACTTCGCAACACCACGGCGCTTAGTCTGCTGGGACTGGCATTTACCGTCGTGCCTTCGCAGGGCATGGCGGCTGATGGCGCCAAGGTCTTTAACAAGTGCAAGGCATGCCACACGCTCGAAGCTGGCAAACACAAGGTCGGCCCGTCACTGGCCGGTGTCGTCGGGCGCAAGGCCGGAACCGCCGAAGGATTCACGAAGTACAAGGGGTTGAAGGGTGCGGATTGGGTCTGGACCGAAGAAGAACTGATGGCATACCTCGAGAACCCGACGTCATACACCAAAGCCAAGAGCGGCGAGCGGTCTTCTATGTCTCTTAAATTGAAAAAGGAAGATCAACGCAAAGCGGTCATCGAGTTTCTGAAAGGCCATTGACCGTCCTCATGGACTGATCCTGCTTGTCTATTTTTGTATCATCTGCTTTCCCGCATGGCGTGATGCGCTTTTGCGCAGTCTGTCTGCACCCGATCTCTGAATGTCACGACCAAGTATTGGAATGCCACCGCCATGCCCAATCAATACCGGGTTATTTTCAGATTGTAGAATTTCGTGCAGCTTAAGAGTTCGCCACGGAACCTGGCATTGAAGCTTTCCTGCCCGCACGAACCGAAGTGCGAGAAAGATGGTCGCTCACTGTATAGTGCCGTTCCATGGCGACCAAAGGAACGGGTGTAAATTCTAGCCCCCCATAACCAACAAATAAATTATGTATAAAACAATTTATGAAAGGCTCTACTGTATTCATACAGGTCCGGTTCAATAAAATGGCTAAACTGTCCATACTGCTTTACCGGGATTAGCTGAATGGGCAAAAATGTGTTTTGATATATTACAGCCAGCGTGTTTCGCTGAAACATATCGAGGGTATTTTAATCAAAAAGACGCTTCTGCACTTTCTTTTGGTCGTGATTTCCGCCCTGTCGCTGACGACGATAGAAGCAACGGCTTCTGAAACACTTCCCGAAACAAAAAAAATCATCGCGGTATTTCCCAGAGATTTCCACCCTTATTTCCAGATGAACGAAGACGGCCAGCCATCCGGCTTCGCAATTGATGTCCTGAATGCAGTCGCGGCGCGTGCAGGCCTGGAAGTAAGCTATAATGCCAAGAGTTCTTGGTCTGAGGCCGTTGCAGACTTACAAGACAAGCGGGCTCACGTCATTCCAAACATGGGCATCAGCCAAGAGCGAAAGGCTATCATGTCTTTCACTTCGCCCGTCGACACATTAATTGTTTCCGGGTTTGTTCTGAAAAATTCCAATGCCATTGTGAGAATCGACGATATTTCCGGACATACGGTTGGTGTGGTCGAAACCAATATCGCGGCGACCCTGATGAAGGATCGGAATGATATCAATTTAATAGTATACAAAGACTTTTCCGACGCTTTGCTTGGACTTCTTGTTCGGAATATCGATGTCTTCTTTTATCCAGAAACACCTGTTTGGGCCACGGCTACGCAGGGTAAATTTGATCACCAAATTCGGGATATTGGACCGCCACTAAAACGTATTGAACGGGCAATCGCCGTCCGCAGCGACCTCCCAGGCGTGCGCGGCATTCTCGACCGGGAACTGCGCGCTTTTCAGGCAACCGATGAATTTGAGGAACTGTACAGGAAATGGCACGGCCTAAAACCGGGTTCCGGTATTTTCCATTTTGCCCCTTGGTGGGCTGCAGTATCTGTCGCGACAGCTCTATTGCTCGGCAGCTACATGTTTGCCCGCTTGAGACGCCCCGGAACATTTAGAATATCTGAACGAACGGTCGAAGATATTCGTTCAGAGAATTCCTTACGAGAAAGGATTATCTGGCTGATCACTGTTATCACTGTCGTTACGCTGGTCATCACCGGCACAGCGATCTGGGCTCTTTACACGACAGCATTTGACGAAGAAAAAGGTCGGTTGCTGGAAACAGCAAGGAGCCAGGCCGAACTTATCGAGAGCGTCGCCATATTTAACGATCAGTTCAACTCTGACTATCCGGGCGGAAGTGACGCAGCAACAATCGCAGCAATTCGTGAAGGCTTCAGTCCTGCCTCAGGGACAACAGAAACAACTCTCGCCCGAAGAAATGGTGACCAAATTGTCTTCCTCTTTAGGCAACTGGCTTCGCGGAGTTTTGATCTGGCACAGGTTCCTCTCAACTCAAAGCGCGCAGAACCCATGCAAAGGGCGCTTTCCGGAATGACCGGGACAGTTGTCGGCCGGGATTACCGCAACGAACTTGTGCTTGCCGCGTATACACCGGTTCCTTATCTCGATCTCGGCATCGTCGTAAAAAGGGGTCTCAGTGAAATTCGAGAACCTTTCTTTCAGGCCATCTCATTTGCCGCTTTGGTCGCGGTGTTTGTTATTGCGGCAGGCGTGTTTCTGTTTGTCCGGTTATCCAATCCAATCCTTTCCCGAGCCTTGGAGAACGAGGCAAAACTCAGAAAAGTCCTCGATACGTCACCGATTCCTTTGACGATCAGTGACTATTCGACGGGTGAATTCCTGTATACCAATCCGGCAGCGGAAGAGTTGTTCGGGGCAACATCCGACGGCCTCATCGGCCATACGACAAAAGATTACTATGCCAAAATTTCTGACAGGGAACGTGTTTTCAAAACAATGGATAGGGATGGCGCAGTCAGAAATATGGAAGCCATCGCAGCCAGGAACGATGGGGTGAATTTCTGGGTTAACATTGATGCCCGCCAGATCATGTTCGAGGGTCGGAAAGCCGTTGTTGCTGGCATTGCCAATATCGATGAACGCAAGAAAGCCGAACATGCATTAAGGGAGAGCGAATCTCGTTTCAGGGATTTTGCGAAATCAGCTGCCGACAGTTTTTGGGAGACGGATGAAGAAAACAGGTTCACATATGTATCCTCGTCGATTGAAGGCATGAAGATCGACCCGGAGCGCGACATGTACGGACGCCGTCGCGAAGAAATCAAAGGGCTTCAATATTCGCAAGAATCTTTGCAACGTTTGTATAAGATTTTATCCAGTCACAAACCCTACAGGGATTTTGAATGCCAGTTAATCTTCGAGACCGATGGCATCGAGCACTATATCCGCGATAGCGGCACCCCCATTTTCGATACGGATAAAAAGTTCAAAGGTTACCGCGGCACCCTCACAGACATAACCGAGCACAAGACCTTTGTGGCAAAGTTACAGGAAGCCTCACTTGGTCTTATCAATGCTATAGCAGTTACGATCGAAAAGCGCGATCCATACACCACCGGGCATCAAAACAGAGTCGCTCATCTCGCCGTGGGCATCGCCAAGGAATTAAACTGGAACGAATCCCAAATATTGGGCCTTCGTCTCGGAGCGTTGGTACACGATATTGGAAAAATTTCCATACCGGCAGAAATACTGAGTCGTCCCGGGAAGTTGAACGATGCAGAGTACCAACTAATCAAAACCCACCCTCAAACGGGATACGATATTCTCAAAAATCATCAGTTTCCCTGGCCGATTGCCGAAATGGTTATTCAACATCATGAGCGAATAGATGGATCCGGCTATCCAAGAGGGCTAACCGCTGATCAGATTCTCCCCGAAGCAAAAGTCATAGGCGTCGCCGACGTCGTCGAAGCTATTTCTTCGCATCGACCCTACCGTGCGGCACTCGGCATCGAGGCAGGCATAGAAGAAATTACACGAGGCAAAGGTACAGCTTATGACCCCGATATTGTTGATGCGTGTATCAAATTGATTGTAAAAGGCGAATTCGATTGGAATAAAACGGACGATACATAGTTTGATTCATCTCAATTTTTGCACCCATACAAATCTACCCTGACAAGAAAATGTGTATGGTCGTCCCATGGCAAAGCGATACGGCCCAGATGTTAAAAAAGCCCTTAACCTTTTGAATTGGGGACTTTTTATATCGTTGCGGAAGCACGCAACCACTTATACCGAACACCGTCCAGCCGCGATACCAAACGCCCTGTACCCGTCCTTCGATATAGACGTGGACGGCACGCGCGGGCAACGCCTTACTCGAATTCGAGAATGATCTGGTCGACGGCGAGGTTCGAGCCGGCCTCGGCCTTGACCGCGGCGACGATACAGTCCTTTTCGGCCCGGAGCACGTTTTCCATCTTCATCGCCTCGACCACACACAGTTCTTCGCCGGACTTCACTTCTTGTCCGACCTCGACGGCGACGGAGACCAGCAGCCCCGGCATCGGCGACAGCAGAAGCTTCGACGTGTCGGGCGGCTCCTTGACCGGCATCAGCGCATTCAGCTCGGCGACGTGCGGTGACAGCACCCAGGCTTCGGCACGAATCCCCCCCTGCGAGATAATGTAGGCAACCGTCGAACGCTGGACCTGGAAGCAAACCATCTCACCGTTGACGTCGGCGCGGAACAGCGGCTCGCCCAGTTGCCAGTCGGTCTTGACGGTCATGTCTTCGCCGTCGACGGTCAGGCTGACCGTACTGTCCGACGCATCGCCGACACGGGCGCGGTGCTCCCCTTCGGCGAAAATAACGATCCAGTCGGACGACACGCGGCGCGAATGAGCGGCGATCTGTCCGGAAATCCGTGCCGCACGGGCCTGGTAAGCCGCATGCATGACGGCGGCGACGGCGGCGAAGATCTTCGGGTCCTTCGGCGCCGTGTCGGCCGGGTTAAAGCCGTCGGGATATTCCTCGGCGATCAGGTTGGTGGTCAGCCGTCCCTCGATAAAGCGCGGATGCGTCATCAGTGCGTTCAGGAACGGGATGTTGTGCTGCACGCCTTCAATGAGGAACTCGTCCAAGGCGCGCTGCATACGTTCCGTCGCCGCTTCACGGTCCGGCCCGTAGGTGATCAGCTTGGCGATCATCGGGTCATAGTACATGGAAATCTCGCCGCCTTCGTAGACCCCCGTGTCGACACGTACGGCGTCGGGTTCCTCGACCGGCGGGCGGTAGTTCACCAGACGCCCGATCGACGGCAGGAAGTTGCGGAACGGGTCTTCGGCGTAAATCCGGCTTTCGATGGCCCAGCCGGTGAGCTTTACATCCTTTTGCGTGAACGGCAGCTTTTCACCGTCGGCGACACGGATCATCAGTTCGACGAGGTCGAGACCGGTGATGTATTCCGTCACCGGGTGTTCGACCTGCAGGCGTGTGTTCATTTCCAGGAAGAAGAAGTTCTTGTCCTTGTCGACGATAAACTCGACCGTCCCCGCCGAATGGTAATCGACGGCGGCAGCCAGCGCCACGGCCTGCTCGCCCATGGCTTTGCGGGTTTTCTCGTCGAGGAACGGCGACGGTGCTTCTTCGATGACCTTCTGGTGGCGGCGCTGGATCGAGCATTCGCGCTCGCCCAAATAGACCGTATTGCCGTGTTTGTCGGCGATGATCTGGATTTCGATGTGGCGCGGGTCTTCGATGAACTTTTCGACGAACACACGGTCGTCGCCGAACGACGACTTGGCTTCGTTGGTGGCGCGGATGAACCCGTCCTCGGCCTCCGCCGCGTTCCAGGCGATACGCATGCCCTTGCCGCCGCCACCCGCCGATGCCTTCAGCATCACCGGGTAACCGATCTCGTTGGCGACCTTGACCGCTTCCTTGGCGTCGGCGATGGCATCCGGGTGGCCCGGCACGCACGACACCTTGGCAGCGTTGGCGAGCTTCTTGGATTCAATCTTGTCGCCCATCGCCGTGATCGCCTTGGGGCCCGGACCGATAAAGGCGACGCCGGCTTTTTCCAGTGCCTGGGCGAATTTGGTGTTCTCCGACAAAAAGCCGTAGCCCGGATGCACGGCATCGGCGCCGGTCTGCTCGATCGCGGCGAGGATATTGTCGATGACCAGATAGCTTTCCGCCGTCGGCGCCGGGCCGATGTTGACGGCCTCGTCGGCCATCTGCACATGCAGCGCGTCCTTATCGGCGTCGGAATAGACGGCAACCGTGGCAATGCCCATGGCACGCGCCGACTTGATGACCCGGCAGGCAATCTCTCCCCGGTTGGCGATCAGAATTTTTTTGAACATGGTGTTACTGCCTTAAAGCGGAATGTTGTCGTGCTTCTTCCAGGGGTTCTGCAAATCCTTGTTCTTCAGCATGCGTAATGACTTGCAAAGCCGTTTGCGGGTCGAATGCGGCATGATCACATCGTCAATGAAGCCGCGGTGCCCGGCAATGAACGGATTGGCGAAACGGGTGCGGTATTCCTCGGTCCGCTTGGCGATCTTCTCAGAGTCACCGATGTCGGAGCGGAAGATAATCTCGACCGCGCCCTTCGGTCCCATGACGGCGATTTCCGCCGTCGGCCAGGCAAAGTTCACATCGCCGCGCAGGTGCTTGGAACTCATCACGTCATAAGCCCCGCCGTAGGCCTTGCGGGTAATCACCGTGACTTTCGGCACCGTTGCTTCGGCATAGGCGAACAACAGTTTGGCACCGTGCTTGATGATACCGCCGAATTCCTGGCTGGTCCCCGGCAGGAAGCCCGGCACGTCGACGAATGTCATGATCGGGATGTTGAAGCAGTCGCAGAAGCGCACGAAACGTGCCGCCTTGATCGATGAATTGATATCCAGGCATCCGGCCAGCACCATCGGCTGGTTGGCGACGATGCCCACCGTCGCGCCTTCCATGCGCGCAAAACCGATAATGATGTTGCCGGCATAGTTCGGCTGCAGTTCGAAGAAATCCCCCTCGTCCACCACTTTGGTGATCAGTTCCTTCATGTCATAGGGCTTGTTCGGGTTATCGGGGATCAGCGTATCCAGCGACATTTCGATACGGTCGTGTGTATCCGGGGTCGGACGAACCGGCGGTTTTTCCTTGTTGTTGAGCGGCAGGAAATCGACGAACCGGCGCATATACAAAAGCGCTTCCATGTCGTTGGTGAAGGCGCGGTCTGCAACACCGGATTTCGTGGTGTGTGTGATCGCACCGCCCAGTTCTTCGGCCGTCACCGTTTCATGCGTCACGGTTTTGACGACGTCCGGGCCGGTCACGAACATGTAACTGGTGTCTTCGACCATGAAGATGAAATCCGTCATCGACGGCGAGTACACGGCGCCGCCCGCGCACGGCCCCATGATCAGCGACACCTGAGGCACCACGCCCGATGCCAGCACGTTACGCTGAAACACCTCGGCATAACCGGCAAGGCTGTCGACGCCTTCCTGAATACGCGCGCCGCCGGAATCGTTAAGGCCGATCACCGGTGCGCCGACCTTCATCGCCTGATCCATGATCTTGCAGATCTTGCCGGCGTGGCTTTCCGACAGCGAGCCGCCGAATACGGTGAAATCCTGCGAAAATACAAACACCGGACGGCCGTTGACGGTGCCGTAACCGGTCACGACGCCGTCGCCCGGCGTCGAGGTTTCCTGCATGTCGAAATCGACGCAGCGGTGCTCGACGAACATGTCCCATTCCTCGAACGAGCCTTCATCAAGAAATACGTCGATACGTTCGCGGGCCGTCAGCTTTCCCTTGGCGTGCTGCGACTCGATCCGCTTCTCGCCGCCGCCAAGCCGCGCACGTTTGCGCCGTTCTTCAAGCTCCGCGATGATTTCCTGCAAGTTGACTCTCCCGTTTGCGCCACCCCCGATACATGCAATTGATCGAAGTCGAGACTGGCAGATGGTTCGGGATCATATAGCAACACACCTGCATAATCTCAATTAATAATAAATTTATTGCATATAAAGATTATTTTTTCATATATAGTGATATGCTAAGTCAGATACCTTATGAAGTACCCTCTGGTCTCCTCAAGACCGCGCGCAAGCTCGATCCTGTTCGCATAGCGATAGCCGGCGCCGATCATCCGCTCCCTATGGAAACCGCGAGATCAGCCGCAATTCAGGGTCTCATCGATCCAGTGCTTATTGGTGACAAGGCGCGGATTTTGAGGTTCTCCAATCAGCTGTCATGGGAGCTGGGCGGACATTCTATTTTACATGCAAGCTCAGAAGTCGAAGCCGCCGAAGCGGCCGTACGCATCGCTTCGGAGGGTGGCGTGGATGCCATAATGAAGGGCCAAGTACATACGGACGTGCTGTTACGCGCCGTATTATCCCCTTCTTTTGGCCTGCGGGCGGGCCGGCGCATGACACATGTGTTCCATCTCAGCCTTCCCGGTTCGCCGGCCCCCCTGCTGGTCTCCGACTGCGCAATAAATGTCCGTCCGGATGAACGAACGTTGAAAGATATAGTCCTGAATACGCTGGATCTTGCCAGGTCGCTCTCGATTGAGAAACCACGAGTTGCTCTTCTTTCGGGCACAGAGAGCATCATCGAGAGCGTTCCATCCAGCGTGCTTGCCCACAACGTGAAATCCTGGGTCAGGACCCAAATGAGGGATGGAGAGTACGTCGATGGTCCGATGGGCTTGGATGTAGCCATTTCCCAATCGGCGGCAAACATCAAAGGCGTGAAAGGTGATGTTGCGGGTAACGCCAACATCCTAATCGTCCCCAACCTCGAAGCCGGCAACGTACTTTTCAAATCCCTTGTTTATTTCAGGTCCGCACTGCCGGCCGGACTTTTGCTAGGGGCCAAAGTTCCGATTATCCTCACCAGCCGCGCCGACCCGCCGGAAGCAAGACTCGCCGCAACCATCATTGCGCAAATTCATGCCGCAATAAAATAGACCGCGCCCTCCAACTCGCCAAATAATCGGCTGATAAAGTCGGTTTCTGTCATCATGGCCAACGCAATGGCGACCGACTATTTTTTCCAGGTCCTTTTGCATCCAAATCCAGTTCCTCCAAATAAAACGGGCCGCAGCATAATACTGCGGCCCGTTCAAGTATGCTCCACAACTAACCGGTGAAGACTTAGGGAGCCGGAGAAGACTCTTGGGTAATCAGTTCTGATAAAGCGGCAGCAACCGTTTCGGTTTCAGCAAAGCATCACGTCTGTAGGGTTCCGAAAGGTCCCGCGTCGTCACGATGTTAATCACTGAAGGCCCGTCGATCGTCAACGCTTCGGCTATTGCTGGGCCTATTTCTTCCGGCTTTTCAACACGCACCGCATGGGCCCCCATATCGCGCGCAATTTGCGCGAAATCCGGGTTTTCCAAATCGGTCCAGAAGTAACGCTCGTCGAAGAAATCGAATTGGTTCCGTTTCTCCGCACCGTACTGCGAGTTATCAAACAAAATGGCGATCACATTAATCTTCTCGGTTACGGCGGTCATGACCTCCTGCATCGTCATTCCCCAAGCGCCATCGCCCATGAACGCAAAGACTGGCGTGTCCGGTTTTGCAAGCTTGACGCCGAGAGCGGTCGGGTAAGCAACACCAATGCCACCCAAACTTCCCGCAGCAATCCACTGTCGATGGGAATTAAAGGTGAAGTATGCATTCGCAGACCCGGAAATGTTACCGACATCGGCGACGACAGTCGCATCTTCGGGGATGGCCTGGGACACCTCCCAAAGAGCCCGACGCGGATGTGAGGGGCCGCCCTCCTGTGAGGATATTTCTTTCAGTTCGCGCGCCCACGTTTCCTTTTCCTCGTTGATCCGCAGCTTGCGACCCGCATGATCGACATTCTTACCGCCGCCTTCCGTCGCGGTAAGAAGCTGTTGAACAACCTCTGCGCAGTCGCCAACGAGCCCCAGTGCAACCGGGCGAGTAACGCCGATTTCAAGCGGGTTGATCGTATTGTGGATCAGCTTCGCATCCTCAGGGAAATAATCCATGTCGTACTGAGGCACGGTCCCGAATTTGTTGAGGCGCGTTCCGAGTGCGAGCACAACGTCCGCGTCCTTGATCAGGCGCATGGCGGCTTTGGAGCCCTGATATCCGATCGGGCCGACATACATCGGATGGTTGCCGTAAAAGGCGTCATTGTGATTGAAAACACATGCAACCGGCGCGGTATAACGTTCGGCAAGTTGGGCGATGAGATCGCCGGCATTGGAATCAATGGCCCCCAAACCAGCCAGAATCACTGGATTCTTCGCATCCTCGAGGAGCTTGACCGCCTTATCGATTTCGCTCTGCGCCGCACCACCGTACCGGCCGTCAGTGCGGTAATTCTCGGGAAGCCATTCATCCTCGTCAAACTCGCCGTAATAATAGTCACGCGGAATATCGACCTGAGCCGGACCGCGCATTGAAATCGCTGCACGAAATGCGCCGCGAATACCCTCTGCCATACGATCAGGGCGATTAACCCTGAACTGATGCTTCATCAACTTATCGAACAGATAAATTTGCTCGATCTCTTGAAATGCATCGGTTCCCATTGTGGTGCTCGTTACTGACGGCGTCAGGACAACGGCAGGCGTATGGTTGACGTACGCGCTGGCTACACCCGTAACGAGATTGGTCACGCCAGGCCCATTCTGGCCGATGCATACCCCTGGTTTGCCTGAGGCACGACCGTACCCATCTGCCATGAACGCGGCCGTTTGCTCGTGACGCACCTGAATGAAACGGATGCCTGCTTTCGGGAAAATGTCTAGCGGGTCCATGAATGCAGATCCAACAATCCCGAACATGACCTCAACATTTTCCACGCGGAGCGCCTCAACAAGGGCCTCGCTACCGGTGATTTTTCGAGCCATAAAAAGATACCCTTCATAAATATTGCAATACTTTTCTCAATATATAAAATTATGTTAGCATATCAACATAAAAATATTCCTATTAATGAGATCTGGCACCCATGAACGAAAACAAACTGTCTGCTACACCTATAAAAGAAGAATTCGACTTCATCATCATCGGCGCTGGATCAGCGGGAGCTGTAATCGCCAACAGACTGACCAAAAACGCACAAAATCGAGTTCTCCTCCTCGAAGCAGGCGGGGAGATGAAATCACCTTGGCTGCACATACCGCTCGGGATTGGTAAGATTATCAACGACGAACGGTTTATCTGGCCGCTGCTAACAGAACCCGAACTCAATGGGCGCGCACTGCACTGGCACCATGGAAAAGTTTTAGGTGGGTCGAGTTCCATCAACGCTATGCTTTTTGTCCGAGGACAGCCCGAACGTTATAATATGTGGTCAGAAATGGACTGCCCCGGATGGGATTTCCAAAGCCTTCTGCCATACTTCAAGCGTCTGGAAACCGCTGCCTATGGCGATGAGAGCTTGCGGGGGCACGACGGCCCTATTCACCTGACGCGTTTGGAGCCGGAAGACAAGATTTCGCAGGCATTTATAGATAGCTGTGTTCACAACCAGATTCCGTTCAACGAAGACTATAATGGCAAGCAAACCGGGGGTGTATCCCGATTGCAGATCGCCGCATCGAACGGAATTCGTTGTGGTACTTACCACGGTTATCTGAAGCCCATTCGAAAACGGGCTAACCTCGAAATAAAAAAGCATGCCTTAGCAACCCGAATTATTTTAGAGAGCCATACGGCTAAAGGCGTCCAATACTGGCATCAGGGAAAACTTTTCGAAGCCAGCGCAAATCGTGAAGTGATCCTTTCTGCCGGCGCACTCAACAGTCCAAAGCTTCTGGAGCTATCCGGGATTGGTGATTCTGAAATCCTGAAAGCTAATGGCGTCGATGTCATTCATCACTTGCCTGGAGTTGGATACAATTTACGAGACCATTTGCATTGTCGTGTCAGTTTCGAGACCAACTGCCATGCAACTGCCAATGACTTAATCAATAGTCGGATGTTTGCAGCATGGGAGTTGCTTAAGTACGCAACCACAAGGCGAGGCTTGTTTGCGACGCCCAGCTTCAGGGCTCACGCCTTCGTGAAAAGCATACTCAGTGATTATTCTGATACCCGCATCCAATGTGCACTCTCAAGCAGTCAAAGCCGTTACGTCAAATCTGGAGTAGACCCGTTTTCCGGTTTCCATATCGGCTCGTATTTTTTGTTCCCGAAATCACATGGTGAAATACATATCCGCTCGCCCCACGCCGAAGACGCACCCAACATTAGAGCAAACTATCTGGAACACCCGGATGATATAAATGCGACCCTTTGGGGGGTGCGCCGCGCTCGTGAGATCGCAAGAATACCGCCTTTGAGCGATCTGGTCGTGCGCGAAGTCAGGCCTGGGCTTGATACTGAGAACGATATTGAACTACTCGATTATATCAAATCGAGCGCCGAAACATCGTGGCACCCTATTGGCAGTTGTTCGATGGGCCGTGACAGGAATAGTGTTGTTGCCCCTGACCTTCGCGTTCATGGGGTCGGTCGGCTGCGTGTTGCAGACGCTTCCGTTATGCCCATTCACACCACCAGCAATACAAACGCCCCCAGCATCATGATCGGTGAACGGGCCTCCGATCTAATCCTCAATCCTTGATGGCCGAATATTACAGGTCCAGAACGAGCCGAGGCGACTTTGAGCGTGAGCAGCAAATCAGCATATATTCCCTTTGCTCTTCCTCATCCAGCACATAGTCCATATGCTCGGGCTCACCCTCCAAAACACGCGTTATACATGTTCTGCAGAGACCTGCTTCACAAGAGGTTTCAACTTCTACTCCATTTTCGCGCAGGACCTCGATAATCGACTTGTCAGCAGGAACAACATACTCTCCGCCACTTTTCGCAAGCTTCAGCTTGAATCCTACACCAATAACGCCATCCCCACCGTCTCCCATCAAGGCATCGGGAACCGGCGAATCTCCTTCTGGAACCTTGAAGAGCTCAAAATGGACGGTGCCCTTTGGCCAGCGTGCAGACGCCGCCTTCACTGCGTTCATGAAACCGGTCGGTCCGCAGTAGTACAAATGGGTGCCTTCCGCATAGTTTTTGAGCAACGCGGCAATATTGAGCCCGCGCGAGGGTACACCGCCGTCATGATGAACATTCACCTTACCTGATGCTCCCAACTCCCGAAGCTCATCACGAAAAGCCGTCTGCTCCGGAGACTTGGTACAGTAATGAAGCTCGTAATCCGCACCTGCACCCTCTAAGTGACGGACCATCGACATGATGGGTGTGATACCGATACCGCCCGCCAAGAGCAGATGTTTATTCGCCCCCTCCGCCAATCGAAAGTTGCTGCGTGGCGCCGAAATACTCAAAATCCTTCCGACATGGACCAGATCAAAGATCGCCTTCGACCCACCTCGTCCATTTTCGTCGCGCAGTACGGCAAAAACGTAACGACTGCGCTCTTTCGGATCATTGCAAAGTGAATACTGACGTACCCGGCCATCCCTGAAATAAAGGTCGATGTGGTCCCCGGCATTGAAGGGCGGCAGATCATCTCCGTCCGGATGAACGACTTCATACTGATTGATATAATCGCCTTGGTACACGATCGAGCGAACGCGTACCGATAACGACGCGGAACCCGTCATTGCTTTTACCTCGTCTAGTTGTTGTTGCCGTCAATCAGATAATGGGACGGCCAGAGTGCAAAGAGTTACCCGTAATCTCGCTCGATTTCGGTCAATTTGTCGCACATGAACTGTTTTCTCTCCTCGCCGATATATGCATCGGCTGCGGCTGTCAAAGCGACGATCTTTCGACCAATTTCTCGGATAACTTTCTTGTCTTCCTCGTCATCCGGGCGACGGCTTACTGAGATGATTGTGTTCTGCGTGTAGCAGTGGGTTGGCAGCCCTTCAGTCGCCCTGGCGTGCAGGGCTTCTGGGTTTGCACCCTGATTCTTCCCGCGTACCGCCTGTCGCAATAACTTTCGAAACATATATACGCCGGCATCTGCCGCCATCGGATTCTCTAACGCATGAATTGCGATCGGGCGTTGCCCCACGATCACTTCCCAATCTCCGGGCAAACGCACACTCTCTTCATAGGGTCGATCCCCGACCTGACCGCCCAGGAAGTCCATATCGTCCCAACCAACTTTGTCCTCACAACCAAGCTCATACGGATCTATCGTTTTCCCAAACATACGATAACCGTAGACGATAGAGTTCTCATCATCGACGGGCACATACCAGCGCATCATGTGGACTCTGTGGAACTTCCGAACCTCAGCGCCATTTTCAAACAAATACGCATGGAAAGTATGATTTGGTAGGGAACATTCGTTGATACGCCACCACACGCGATCATCACTCATTCTTCGTCCCGCGATAAATGCCATACTTGTGCTGTTTCGCACTTCAGTGAAGTCCAGCACCGGAACCCCGCTGAATGCTTTCAATGTGAATCTATCTATATCGATATCCGCAGGCGGGTCTCCATCGAACAAGATGGCGGGATTGTGAAGCAGGCTCGTGTGAACCTGGTCGGCGATATTATCTAGGACCTGCAACCAATTGCACGGAAACACATTCGAGAATGGCACCAGGCGCGTGTCATCATATTTGTCCATCGCATCCCATTCCGGGAACGGCGGCTTTTTATCCGGAGGACCCATATAGGCAAAAACCAACCCGTCACGTTCGAACGCGGGATATGCCCCCTGGCAAACAGTCTGGCTCAATTTTGCTCCATTGTCCGGCTCGCCGGGCGCATCAAGCAAGGTGCCGTCAACATCATAATGAAACGCATGATATGGGCAGCGAATACCTCGCTCGCCGATAATGCCAAACTCCAAAGAAGCCCCTCTGTGCGCACAGTGCCGTTGCATAACACCGACTTCCCCACGCTTATCACGGAACGCAATTAGATCCTCACCCATGATTCGAATCTTATGCGGGACATCCCTTAATTGTTCGGACATACAGACTGGCTGCCAAAAACGTCTCAGATACTCACCAAGAAGCGTGTCCGGACCCGAACGAGTGATCTCCGAGTCCTCTGAAGGCACATTTCTGTGATGGTAAGCAGAATAGCTAAGCTTGTTAGGGGGATTTTCCGCCGGCACCGAAACGTCGTCCATTTTCAACTCCCATTCAAATTTGGAACCCAATTATTATAAAATGTTTTTCTCATTAATTGAATAATTATTTTCGTTAAATGATATAATAAACACCGATTAATCAAGTGTACACCCCCCGTTATATAACCGTATGGTTGGAAGAGGTTGCGCGTTCAGGGTATTCTTAATTCATTCATACCGGGTCAAAGTCTTGTTGGGGCAATCTTTGATAAAGGCGACAAAAAGCTTGCATAGACTGAAATAGGAAAGCACCGTTAAAGCCATGGAAATGAAAGACAACAAAGTTACCGGCGCCTTGGCAAGGGGCATGAAAATTATCGACGTCATCCGCAACATCGGTCGTCCCGTGTCGTCTACAGAGATTTCGCAAATCTGTGAATTCGATGCGAGTACCACCCATCGCTTGCTGCAAACGTTACACGAGCATGGGTATATAATCAGGGATGATGCCGCAAAACGATATTTTGCCAGCCCGAAGTTACTTTTCCCGCTTTCGATATACAGCCCGCTCAACGAATTTCGCCGTGAAGCGGCTAGGGCAGCAGATCAATTCCGCGATGAATACAATCAAACGACGGGATTTGTACTCTTCTGTATGCAAGAACGCATTCTTGTCGAAATAGCGACTGGGCAGAATTCCCTCAGCCCCGCCTATGACACTTGGTTAAATAGTCCCGTTCATGCTTCTGCGTCCGGAAAAATTTTACTTTTAACCATGAGCGCTTCAGAGCGGCAAAAATGGCTAGGCCCTGGACCATTGGAAGCCCATACCAGCCATACAATTACTGATCCGGCGGAACTAGAGCACGACCTAGAAAAATGGCAACAACACGGTTACGTAATTGCACGAGATGACTATTTCGACGGGCTGACGGCCATCGGGGCACCTATCTGGACTGAGGATGGCGCCTGTATTGGTTGCGTGTTCATGAATGGCCGATCAGCCAATATCCCAGAAAGTCAGCTCGAAGGGCTGTGCGATGCTCTCAAATCGATGGCTGACCTGTTTTCCTTGGGAACCCCCGCGATTCAATCTGTTGGCCGCATGTTTGGAGCCAGGCCGTCGCCAAATTTCCCACGCCTGAATTCGTCTGGGAAATTGCGCTCCCATGGTTCGTAACTAATCACCCAAACAAGAGACCCGCAATAGATACGGCGACCAAGAAAAACAGAACCCAGCGGCGAAATACTTCCTCATCCAACTGGCCAAAGCACTTCTTACCCAATACTGCTCCTGCAAGATAGATTGGCGCGAACCCTACGCCGAGAATCATTTCTCGCTGGCCAAAAGCATTCTCGAAAAACAATACACCCAAAAAGAATATACTGACGAAAAATACCCATACAATTAAGTTGGCGCGCGTTGTGCGAGCCGCATCAGACATGGAAAAAAGTACAGGAACGATTAGAATTCCAAGCGCCGTTGCACCCATAACTCCACCTGCCCCAGCCCCACCGGCGACAAGTTCATAAGACTTGAATGGCCTTGAGCTCCGCACGCCTGTAAGCAAAATAAGTGCAGCTACTCCAACAGCCGCATAAATCAAAGTTCGCACGCTCCCCGGGTCAGCCGATATCATCAGATAGCTGCCGAATGGAATGGCGACCATTGCACTCGCGACAGTAAACAAAACTGTCCGTCGTGCGGCAAAACGAAAGGCATCTTTAAGCAATCCGAAGTTCGAGCAGATATCTATGATCAACACAATTGCCGCGGCCGAAGGGGGCGCCAGAAACAGAACCAAAACAGGCATTAAAACCAGCGGCCCGCCGAAGCCTGTAAAGCCCCTGATGAACCCAGCGATTAGCACAACAGGAACTGAAACGAGAAGCACGGTTAAATCAGGCATCTCACTCACGAGAACATAACGCTGGAGCGAAACCCCTATGACCTATGGAATTATACCTAGTATCGAACACGCAGCACTTCGCTGAACCAGGGGACAAGAACGATAATCAACCAAGCACTAATCAGTGCCAGCAGGTATGGCACTACAAATTTCACTAGCTTCAGATATGGGATCCCTGTAACGCCACTGGCGACATATAGATTCAAACCATACGGTGGGGTAATAAAACCGATCGCTG
Organism: Thalassospiraceae bacterium LMO-JJ14; assembly: GCA_021555105.2. Classification (NCBI taxonomy): domain Bacteria; kingdom Pseudomonadati; phylum Pseudomonadota; class Alphaproteobacteria; order Rhodospirillales; family Thalassospiraceae; species Thalassospiraceae bacterium LMO-JJ14. The sequence continues at coordinate 3,638,305 of CP134604.1, forward strand.
TCCCGACCATGAATATCACGGCAAAATGGATTGGATCTACACCAGCCGATGCGGCAATTGGAGCCAGAATCGGCGCGAAGATGATTGTGTTTGGTATGCTTTCGATGATCATCCCGGAAACTAGGATCATAACCATACAAAGCGCCAAAACTCCGTAGTATCCGCCGCCAACGGCGGCAAAAATGTCATTGACGAATTCCTGAACGCCAAGCACCGCGAATATCTGCTGCATCACGACGGAAATCGCAACCATAGGTGCCAGCATGGCCGTTAATTGGCTGGACCTTACTAAAACCTTCGGCAGGTCCCTGAATTTCATTGACCTCGTTACTACCATCCCTGCGAGCACTGTAAACCCGACGGTGATACCTGCGGCTTCTGTCGGAGAGAATATGCCGCTATAGATACCAAACAGGACGATCACGATTGCCAGTAGTCCGAGGTAAGCACGCGCACCGGCACGGGCAATATTCGATGCACGAAATTCTACGATCTCGCCCCAGCCATTTACTCTACTGATCAAATAAGCAGTTAGTTGCATTGCTATAACCAAGATCACTCCTGGCAGCAGGCCAGCAACGAACAGATCGCCAACTGGTAATTTCAACAGCACACCGTAGACGATGAACACAATACTTGGTGGAATGATAATCCCAACAACACCACCCGAAGCAATCGTCGCTGCGGCAAATCGGCCATCATAACCTTGTTTAAGTAATTCTGGATTCATGATCGAGCCGATCGCGGCCGTTGTCGCCGAGTTTGAACCCGAGACGGCTGCGAACAATCCACATGCCCCAATACTCGTCAGCGCCATGCCTCCACGAATCCAGCCGACTACGCTAAATGCAAAATCAGCAAGGCGTTTGGCAATCCCCGTTTCTTTCATCAAATCGCCAGCGAGGATAAACAACGGTAATGCCAACAGCGCAAAGGAACTGAGCCCCTCGAAAAGGGTAACCCCGAAGTTAGCCAACGTGAAGTCAATGACGAGACTGACACCTATCACCCACGTCGAAATAACCAGGAAAATCGGCACGCCAAGCATGAAGAATACAAACGTGAGCAGCGAAACTAACGAAATAAGCGTACTTTGATCCATGATACAGAGTGTCCCAGCTTTTAATCGGCCGTAAATATTGTAGTGTCGACCTCTAGCGGCTCTTTGCGAAGATAAGCCGTTATGTCTATGACCAGGTTTTGAATGACCCGAAAAATTACGAGGCCCCAACCAATTGGTGTTGCCAAGTAAAACCACCATTGAGGAAGATTGTCGGTACCCTGAACGATAGCAAAATTCATATGCACAAGCTGAATTTGCTCAATCGCGAAATATATGACGACAGCTGAGACCCCTAACCAGAGGGCAGCATCCAGCAACACACACAAAAACTTACCATTGTACGGAAGGTTCGCCCTCACTTCTCCGAAGCGAAGTTGGGTGCGTGTACGTATATTATAAGCAGCTCCAATCCAGGTGACCCAAAGAAACAGGTACACTGGGATCGAACCACTCCATGGGCTTTGATAGTTAAAGACAAAGCGCTGGACCACGGCCAATATTATAATTCCAGCAAGCACAGCAAAACTAATTGAGACGACGAACTTCTCTAGGTTTTCGTCGACCACACGCCATATTGAAGCGGCAGTCATTTGACCCTCCATTCCTCACGGCACCGACATCTGGTGTATAAAACCCAATTGAGCCGCAATACCATCATTCCTGATACCAGTCGCATCAAGCCCGGCGCATAAAATGCGCCGGGCTTGATTAAACTGTCACGGAATTAACCGCGCCACCAGCGACGTGGCTCAACATTGACGGCATGTGTATCTTCAGGAATCTCCCGGGCGATAGCACCGATCTCGGCATAAGTATCATGCCCGCCGGACCAATCGTTTAAGCGTTCGCGCCACTCCGCCCAGGGCTCAGGGTTATGCTCCGGCGTACAACTTTTCTTGATCTTGTCTATTTCTTCTTTCGAGAAGAAACTGACGCGCACACCTTCCTTCTCCCATATACTTCCAGGGGTCGGCGTTGCCGTCCGGCCGGTGATTTGCATCAATGCGGCTTCGTTCATCCCTTGCGTATAGACTTGAGCCGCATACGCCGCTTCGAGCGCCTGCTCCTGGTAAGCAGAGCCGAGTTTTTCGAAGCTCTTAACGTTGAAGGCTGCGTGCTCCGTGTTCGCAAAAAAGCCAATTTCGAGCGCCTGTGAAACGACCGGGCTCATGCCAGCGTAAGCGACTGCCCCGGCACCGGTTTCAGCGCCGTCGATCAAACCGTTCTTAAGGCCTTCGAGGGTTTCTTCCCAAGCAACTGGGACAGGGTTCAGCCCCATCAATCCAAGTGCGGTGCGTCCCATCTTACTCCCGGTTGCCCGAATTTTGGCGCCCTTGATCTGGTCAATGCTCGTGACCAAAGGCTTGTCGTCCCACTTCAGCCCAAGATAGAGCCCGCGCAGTTCGCAATGAGTATACATGAACTCAATGCCATGGCGCTCACGCATCGGTTTGCGGAACAATTCTTCACTTTTCGGGTGATAGAAAAAATGGTGCATCGACGCCCGGGAAGGGAACATGTATGGGTAATCAAGGACATTGTAATAAGGTGCGGATGCGGCTGAATTCTGCGTCGACGCTGAGAAAATATCGACAATCCCTTGTTGAGTTTTCTTAATGCAATCGAGCTGGTTACAAATCTGCCCACCATCGAGGTACTCGATCCGCACAGCGCCGTCCGTACGAGCTTCCAATTCACGCACGAAATGCAGCATGCCAGCCTTCTCGACACTGAGGATCTGGGGGGTATAACCGGCCGCTCCGTACTTTAACGTAATTTTTGGTTCACTCTTGAACCGTCGCTCATATGTTGACTTCGCCGCTTCGGCCAGTCTCGGCGCTGATATCAGCCCAGCCATGCCGGCGCCTGCCATCATTGTCGACATCATCCCGTATCGCTTGGCGATTCGAACGAAGTCACGACGTGTGATTCCCTCATCGGGGCTCTGAACTTCACCGGTCTTCCCGTCTTTATCGATAGTCATACTTGCCTCCCAATTTGGCGTTTATTGAATTCTGCACCGTCATAACAAACCAATGGCATGCCAGCGGGGTTAAAATAGAAACGATAGTCTCATTAAATGCAATCTTTTTTTTATTAATCAAGATATATATTGTTCATTCATCAGGCGCGCCGTCTCTTCTGCGTACAGACAGCCCCATAGACACAATATCTTTGAAGTTTAGGTGCCTACAGTCAGAAAAACTTCGCCGCACAACATCGCGAACAACCTTGCGACCTAGTTCGAATGACAGATCTGGGGCACGATAGGGTCATAAGCAGGGAAGTTTAGCGAATGAAAGCACCGTTCGCTTTAGCGCATACACACCTATTCTGGACAGAAAGGCCGCCTCTAAATAGTTCTTTAAGAGCATTCGCTACAAGAAAGTGATTATATTGACATAGTCTTCTGTATGGACACCGATGTAGTTCTTTCCGGCTGCATACATATTCTGGATGCGGTTCATCCGTCAGACGTCAAACCGTGGCAAGACGTCTCTCGGCAAATTCTTGACCGCATTTCAGCTTGAACGGGGGATTTTTCCGACGAGGAATCGTTCAATCCACGGGCGGCTCCGTCTTCGGTCACTTTTCGCAAACTAACGACGAACTTTGGTTAGGATGATTCCCCGGTGCAAGAGACCGCACAGTTTACTCGGTTACAGGCCGCCGGCGCCACACTCCGTCTTGCCTGCACCCGACTGGTGGAAGTCGGCTATGGCGCTCTCGGGGCGCCCTTGCGGTAGCCATGGTTTCACGAAGGGGACGCTGGCCGATCTGATCGTTCGCCGCCTCCAGTCTCTCGTCGTTGTACATCCCGAAGAGGCTCGGAAGATGCTTGATTTCGCCGTGGAGGTCGTAGCGCTGGACGGATTTAAATATGTGGAGAAACGCGTCTGTCACCCGGACACCCCGGTAACCCGTTTAACTTGGATGATCTGGACCTGAAGTTCCTGGATTGCCCCAAACCCACACTCGGGAAACAAGCAGTGCCGATACTCGCGTTTCTGAAGGAGATTAATAAGCCCGGTGCTGTCGCACCATGCGCGTGCATTACTCCGGGCGAGTCAATTTTTTGACGGCTGGCCGTTGATCATTAATCGACTTGCATTGCTACCCTGTTCAGTACTTCAAGGCTTTCTCTATCTGGGCAAAAGGACAAGCATACACGACGCATAAGGGCGAGATCGAATCGGTTGATGTTGTGGAGATTCGCGAATCCAACCCCGTCTGGGAAAGGACACTATCAAATCCGAAGGATTTCCGTTTAACTCTATTTACTTACTGCGGATTAGAACGATCATATTGCATATTTTTCCTGCGCCAGCTGCTTCTATTTTGCTTCCAGCTTTATATTTGGCCGCAGCGCCCCGGACAGCAAAAAGCCCCCAACTTGTTGAGACGAGGGCTTTTTATTTGGGGAGGCGTTCCGCCCGCTTCGCGCAGCGGGAGCAGGATTTGTCACGTAGGGCTCGCGCCCTCGTGTCCACTGCAAGCCGTTGTCTTACAACGGCTTTTGTGCAAAACAGCAGGTTCATTCACACGCTCGGACCCAATAAATAAGGCCCCCAAGTTGGGGGCCTTATTTATTGGTTGCGGGAGCAGGATTTGAACCTGCGACCTTCAGGTTATGAGCCTGACGAGCTACCGGGCTGCTCCATCCCGCGACAGTGGTTTTTACCGGGGCATAGCCCGGCAGCAGCTATTTGTTTTGCCTCGACAACTTTTCCCGCACGCCATGTGCGGCGTTGTCTCGGCAGGGCGGGCTGCGCCATCCCGCGACAGTGGTTTTTACCGGGGTATGGCCCGGCAGCAGCTATTTGTTTTGCCTCGACAACTTTTCCCGCACGCCATGTGCGGCGTTGTCTCGGCAGGGCGGGCTGCGCCATCCCTCGTACCCGTTCTGTATGGACCCGATCGGAGATCCCGGCCATGCGGGAACGGGAAGAAGAAAGAGGAACGATTGTTTTGTTTGCCTTGCGTTTCGAAGACCTGGCGGCGACCTACTCTCCCACACCTTAAGATGCAGTACCATCGGCGCTAAGGGCTTTCACGTCCGAGTTCGGGATGGGATCGGGTGGGGCACCCTTGCCATGACCACCAGGTCGTCGAAGCGCAAGGTTTGTTGCCTGTCACTGTTGTGACGCGGCGTTCTCTGTCTGGTTTGTGTGCGTTTGAAGTATATGCCGCTCTACGATGCGTAAAGCGCGCCCAGACATTGAGTATGGGCAAACATATTGAGTTAATAAAGGTTCCGTTCGTCCGTGCGCATGAGCACGTTCTGAAGCCTATCGAGCTATTAGTACTGGTCAGCTACGCATGTTGCCATGCTTCCACATCCAGCCTATCAACGTGGTGGTCTTCCACGGCTCTCAAGGGATACCTGGTTTTGAGGGGGGCTTCCCGCTTAGATGCCTTCAGCGGTTATCCCGTCCGTATTTAGCTACCCTGCTGTGCCACTGGCGTGACAACAGGTCCACCAGAGATACGTCCACCCCGGTCCTCTCGTACTAGGGGCAGCTCCTCTCAAGTATCCAACACCCACGGCAGATAGGGACCGAACTGTCTCACGACGTTCTAAACCCAGCTCACGTACCACTTTAATCGGCGAACAGCCGAACCCTTGGGACCTGCTCCAGCCCCAGGATGTGATGAGCCGACATCGAGGTGCCAAACGATCCCGTCGATGTGGACTCTTGGGGATCATCAGCCTGTTATCCCCGGCGTACCTTTTATCCGTTGAGCGATGGCCCTTCCATGCGGGACCACCGGATCACTATGACCGACTTTCGTCTCTGCTCGAACTGTCGCTCTCGCAGTCAGGCAGGCTTATGCCATTGCACTCAACAGCCGATTTCCGACCGGCTTGAGCCCACCTTCGCGCGCCTCCGTTACTCTTTAGGAGGCGACCGCCCCAGTCAAACTACCCACCACAGAGGGTCCCGGATCCCGGTTCAGGGATCGCGGTTAGATACCAGAGAACAAAAAGGCGGTATTTCAAGGGTGCCTCCACGCCAGCTAGCGCCGACGCTTCAAAGGCTCCCGCCTATCCTACATAGTCATTCCCTAGTACCACTCTGAAGTTGTAGTAAAGGTGCACGGGGTCTTTCCGTCTAACCGCGGGTACTCCGCATCTTCACGGAGAATTCAATTTCGCTGAGTCGATGTTGGAGACAGTGGGGAAGTCGTTACGCCATTCGTGCAGGTCGGAACTTACCCGACAAGGAATTTCGCTACCTTAGGACCGTTATAGTTACGGCCGCCGTTTACCGGGGCTTCAATTCAAGGCTCTCACCTCTCCTTTTAACCTTCCGGCACCGGGCAGGCGTCAGACCCTATACGTCGTGTTCTCCACTTCGCAGAGCCCTGTGTTTTTAGTAAACAGTCGCTACCCCCTGGTCTGTGCCCCCCGCCGATGGTTGCCCATCAACGGGGCCTGCTTCTCCCGAAGTTACGCAGGTATTTTGCCGAGTTCCTTCAACATCGTTCTCTCAAGCGCCTTGGTATACTCTACCTGTCCACCTGTGTCGGTTTGGGGTACGGTCTATACGGTGGTGTTATTTCCTGGAACAGCTTCGCAGCAAGGACAATCCGATAAGTCCTCACAACTACCGCCATTCGTCACATCCACCAGGCCCTGGAATATTAACCAGGTTCCCATCGACTACGCCTTTCGGCCTCGCCTTAGGGACCGGCTCACCCTGCGCGGATTAGCCTTGCGCAGGAACCCTTGGACTTTCGGCGAGAGGGTTTCTCACCCTCTTTATCGCTACTCATGTCAGCATTCTCACTTCCGATACCTCCAGCATACCTCGCGGTACACCTTCGCAGGCCTACGGAACGCTCCGCTACCACTTGATCAAAGATCAAGTCCACAGCTTCGGTACACGACTTTAGCCCCGATACATCTTCGGCGCAGGACGGCTTGTTTAGACCAGTGAGCTGTTACGCTTTCTTTAAAGGATGGCTGCTTCTAAGCCAACCTCCTGGTTGTCTTGGCCTTCCCACATCCTTTCCCACTTAGTCGTGATTTGGGGACCTTAGCTGGTGGTCTGGGCTGTTTCCCTTTCGACGACGGACCTTAGCACCCGCCGTCTGTCTGCCATGCTCATACTCGTCGGTATTCGGAGTTTGGTTAGGTTTGGTAAGTCTGTGGGACCCCCTAGCCCATCCAGTGCTCTACCCCCGACGGCAATACATGACGCTCTACCTAAATAGATTTCGCGGAGAACCAGCTATTACCCGGTTTGATTGGCCTTTCACCCCTAACCACAAGTCATCCCCTCATTTTTCAACATAAGTGGGTTCGGTCCTCCAGTACGTGTTACCGCACCTTCAACCTGCTCATGGCTAGATCACCGGGCTTCGGGTCTAATCCTACGAACTAAAGCGCCCTATTAAGACTCGGTTTCCCTGCGCCTACACCTAACGGCTTAAGCTTGCTCGCAAAATTAACTCGCTGACCCATTATACAAAAGGTACGCCGTCAGGAGACAAGCTCCCTCCGACTGCTTGTAAGCATTCGGTTTCAGGTCTCTTTCACTCCCCTCGTCGGGGTGCTTTTCACCTTTCCCTCACGGTACTGGTTCACTATCGGTCATCGAGGAGTACTTAGGCTTGGAGGATGGTCCCCCCATGTTCAGACAAGGTTTCACGTGCCCCGCCCTACTCGAGGACAACTGCGCTTTCTACCCGTACGGGGCTATCACCCACTATGGCCCGACTTTCCAGACGGTTTCGGTTCTTACGCAACTGCCACTGGCCTGATCCGCGTTCGCTCGCCACTACTAACGGAGTCTCAATTGATGTCCTTTCCTCCGGCTACTGAGATGTTTCACTTCGCCGGGTTTGCTTCGCCAACCTATGTATTCAGTTGACGATGACGCTAAAGCGCCGGGTTGCCCCATTCAGAAATCCACGGATCAAAGGGTGCTCTCCCCTCCCCGCAGCTTATCGCAGAGTGCCACGTCTTTCATCGCCTCTCGATGCCAAGGCATCCACCAAATGCTCTTAATTTGCTTGAGAACGTCCCATGCAACACGGACCAACGGAACCTCCGCAGACCACACCATCAATCACCGGGTGCGAACGTATTGTTTGTTCGCATCGATAAATCGATGACACGGACCAACGGAACCTGAGTTCCTGTAATCCATGCAGGATCAATCCGTAACGGCCTTTTGAAACCCGTTACAAACGATCCGGCCCCGGCCCGCAAACAGGCAGACCGGAAACGCACAGAACCTTATTAAACTCAACGCGATACAGCCTTCCAAGATCCCCGTCGGTCTCGATGTCGGCACGCCAAAAGACGTACGTCACACCAACGAGGGCTGGTTCCGGAAGGTCTGTATCATGCCGGACACACAAGCATTCACGAACAAACGCGTTCGCGAACTCCTGGAATACTGTGCAAGTCTTCCAGTGTATCCGGCGTTGCCAGACAGAACCTCGTGGCAAACGCATCCAATCATGATGCGATCGTCCGAGGATCGTTCCTCTTTACAATGTCAAATCACCGCAAAAGCGGTGGCAATCTGCCGAAGGCAGATATGTCAGAACAGCGTACTGTCCTGACATATCCGTCTTTTCACGGCCACCCGCAGATAAGAATGGTGGGCCTGGGAAGACTTGAACTTCCGACCTCACGCTTATCAAGCGCGCGCTCTAACCAACTGAGCTACAGGCCCTGCACTCGAGATCCGAAGCCTTCCTCTTTGCCATCCCGGCACGCTGAACATGCAGGGAATGGTGGAGCCGGACGGGATCGAACCGACGACCTGAAGCTTGCAAAGCTACCGCTCTCCCAACTGAGCTACGGCCCCTTGAATTGGCTATAACCTGGGGAAGATGGCTTACGCCATCCGGCCTCTGATTAACATTACGGAAGAGATACGCAGACGGCGGCAAGCCATCCATAAAGAACAGTTTGATCGTAGTAGTAGTATGAAGGGTTGGGCATCAACACTCATCAACGCAACATCGTGCCGAAGCACTCCGTTAAGCGCGCATAAATGCGACAACCAACATCCTTGAAAGGAGGTGATCCAGCCGCAGGTTCCCCTACGGCTACCTTGTTACGACTTCACCCCAGTCGCTGACCTGACCGTGGCCGGCTGCCTCCAAAAGGTT